>NZ_JBEKVH010000172.1:0-7799 GCF_049514155.1 Roseiarcus sp. | reverse complement strand
GCGCGACGCGCGCGGCTCGACCGGATTGAGCTCCTCGAGCACGATCTGCGTCGTCTCCAGCCATTGCCGGTAGGGGTTGGCGCGCGACAGCCGGCTCTTGATCTCGTCGTCGGAGATGATGCGGCCCTCGATCAGATCGACGAGCAGCATCTTGCCCGGCTGCAGGCGCCATTTGGTGACGATCTTCTCTTCCGGGGTCGGCAGCACGCCCATTTCGGAGGCGAGCACGAACAGCCCGTCGTCGGTGACGAAATAGCGCGCCGGCCTCAGGCCGTTGCGGTCGAGCGTGGCGCCGATCTGGCGGCCGTCGGTGAAGGCCATCGCCGCCGGGCCGTCCCACGGCTCCATCACCGCGGCGTGATACTCGTAGAAGTCGCGCCGCGCCTCGTCCATCAGCGGGTTGCCGGCCCAGGCCTCCGGGATCAGCATCATCATCGCATGGGCGAGCGAGTAGCCGCCGCGCACCAGGAACTCGAGCGCGTTGTCGAAGCAGGCGGTGTCGGATTGGCCTTCGTAGGAGATCGGCCACAGCTTGGAGATGTCGGCGCCGAACAATTCGGAATCGACGCTCGCCTGCCGCGCCGCCATCCAGTTGACGTTGCCGCGCAGGGTGTTGATCTCGCCGTTGTGGGCGACCATCCGGTAGGGATGGGCGAGCCGCCAGGACGGGAAGGTGTTGGTGGCGAAACGCTGGTGGACGAGCGCCAGCGCCGTCTCGAAGCGCGGGTCGAGCAGGTCCTTGTAGTAGCGCGGCAGTTGCCTGACCAGCACCATGCCCTTGTAGACGATGGTGCGGCACGACAGCGACACCGGATAATATTCGGCGATCCCGTCGCCGATGGCGTAGACGCGGTTGGAGATCACCTTGCGCAGGATGAACAGCCGGCGCTCGAACGCGTCCTCGTCGGCGATCGTCGCGCGCCGGCCGATGAAGACCTGGCGCTGCATGGGCTCGACCGCCTTGACCCGCTCGCCGAGGTCGGAATTGTCGACCGGAATGTCGCGCCAGCCGATCAGGTCGCAACCTTCCTCGACGATCGCCTCGGCGACGATCGCCTCGGCGCGGGCGCGCGAGTCGGCGTCGCGCGGCATGAAGAACTGGCCGATGGCGTAATGCCCCGGCGCGGGCAGGGCGAAGCCGAGCTTGGCGCATTCCTCCGCGAAGAAGCGGTGAGGAATTTGGGTCAGCACGCCGCAGCCGTCGCCGAGCGTCGCGTCGGCGCCGGTCGCGCCGCGATGGTCGAGGTTGACCAGGACCTGCAGGCCCTTTTCGAGAATGGCGTGCGAGGCGCGGCCCTTCATGTCGGCGACGACGCCGACGCCGCAGGAATCGCGCTCCTTGGCGGGGTCGTAGAGACCCTGCGGGCGCGGCAGCGACGGGTCGGCGCCCGGCGTCAGGGACGGGCGGCCGGACTGGGTCTGGTGGGTCTTGGCGTTCATCTCTCCACTCCCCCGCGCGGTCGCGCTGCGTTCCGAGCGTCGTTCGTCAAGTCGATTTTGCTTGCTGTTGGACAGGTTCGGCGGCGTTGGTCTACGGCCGCCCGGATTTCAGGCGGCGCGTTTTTTTCGGTCCGTCGCGAAACGAGTCATCGCGAATGTTGCTTCCGACATAGCAAAACGCCCTGGCCGCGCCGACGGCAAATGGTCAGCACAACTGTCCTATCTCGGCAAACCATGACAGAAACGCGGTCACGATACAAGACAGACGCCGGCGCTGAAACTCATTTTTTCGCCGCGCGCCGCGACGGCGCGGATTGCCAACCCGCCCCGGCGCGAGGCATGACAGGCGCGCTGCGGGGCGGCCTCAAGGATCGGCAGGGATGAATTTCGCCAGCGACAATGCGGCGGGGGTGGCGGCGCCGATCCTCAATGCGATCGCCGCCTCGAGCCGCGTCAACGCGCCCGCCTACGGCGCCGACGATTTCACCGCGCGCGCGCAAGCGCGGCTCGCCGAAATCTTCGAGCGCAAGGCGTCGGTCTTTCTCGTCGCCACCGGCACCGCCGCCAATGCGCTGTCGCTCGCCGCGCTTGCGGCGCCGTGGCAGGCCGCGTTCTGCCACGAGGAAGCGCATGTGATCGACGACGAGTGCGGCGCGCCGGAATTCTTCACCGCCGGGGCCAAGATCGTGGGCGTCCCCGGCGGCGACGGCAAAATCCAGCCCGCCGCGCTCGTCGAGGCGCTGGCGCGCTACCCGCGCGGCCAAGCCAAGACCAGCCAGCCCGGCGCGCTGTCGCTCAGCCAGGCGACGGAAGCGGGGACGGCCTACCGGCCCGACGAGATCGCCGCCTTGGCGGCGATCGCGCGCGCGGCGGGGATGGGCGTGCACATGGACGGCGCGCGCTTCGCCAATATCGTGGCCGCGACCGGCGCGGCGCCGGCGGAACTCACCTGGCGCGCCGGCGTCGACGTGCTGTCGCTGGGGGCGACCAAGAACGGCGCGCTCGCCTGCGAGGCGGTGATCGTCTTCGATCCCGACAAAGCCGGCGCGATGCCCTATCAGCGCAAGCGGGCGGGGCAGACGCTGTCGAAAGGGCGCTTCCTCGGCGCCCAGATGGAGGCCTGGCTCGCCGACGATCTGTGGCTCGATCTGGCGCGGCGCGCCAACGCCGCCGCGCGCCGTCTCGCCGAGGGGCTCGCGGCTGCGCCCGGCCTGCGCCTCGCCTTTCCCGTCGAGGCCAACGAGGTCTTCGTCGTCGCGCCCGACGCGGCGCTGGCGCGCTGGCGCGCGGCGGGGGCCAAGTTCCACGACTGGTCGACGCGCTCGGCGCGTCCCGATCTCGCGCCCGGGACGGGCGAGACGATGGTGCGGCTGGTGACGTCGTTCGAGACCGGCGAGGCCGAAGTCGACGCGCTGCTGGCGCTTGCCGGGGCGCCGCAACGAAGCCGCAATTCGCGCAAAGATTGAGGGTGTCGACCGCCCGAATGGGGAGTCCGAAACAATGAGCCGGGTTCAGCACAGCAAGCCCTCGCGCCGATGGGGATGGGCCGCCGCCGCGCTCGTTCTCCTTGCGCCGCCGACCGCGGCATACGCGCAGGGCTTCTTCTTTCTGTTCGGCAATCCGTCTCCCTACGAGATCGAACGGCGGCTGGAGGCGGCCGGCTACGCCCTCACCGGCCCGCTGACGATGCGCGGCGACGTCTATCTCGCCGACGTCATTGTCCGCGGCGAGGGCCCGGAGCGGCTGGTCATCGACGCCCAGAGCGGGCGCATCGTCGAGCGCTACCGCGGCCGCCCCGACCGTTGGCGCGAGGCTTCGGCGCCGCCGCCGTCCGCATGGAGCGATGATCCGCGCATGTGGAATGGGCCGCGCCCGCCCGCGGCGATCGGCCCCGACGCGCCGCCGCCGGATTCTTTCGAGCCGCAAAAGCCTGAAGTCCTCGAGGCGCCCAAGGCCAAGCCGAAGGCCGCCGAGACCAAGCCGAAGTGGACGCCGAAGCCCGCGCCGGTCGCCAATGTCAACAACCCGCCGCCCGCCGTCGTCGTTCCGCCTCCGGCTGCGCCGACCCCCGCTTCGCCGGCGGCTTTCTCTTCGCCTGCGGCCGCTCCGGCCTCGCCGAGCCCGGCGCCGAGCGCCGCCGCCGCGCCGGCGAGTCCGGCTCCAGCCGCAGCGCCGTCCCCGGCGGCGTCGCTCGAGGCGGCCAAGGCGGATGCGCCGAGCGTCGTCAAGCCGTCGCCGCCGGCCGCTGCGGCCGCGCCCGCCAAGTCGAAGGCGGTCAACGACATCCCGGTCACGCCGCTGGATTGAGGCGCAGAAGCCGGCGCTCCCAGCCGCCTTGGACAAACAAAAAGGGCGCCCCGAAGGGCGCCCTCGCTGCGAGCCGGCGCTTTAGGCCGCCTGCTTGCTCTGCGGCGCCACGACCGTCGTTTCAATCGTCTTGGCCGCAGCCTGGATCGGGATCGCGCGCGGCTTCTGCGCCTCGGGCACTTCGCGCGCCAGGTCGATGTGCAGCAGCCCATTCTCGCACGCCGCTTGCGTCGCGGTCACGTGGTCGGCGAGGTGGAAGCGCCGCTCGAAGGCGCGCGCGGCGATGCCCTGGTAGAGCGTCTCGCGCTTCTCATCCTTCTCTTGGGCGCTCTTGGCGCCGCGCACCGTCAGGACTCCCTCGCGCGTCTCCACTGTCAGTTCGGAGTCGGCGAAGCCGGCGACCGCCAGCGTGATGCGGTAGGCGTTCTCGCCCATGCGTTCGATGTTATAGGGCGGATAGGTCGGCGCGCTGGCCTCCAGGCCCGCGCTCTTGTCGAGCAACCCCAGCAACCGGTCGAAACCGATGGTCGAACGGTAGAACGGCGAAAAGTCGTAGTTCAACATGATCATATCCTCCGTATGAAGCGACATGGGCCTTCAGCGCCCCGTAGCGGCGCGGTCGGCGACGCGTCCCGGATTGGGCCCGCGTCTAACAGAAATTTGGTGCGTCCTGCCCGGCGCGCAAGGGGGTTCGACCGCGCTCGGCCGCAAATTTGCTCGTTTCGCCGCGTAGCCGAGCCGTTGCGCGATTTCGGGCCGATGGCTATACCCGGCCAGTAATTTCCACGCCCAGAATGGCGGATCGAGGATCGGACTCCATGAAAGCCACGATGTTTCGCGCGGCGATCGCGCTCTCCGCAATCTGCTTCGCTTTCGCGGCGCAAGCCATCAGCAACGATGAGCCGCCGAAGCCGCTGCCGCCGCTACAGAAGAACTTCCCGCTCGACCAGACCTGGCAGCTGAAGGAGCTCAACGGCAAACCTGTGCCGGCCGAAATCGACGTCAGCCTGAAGATCGACAGCACGCTGCGCGGCTCGGGCTTCGCCGGCTGCAATTCCTGGTCGGCGACGATGTATCCGATCAAGGACCAGCATCTTGCCGTCGGCCCCTACGCGTTGACCAAGAAGCAGTGCGACAAGGACACGATGGCGATCGAGTTCGGCTTCCTGTCGGCGCTGCTCGCCCAGCCGATTTGGGACCTGGTCAACGGCGAGCTCGTCATCAAGGGACCGCGCGGCGAGATGCGGCTGGCGCGCTCGCTCTGAGCTTCGCCGTCATTCGGCCGGCGTCGCCTCGAGCATGGTCGCCGGCGCGTTGGCGCGCGCCGTCAGCGCGACGCGGCGCATGTGGAAGGCGCCGAGCGTCGAACGATGGCCGATCGAGACGATCGTCGTCTTCGGCAACTTTGCGGCGATCGTCTGATAGAGGGCGCCCTCGCTGGCCTCGTCGAGCGCTGAGGTCGCTTCGTCGAGGAACAGCCAGTCGGGCGCGGCGATCAGTGCGCGCGCCACCGCCAGCCGCTGCTGCTCGCCGCCCGACAGCCGCATCTGCCAATTGTCGCTGATGTCGAGCCGGTCGGCGAACGCGGCGAGGCCGACTTCGCCCAGCGCGGCGCGGATCGTCGCGTCGTCGAGCCCGGCGGCCGACGCCGGATAAGCGATTGCGTCGCGCAGCGGACCGATCGGCAGGTAGGGGCGCTGCGGCAGCAGCATGATCTTCGCCTTCGGCTCGGCGATCTCGCCGTGGCCGTAGGGCCAGATTCCGGCGATGGCGCGCAGCAGCGTCGACTTGCCGACGCCGGAGGGGCCGACGATCAAGGTCGGTTGGCGAGCGGCGAAGGCGAAGGATTCGATGCGCGCCAGCGCGCGACCGTCGGGCAGGTCGAGGTCGAGGTCCTTGAGGGCGAAATCGTCGTTGGCGGCGGCGACGCGCACGAGGCCTTTGGCGTTGTCGAGCGCCGCGTGGGCGCGCGCAATCGCATCGTCGAACGAGGTCAGTCGGTCGAGCACCGCCTTGAAATCGGCGAGGCCAACATAGGAGGAGACGAAGAAGCTCAGCGACGAGTTGACTTGGCCGAACGCGCGCGCGACCTGCACCAACGCGCCGAGCTGAATCTTGCCGATGAAATAAAGCGGCGCGCCGACGATGAAGGGGAAGTACTGGCTTATCTGGTCGTAGGCGGAGGTGAACGCGGTCAGCCGTTTACGCACCCGCACGATGCTCATGTAATTGTCGAAGACGTCGCCGAAGCGTCGCATCGCGCCGGCGGTCTCCACCTCTTCGCCGCGCAGCAGCGCGATCTGTTCGCTGTACTCGCGCAGGCGGGCGAGGCCGAAGCGGAAGTTCGCTTCGTATTGCTGCTGGCGGAAATAGAGCCCGATCAGCGAGTGGCCGATCCAGTGAGTCAGGCCGGTGCCGATCGCCGCATAGGCGAGCGCGATCCAGAACAGCAGGCCTGGTACGATGATGTTGAGGCCGGGCAGCGGGAACCCCGCCGACAGCGTCCACAGCACGATGCCGAAGGACACCAGAGTCGTCAGCGTCGACAGCAGCGTGATCGAATAGCCGAAAATGCCTGCGCCGGAGCCCTGGCCGAAAATGAAGCCGTAGATGTCCTCGCTGATGCGCTGATCGGGGTTGTCAGCGGGCGTGCCCGCCAGCGCCATCGGATAATGCGCGCCGCCGCCGAGCCAGCGGCCGATGTAATAGGCGGAGAGCCACCGGCGCCAGCGATAAACGAAGGTCGAGGTGACGACGTATTCGATCACCAGCGCCGCGATATAGATCGTCGCGAACGGCAGGAAGATCGCCAGCAGCTGGGTCCAGAACGCCGCCTCGTCCTTGTTTTGCAGCGCGTTGTAGAAGTCGCGGCTGAAGTAGTTGAGCCGCACCAGCAGCGCCACTTCGAACTGGTTGATCACGATGAGGAAGACCAGCGCGGCGATCGCCAGCTTGTTCTGCGGCGTGGTGAACGGGCGGCCCGGCCAGATTCGCGCCGTCGTCGGCGCCCGCTCGGAGAAATAGGGGTCGGCGATGTCGGTCATCTTGCGCACGACCGGGATATGCGAGACGGCGAAGACCAGCGAGCCGAACAGGGCGACGGTGAGCGGCAGCGAACTCGGCAGCGCGTAGTCGGCGTAAGCGTGCGGCCACAGGCCCAGCTCGTCGATCAGGTAGGTGGCGCCGAAGACGATCGTTTCGACCGCGAAGACGACCTCGAACACCCGCAAGAAATTCGAGATGTGCGCCGACCGGTAGGTCGCGCCAGCGCACAGCAGCGCCGCGGCGGCGTAGAGGAAGAGGCCGACGTCGGGCGCGCGCAGACCGACCAGAAAGGCGGCGAGCGCAAACAGCGCGACGGCGAGGCTCAGAATTCGCATGGGGCAGGGACCGGCGGGGTTGGAAGCGAACGGGGCGGGAAGAAGCGCACTAACAGAACCCCCGGCGCAAAAGAAGGCGGAAGCGGGCGGGGCGGGATTAAATCACAGCAAGGTCGGCGCCATCCCGCCTCCGCGCCTTGGTCCTCGGGATCAGAAGTCCATGCCGCCCATGCCGCCGCCGCCGCCGCCCATCGGCATCGCCGGCTTTTCCTTCGGCACTTCGGCGACCATCGCTTCGGTGGTGATCAGCAGGCCGGCGACCGAGGCCGCGTCCTGCAGCGCCGTGCGCACGACCTTGGCCGGATCGACGATGCCGGCTTCGAGCATGTCGACATATTCGTCGTTCTGGGCGTTGAAGCCGAAGGTCTGCGACTTGTTGTCGGTGATCTTGCCGACGACGATCGAGCCTTCGCCGCCCGCGTTCTCGACGATCTGGCGGATCGGCGACTCGAGCGCCTTCAGCACGATGTTGATGCCGGCCTGCTCGTCGGGATTGTCGCTCTTGAGCTTGGCGACCGCCGCCTTGGCGCGCAGCAGCGCGACGCCGCCGCCCGGCACGACGCCTTCCTCGACCGCGGCGCGGGTGGCGTTCAGCGCGTCGTCGACGCGGTCCTTCTTCTCCTTGACCTCGATCTCGGTCGCGCCGCCGACCCGGATCACCGCCACGCCGCC
>NZ_JBEKVH010000171.1:0-7460 GCF_049514155.1 Roseiarcus sp. | reverse complement strand
CCGAGCGGATGACCGAGGGCGATCGCGCCGCCGTTGACGTTGACCTTGTCGGGATCGAGATCGAACGCCTGCAGGTAGCGCAGCACCACCGAGGCGAAGGCCTCGTTGACCTCGAACAGATCGATGTCGGAGATCTGCATTTGGGCGCGGGCGAGCAGCTTCCTGGTTACGTCGACCGGGCCGGTCAGCATGATCGCCGGTTCGGAGCCGATGTTGACGAAGGCGCGCACGCGCGCGCGCGGCTTTCGGCCGAGCTGAGCGCCCGCCTCCTTCGAGCCGATCAGCACCGCCGCGGCGCCGTCGACGATGCCCGACGAATTGCCGGCGTGGTGGACGTGGTTGATGCGCTCGACTTCCGGGTGCGCCTGGATCGCCACCGCGTCGAAGCCGCCCTGCTCGCCCATCATCACGAACGACGGCTTCAGCGCCGCGAGCGATTGCATGTTGGTCTCCGGCCGCATGTGCTCGTCGCGCTCGAGCAGCGGCAGGCCGTTGACGTCGCGCACCGGCTCGATCGAAGGCTTGAACCGACCCTCCGACCACGCCTTGGCGGCGCGGCCCTGCGATTGGACGGCGTAGGCGTCGACGTCGTCGCGCGAGAAGCCGTATTTGGTGGCGATGAGATCGGCCGAGACGCCCTGCGGCATGAAATAGGCGGGGATGGCGATCGCCGGATCGACCGGCCAGGCGCCGCCCGAGGCGCCGATGCCGACGCGGCTCATCGATTCGACGCCGCCGCCGATCGTCAGCTCGTGCTGGCCCGCCATCACCTGCGCCGCGGCGAAATTGACCGAGTCGAGGCCGGAAGCGCAGAAGCGGTTGATCTGCACCCCGGGCACCCCGTCGCCGAGGCCCGCCGCCAGCGCGCCCATGCGCGCGATGTCGCCGCCGGCTTCGCCGACCGGATCGACGCAGCCCATCACCACGTCGTCGATCTGGCCGGCCTTCAGGCCGTTGCGGTCCTTGATCGCCTTGAGCGCGGTCTTGGCCAGATGCAGCGTCGTCGCGGTGTGCAGCGCGCCGTCGGCCTTGCCGCGCCCGCGCGGGGTGCGCACGGCGTCGTAAATGAACGCGTCAGCCATGTTCGTCTCTCCTTCGCGCGCGGGGCGGCGCGCCGTTCAGGTATCGTGGTCGGGATGCTGGCAATTGCCGAGATGGGCCGGGTCAACCGGATTGCTGAAATTGCCGAACGGCAGGTCGCCGATCGCATCGAGCCGATAGCGCGCGGCACCGCACGGACGCCCGCCGGTCAGGCCGACAGGCTGAGCTTCCGCCGCCATTGTCCGTCCTCCCGTTCGCGCTTTCGCGCCTCTATCGTTCAGAACGCCGCCGCCGGCAGCGCCATGACCGTCTCCGCGCCGCTCGACAGCCGGGCGAGGCAGGCGCCCGCCTCCGGCAGCACGCGCGCGGCAAAGAACTTGGCGAGCGTCAGCTTGGAGTCAAGCGTCGCGTCGCTCGTCCCCGCCGCCTGGCGCGCCAGCACCGCCTTGGCGATGCGCGCCCACATGAAGGCGAGCGCGGTCAGGCCGAAGAGATGCATATAGTCGTTCGACGCCGCGCCGGCGTTGTCGGGGTTCTTCATCCCGTTCTGCATCAGCCACATCGTCGCCTGCTGCAATTGGCCAAGCGCCGCCTTGGCGGGCGCGAGATAGGGCGCGAGCGCCGAATCGTCCTTGTCGGCGGCGAGGAAAGCGGAGACGTCGCCGAAGAAGGCGGTGATCGCGCGGCCGCCGTCCTTGGGCAGCTTGCGACCGACCAGGTCGAGCGCCTGCACGCCGTTCGCGCCCTCGTAGATCATGGTGATGCGCGCGTCGCGGACGAACTGCTCGAGCCCCCATTCGGCGATGTAGCCATGGCCGCCGAGCACCTGTTGCGCCTTGACCGCGTTGGCGAAGCCCTGGTCGGTGAAGACGCCCTTGATCACCGGCGTCAGCAGGCCGACGCGGTCATCGGCGAGCTTGCGCGCATTGGCGTCGGGCGACGACAGCGCCTCGTCCTCGGAGAGCGCCACCCACAGCATCAGCGCTCGCGCCGCTTCGTTGAAGGCGCGGATTTCGAGCAACATGCGCCGCACGTCGGGATGGACGAGCAGCGGGTCGGCCGGCTTGTCGGGCGCCTTGGCGCCGGTCAGCGAACGGCCCTGCAGGCGCTCCTTGGCGTAGGCGGCGGCGTTCTGGTAGGCGACCTCGGACAGGCTCAGGCCCTGCACCGCGACGCCGAGCCGCGCCGCGTTCATCATCACGAACATCGCATTGAGGCCGCGGTTCTCTTCGCCGACCAGCCAGCCCTTGGCCCCGTCGTAGTTGAGCACGCAGGTCGAATTGCCGTGAATGCCCATCTTGTGCTCGATCGAGCCGCAGGCGACGCCGTTGCGGGCGCCGAGCGAACCGTCGTCGTTGACCAGGACTTTCGGCGCGACGAACATCGAGACGCCCTTGGTGCCGGCCGGCGCGCCGTCGATGCGCGCCAGCACGAGATGGATGATGTTGTCGGCGAGGTCGTGCTCGCCGGCCGAGATGAAGATCTTCTGCCCGGTGAGGAGATAGGAGCCGTCGCTCTGGCGGGTCGCGCGGGTCTTGATCAGACCGAGATCGGTGCCGCAATGCGGCTCGGTCAGGTTCATCGTCGCCGTCCACGCGCCGGTCGTCATCTTCGGCAGGTAGCGCTGCTTCAGCTCGTCGCTGCCGTGGGTCGCCAGCGCCGCCGCCGCGCCGTTGGTGAGGCCGGGATACATGGCGAACGAAAGGTTGGCGGCGATCGTGTATTCGCTCAGCGCCACAGCGAGGAAATGCGGCAGGCCCTGGCCGCCGTAGGCGGGGTCGCCGTCGAGCCCGACCCAGCCGCCCTCGGCAAAGGCCTTGTAGGCCTCCTTGAAGCCCTTCGGCGTCCTGACCGAGCCGTCGGCCTCGCGCACGCAACCCTGCGTGTCGCCGACGCGGTTGAGCGGCTGCAGCACCTCTTCGGCGAACTTGCCGCCTTCGCTCAACACCGCTTCGACGACGTCGAGCGGCGCCTCGCCGAAGCGCGGCAGGTTGCCGTAGCGCCCGTAGTCGAGCACGTCGCGCAGCAGGAAAAGCGTGTCGTCGACCGGGGCCTTGTAGCTAGGCATGAGCGATCACCAGGTTTTGGAAATGCGGGTTCCGCCCGGGTCGGAGCGAAACATTGTTCATATATGAACAATTCCTCGGCTGGGCGCAAGGGGCATTTTGGCGATCGGCCGGTCGATGGTCTCAATCTTAAGTCGCAGCGGTCAGCCCGGCTTGCGCCTGGCGAACCGGGTCAGCAGTTCCCAGGACACCGTCGTCGCCGAGAACAGCAACACCAGCGTCGACGCCGCCAGCCAATTGTAGTCCTCGCCCCAGCCGAGCGCCATGCGAAGCGCCGCGACCAGCAGCATGCCGAAGCCGATCAGCGAGGAGAGATGACGACGGAGAGCGCCGAGCCAGGCGCGCCGTTCGCCGCCCTGGATGACGATTTGGACGAAGCGGATGATCACCCACACCGACCAGCTCGCCGTCGCCGCGAGCGTCACCGCGCCGAACACCCGCGTCGAGATGTCGGCGAACAGCGACAGCAGCGCCACCATCATCACGGCGAGGTAGTTCTGGAACGCCTGTTCGGTCAGGCGTCGCGAAATGGGTTCGTCGGGGCCGAGCGCGGCGGCGGCGTTGATCGACACCACGACATAGAGAAGACCCAGCAAAGCCGCCGAAGCGGCCGCGATCGCCGTGTAGAACTGCGCCCAGGCCTGCATCGAGATCTCCGCTCGTCGACGGGGGCCATCATTTCGCGGCGACCGTCTGTGTCAAGCGGACCGGGACGGTTCAGTCCTTCCGCTCGAGCCGCGCCAGCGCCGCCTCTGGGCTGGCGTAGGCTTCCTGGAGGTCGACGCTCCAATAGCGCAGCTCTTCGAGCGGGATCGGCGCGTCGGTGACGGCGCAGCGGACGAAGGCGCCGGGCCGCAGGATGCGAAAGTCGCCGTCGAGAAAGCGGATCTGCGCTTCAGTCCCGGCGGGCGGGAAAGGGTCCTGTCGATTCATCGCGTCGTCCCAGCAGGGCGGCGAAAGCGCCCTGGTCGTTCTCACTTAGGCCGAGCGGGCGTGGATTTCCAGTCGCGAGATGGGCCGCGTCGCTTCGCAAACTGAGGAGCGCCGCGCCAGCGGCGCCTCTCGAACGACGAGGGGGCGGCGCTTGTCGGAACCGTCCTTCGACTCGCCTGCTTGCGCAGGCGGCTCAGGATGAGGGCGGTTGGGGAGCTCAGATCACAATCCCCCCTCATCGTGAGGAGCGCCGCGCCAGCGGCGCGTCTCGAACGACGAGGGGGAGCGCTGCTGACCGCTCCAAACTCCATTTTCTGCTGTATCATCGCCGGCGATCGCCAATGGGGCGCGAGGATGAGCGGCGCGTCGATCTATATCCTGCTCTGCGCCGACGGCGGCTACTACGCCGGCGTGACTCGGCGAGAGGTCGAGGAGCGGGTCAGCGAGCATGCGCAAGGGCTGATCCCCGGCGCCTACACGGCCAGCCGTCGCCCGGTGAAACTTGTTTTCTCAGAGGCCTACGAGCGCGTCGACGAAGCGATCGCTGCGGAACGGCGGATCAAAGGATGGTCGCGCGCCAAGAAGGAAGCGTACATGCGCGGCGACTTCGCATCGCTCGTGGCTTTGGCCAAACGGAAGGCAAAGGCGCAGCGCTGATCGGCGCTTTCTGGGGCCGCTCTCTGAGGCTGCTGTGCGCCGCCCTCGTCCTTCGACTCGCCTGCTTGCGCAGGCGGCTCAGGATGAGGGCGGTTGGGGAGCTCAGATCACAATCCCCCCTCATCGTGAGGAGCGCCGCGCCAGCGGCGCGTCTCGAACGACGAGGGGAGCGGCGCGTCGCCGTTTTGAAAAACCCTTCCGCATCCTTCGACTCGCCCGCTTCGCGGGCGGATCAGGATGAGGGGGGGTGGGTGAACTGCGAAGCCGACCCCCTCATCCTTCACGCGCCGACGACCCGCCGCGCGTAGCGCCGGCTTAAGCCCGTCAGGACCGTGTAGCCGATCGTGCCCGCGCGCTCGGCGAATTCGTCGAGACTGACTTCGCCGCCGAACAGCCGCGCATATTCGCCCGGCCGCGCCGCGCTCTCGGGCAGGTCGGTGACGTCGGCGATGATCAGGTCCATCGACACGCGGCCGACCAGCGGGCAGCGGCGGCCGGCGATCTCGACCTCGGCCCCGTCGCGGCCGTCGACGAACCCTGCGCCGCGCGGCAAGCCGTCGGCGTAGCCGGCGAGCAGCGTGGCGAGGCGCGTGCGCCGGCCCGCCGTCCACTGGCCGTTGTAGCCGCAGGTCTCGCCCTTCTCGATCCAGCGAATCTGCTGGATGGCGACGTCGAGCGCCGCCACCGGCTTCATCGGGTTCGGCCGCCCCGGCGTCGGGTTGCCGCCATAGAGCGCGTAGCCCGGCCGCCCGAGGTCGTAGGCGGGCAGTCCGGGCAGGAACAGGCCGGAAGAGTTGGCGAGCGACGTTCTTAGCGTCGGGAAAGCCGCGCGCGCCGCCGCGAAGCGGGCGATCTGCAGCGCGTTGAGCGGATCGTCCGGCCGTTCGGAAGAGACGAAATGGCTCATCAGCAGGTCGGCGCCGCTCTCGCCCGCGGCGGCGACCGCGGCGCGCAGGGTCTCGAGCGATGCGAAGCCGAGCCGGTTCATGCCGGTGTCGAGGTGCAGCGCGGCCGCCGGCGCCCTCGCCTGCGCGCGCGCGAACGCGGCCCAGCGTTCGAGCTCCGCCGCGCCGCCGATCGCCGGCGCGAGGCGGAAGGCGGAATAGTCGGCGAGCGGGTCGGCCTTCGCCTCCAGCCCGTTGAGCACGTATATGCGCGCGTCGGCCTCAGGCAGCAGCGCCCGCAGGCTTTTACCCTCGCTGATCTGGGCGACGAAGAAGACGCGGCAGCCGGCGGCGTAGAGCGGCGGCGCGACCGCCTCGATCCCGAGGCCGTAGCCGTTCGCCTTGACCACCGCCGCGCAGTCGCCCGGCGCGGCGCGGCGCGCCAAGAGCCGCCAATTGTCGGCGAGCGCGGCGGCGTCGATGGTGAGGACGCCGGGTGCGCTCGAAAGCGGCGGGCCGATCATGCCTCGCCGAGCCCCGTCGGCAATCCGTCGATCGAGACGCGGTTCTCGCTGCGCTGGTATTCGACGACGCCGTCTTCGCCCATGGCGACCCATGTGTCGGTCAGGGTCGAGCGCTGCGCCTCGAGCGTCATCAGCGGCACGCCGAAGCCACAGGCGGTCTGCACCGAATCGACATCGAAGACGACAATCTGCCGCGCGCCGGGAAACGCGTCGAAGCGGCCGGCGTGTTCGCGCCACAGCTCGCCGCCCGGCCTGCCGCAGCGGGCGCGGCCGAAAAGGCGGAGGATCAGCGGATCGCGGCCGAACGAGCAGAACATGAGGGTCGCCCGGCCGCCGGCGAGCGCATGCGCCGCTGTCTCGGCCCCCGAGCCGGTGAGGTCGAGATAGGCGCAGAGGCGCGGCCCGAGGACGCGGAATGTGTCGAGCCCTTTGGGCGAGACGTTGACCCGCCCCTCGGCCGTAGCGCTGGCGATGAAGAACATCGGCTGCGCCTCGATGAAGGCGATCAGCTTATCATCGAGCGCTTCATGGAATTTGGACATCGGTCAACTCTTGAGCGCCGCCCGGGTCGGATTGCCCCGTCGACGGGCCTTTGCTACAGGCTTGCGCCGAGACGTTTATCAGGCCGATGGAATCCGCGCGATGGACAAATTCGCCACACTGACCGGCGTCGCCGCGCCGCTCGAGATCGACAATGTCGACACCGACATGATCATCCCGAAGCAATATCTGAAGACGATCAAGCGCACCGGCCTCGGCAAGGGTCTGTTCTCCGAGATGCGCTACAAGGACGACGGCTCGCTCAATCCCGACTTCGTCCTCAACCAGCCGGCCTACGCCAACGCCAAGATTCTCGTCGCCGGAAACAATTTCGGCTGCGGTTCGTCGCGCGAGCACGCGCCGTGGGCGCTGCTCGACTACGGCATCCGCTGCATCGTCTCGACCGAATTCGGCGACATCTTCTACAACAACTGCTTCAAGAACGGCGTGCTGCCGATCAAGGTCGGCGCCGAAGACCTCGACAAGCTGATGGACGACGCGCGCCGCGGCGCCAACGCGACGCTGACCATCGATCTGGCGGCCCAGGAGATCCGCGGTCCCGACGGCGGCGTGGTCAAGTTCGACATCGACCCGTTCCGCAAGCACTGCCTGCTCGAGGGGCTCGACGACATCGGCCTGACGATGGTCAAGTCCCCCGCCATCGCCGCCCATGAGCAGAAGTCCGCGGCCGCGCATCCGTGGCTGTGATCGCTCCGGGACGCGGGCAGGGACGCCCGCGCCACTGAACCGCCGGTGGCGCGGGCCTCCGCGCCCGCGGCCGCGCCGCCTCGACGCCCGCGCGCGAATCGCCGATG
>NZ_JBEKVH010000170.1:0-7474 GCF_049514155.1 Roseiarcus sp. | reverse complement strand
CCGTGGCGGCAGCGGCCCTGCAAATGTTTCTGATGGCTTCGGGGGCGGGCATGGGCGCGGAAGACGATATATCGGTGGCTCGTGTCTACGCGCAAATCACCTCCACGCCGTTACCGGGCAAGGTTTCTGTTTGAAGACATAATGTCTTAAGGAGCTATTGTGCCACGTTTTGCCGCCAATCTTTCGATGATGTTCAAGGAGCGAGGTTTTCTTGAGCGTTTTGAAGCGGCCGCAGATGCCGGTTTCAAGGCTGTCGAGTTCCTTTTCCCCTACGACTATTCGGCAGAGGCGATCGGCGAGGGCCTTTCGCGACACAAACTGACGCAAGCGCTCTTCAATCTGCCTCCGGGGGATTGGTCGGCAGGAGAGCGAGGGCTCGCCGCTCTTCCAGAGAGATTTGGCGAGCTGCAGGATGGGGTCGGGAAAGCGCTCTCCTACGTTGCAGCGACCGGCGTCAGGCGGCTGCACCTGATGGCAGGAAACGCGGATCCCGATGATCCACGGGCAATTGAGGCATATCGGCGTTCGGTCGAGTGGGCGGCGCGGGAAGTTGGCAAGCAAGGGCTCGATCTGGTTCTGGAACCTATCAATAGTAGGGATATGCCTAAGTATTTTCTTAATGCGTTCTCATTTGCTGAGACGGTAATACGCGAGCTTAATATTTCAAACGTCAAACTTCAATTCGATATCTATCATCGACAGATTATAAGTGGAGATGTAATAATGGCGCTTCGACGTCTTATGCCGATAATTGGGCATATTCAGACGGCGAGCGTGCCAGGTCGAAACGAGCCCATGACTGGAGAGTTGAATGATACATTGTTATTCGATGAACTGGAGCGACTTGGGTACTCGGGGTTCGTTGGCTGCGAATACAATCCGAAACAGGGGACTGCAGAGGGACTAGGGTGGTTCAGTCCATATGCGGGCAGATGAATTATGGCATTGGCTTTGGGCTGTATCGGGGACGATTATACTGGTTCGTCCGACCTTGCGAATACGCTGACCCGAAACGGACTTCGCACCCTTCAGCTGATCGGCGTTCCGAGCGCGGAGGTAGCGCTACCTGAAGTCGATGCGATTGTGATCGCGCTGAAAATTCGTTCCGTCGCCGCCGCGGACGCGGTCAAATCTGCACGAGTGGCGGATGCGTGGTTGCGGGCGCGCGGCGTCTCGCATGTGTTGTACAAGATCTGCTCGACGTTCGACTCGACAGACGCTGGGAATATCGGCCCAGTAATGGATTCATTGAGGGCGGACCGGAAGCAAGAGCTGACTTTGGTGACGCCCGCGTTTCCGGAGACAGGGCGCACAGTCTACAAAGGCAACCTCTTTGTTGACGATGTGCCGTTGAACGAGAGCTCGCTCAAAGATCACCCGCTTACGCCCATGCGCGACGCAAACCTGGTGCGCGTGTTGGGACGACAAAGTCGTGTGAGGGTCGGGCTCATCGATTTGCAAACCGTCGCGCAGGGGGAACCTCGGCTTCGCGAAGCAATTGGCGCATTGGCCGCAAGCGGGGTGGGCGTCGCGGTCGTCGACGCGGTGTTTCCGACTGATCTCGAGACCATAGGCGCAGTGGCGCTGGAGATGGGATTGTCGGTTGGCGCGTCAGGATTGGGGCTTGGGTTGGCGCGCAGCCTCGTACGAGGGGGTCGGGTAGGCGCGAGCAACGGTTCTTCTTCGCTCGGAGCGCCGGTGGGGGGCGCCGCGGCGTGCCTTGCGGGCAGCTGCTCCAAAGCGACGTTGGAGCAGATTGAGAAGGCGCGGGCGGTGATGCCGGTACTGCTTCTTGACGTGGACGCCGTGGTCGGGGGGCGCGCGGGAGCGGAAGCGGAGATGGCGGTTTCGTGGGCACAAGAACGTCTGGAGCTAGGTTCGGTTCTGATCGCGAGTTCGGCCTCTGCCGAGCAGGTTGCGAAGCTGCAGGCCCGGTACGGTCGAGATACGACCGGAAAAGCCATCGAAGAGTGCATGGCGACAATCGCGGCGGACTTGGTCGCGCGCGGAGTGCGCCGACTAATTGTCGCAGGCGGCGAGACAGCAGGCGCAGTGGTCGATCGTTTGGGGCTGCCCGGATTCCTTGTCGGACCGGAGATTGCGGCTGGCGTGCCTGCGCTGCGCACGATCGGAGGCGCCGGGCGAGACATGGCGCTCGCGCTGAAGTCCGGAAATTTCGGCGGTCCAGACTTCTTCAGCGACGCGCTAGCGATTCTGAAATGAACGGTCGACCGGCGCGTCGCGCAGGAGAGGCGCTTAAGGCAAGAGGCTGCGATGGCTGAGAAGAGCAAGTTTGCACTTGTAACGGGGGCCAGTTCGGGAATCGGGAGAGCTGTGGCGCTAGGTCTTGCGCGGGCGGGTTACGTCGTTGCGATTGCCGGAAGACGGCAGGACGCGCTCGATGCGGTTGCGCGCGAGATCGGTCCAGCGGCGCTGGCGATTGCCAGCGACGTTAGCGACGATTCGTCGGTCACGGCGTTGTTCGAGGCTGTGAGAAGGAAATTCGGACGGCTGGACCTGCTATTCAACAATGCTGGCACAAACGTCCCAGCAGTTCCTCTTGAGGAACTGGGCGCACAGCAATGGAAATCGGTGATCGATACCAACCTCTCCGGCGTCTTTTACTGCGTCCAGCAAGCGTTCACATTGATGAAGCAACAAGATCCGCAGGGGGGGCGCATCATCAACAATGGGTCGATTTCGTCGGAAGTTCCGAGGCCGAATTCGGCGCCCTATACGGCATCGAAACACGGTGTAACGGGGTTGACGAAAGCGGCGTCCCTGGACGGGCGAAAGTACAATATCGCGGTCGGCCAGATCGACATCGGCAACGCAGCGACGGACATGACGACGAGGATGAGCACCGGAGTGCTGCAGGCTGATCTCTCTGTTCGGCCCGAGCCGCGGATCGCTCTCGATCAGGTAGTGAAAGCCGTCCTGTTTATGGCGTCGTTGCCGCCCGACGCAAACGTGCAGTGGTTAACGGTCCTGCCCGTGACAATGCCCTACATCGGCAGAGGATAGACTAAGACCGCCGGCGAGACGATTGGCCAAGTTTGCGGCCTTCAGTCGCGGCTAAATCAAGAGGCAGAAATGTATATTCGTTGTACCTTCTTTCGTGGCCGAATCAAGCCTGGCTTCGAGGAAGCTTTCAATCGGGCGGTGCGGGAGGAACTCGTGAAGCTGCAGGTGCGGTTTCCGGGTGCGCAGGAAGTCCGTGTGTTGAGGCAAAACGAGTGCGATAAAGACGAACCCCGCTTCGAGCTCGTGCTTTGCCTGCGTTTCCCCTCGAAAGACGCGATTGCGAAAGCGCTCGCCTCGGACGTGCGAGCCGAGAGTCGTCAACTGACGAAGCGGATTCTGACGATGTTCGATGGGGACA
The DNA here is from genome assembly GCF_049514155.1 of Roseiarcus sp. Lineage (GTDB taxonomy): Bacteria > Pseudomonadota > Alphaproteobacteria > Rhizobiales > Beijerinckiaceae > Roseiarcus. The sequence goes on along the minus strand of NZ_JBEKVH010000170.1, from coordinate 4,092 downwards.
TCATCCACACGGTGTTCGACGCGGAAGAATATCCTATGGCGAACGCCGAATAAGCGAAAGCATGGCCAAGCGCCGCAACCGCGCGGCTCAATCGCTGCGTTCGAAGGGGAGGGCTCCATTCGCGAAGCGATCTGTGCGAATAGGAGCGTTTATCGAAGTGGAATCAGATGATGAGCGACGCAAGCATCCGAGAGCGTCTCTGTCTAATCGGGGCGTCAATTTTTGCCAGAGGGCTAACCTTTGGGTCGACTGGCAACATTTCGGTCAGGCACCCGGACGGCGGTTGGCTGATGACGCCGACGAACGCGTCTCTAGGAGAGCTCGATCCAGCAAGTTTGTCGCGGCTGGACGAGTCGGGCCAACTGATTGCCGGAGACAAACCGACCAAGGAAAGCTTCCTTCATCGCGCTATGTATGAACAACGCGGCGAAATGAATGCGGTGATCCACCTGCACTCTACGCATTCGGTGGCCGTGTCGTGCCTGAACGGGTTGGATCAGCACGACTGCCTACCGCCTTTGACGGCTTATTATGTGATGAGAGTGGGACGCTTGCCGCTTGTTCCGTACTATCCGCCGGGAGATCTTGAATTGGCGGACGCAGTCGCGGCGCTCGCGGGGAAACACCATGCTGTGCTTCTGGCGAATCATGGTCCAGTGGTCGCCGGTTCGAGCATCGAGAACGCCATGTACGCGGTCGAAGAGCTCGAAGAGACGGCGCGAATTTATCTCATGCTGCGCCATGAAGATACGCGGCCGCTGACCCCTGAGCAGGTAGAGGCGATACGGAGGCGCTTCGGGGTTGCATAGCGGGTGAACATGTCTTGTGGGCAGTTGAGAGAAAGGCGGAGCCCGGGTTGCGGCGCTCGCTGATGCTCCTCAAGGCATCGCTCGGGAAGGAGCCTTACGAACTCGTGTTCAAGATTGACGAACTCAATGGAAACTTTTCGGGCGCCGACGTCGCGGTGGTGATTGGGGCACACGACATCGTCAATCTCACGGCCCAGGATCTCGCCGGCATTCAATCAGCTGGCTTTCAGTCCTTGCCTGACGCTGGCGATCGCGGAAGGGATCCTCATTACAACAGCATGTGCCGGCTTCTGAAGATCGCTGCAGCGGCGCATGCCCGTTTTAGGATGGAAACTGTTGCATGCCGCCGGCGTCGGCTGTCGGCGCCGAATGGTTCCGGAGGAAGGTGACATGACGGCAAGAATCGCTTTGATTACCGGCGCGGCCAACGGCATCGGCGCGGCCACCGGCCGGCGCTTGGCTAAGGACGGGTACAAAGTCGCGCTATTCGATCGCCTCGCGTCCGGTCGGGCGGTCGCCGACGAACTCGGCTCGGATACGGCTTTCTTTATTCAAGGTGATGTCTCGCGGCCGCAAGATGTCGAGAGCGGCGTCGCCCAGGCGATTAAGCACTTTGGTGGTCTCGATGTGCTGGTGAATAATGCTGGCGTTTCGCTCCCGAAGTCGCTCGCCGATACGACGACGGACGACTGGGACCATCTGCACGCGATCAACCTACGCGCGCTCTACGTCGGTTTGAAGGCCGCACAGGCTGCGCTAGTGGCGAGTGGGCATGGGGCGGTGGTGAATCTCGCCTCGTTTCATGCCGCTGCGACGATCGGCAATTTTGCGGCCTATGCGGCATCCAAGGCTGGAGTGCTCGGCCTGACGCGCAGCGCCGCGCTGGAACTGGCGCCGCATGTTAGGGTGAACGCCGTGGCGCCCGGTGTGATCCATACAGCGATGACTCAGTTGTGGCTCGACTCGATTCCGGATCCCAAGGCGGCGCTGGCGAGCATGCTTGAGAAGCAGCCGCTGGGGCGCCTTGGAAGGTCGGAGGAGGTCGCCGCAGCGATCGCCTTCTTGGCCAGTGACGAAGCGTCCTTCATCACTGGCACAACGCTCTACGTCGATGGCGGCGTCACTGCGCGGCTCTGGCACGCTTGACCAGGCGAGTAGGACGGGAAGGTATGCGCCAAGTTTGGCAGAGGGCCAAAGTTCTCTGTCGATCGGGAGACGTGGAATTTTGCAGAATAAAAATCGGGAAATCTGGCAATGCTGATTGGTCTTCATGAACTGCTGACGCCGGACCTGTTGCATGCGCTCGCTGCTATGGGTCATGGCGACACGATAGCGTTGGTCGACGCCAACTATCCAGCCACAAGCGGTCGTCGCGTCATCCCAGTTCCGGGTGCGCCAGTGACAAAGGTTCTCGAGGCGGTGCTGTCTGTGTTGCCGCTCGACGTCGCAGTGCCCAACCGAGCGTTCGTGATGGATGCGCCACCCGAGCATGAGTCGGTGGTCGCCGACATCAATTCCGTGCTGCGGGGCCACGGCGCTAAGCCCGCAAAGCGGATGGAACACGAGGCCTTTACGTCGGTAGCAAACGCTGCATACGCGATCGTGCTCACAGGCGAGCGCCGGTTCTATGGCAACGTTGTGCTGACGAAAGGCGTGATCCCGCGTGAGAAGTAGCTGAGCCCGTTGATGAGGCCGTCCAAAGCGCCGTTTGTCGCAGCTGGGCATAGGGCCGGCGAGATCGAGCCTATCGCTGTGACACGGTAGCCTCGTTAGTTCGCAACCGCCGCACCTTTGGGTTGGAGTTGTGCGGCGGTGCGCACCGACCCGGCGGTAGTGGAGACAGTGCGAGACGTTGTGGCCGCCATAGGCAAGAAGCCGGTGGTGATGAAGCGGTTCATTCCCGGTGAATCGCCGCCGGTAGGCGCCTCCAGCGCCACGATGGATAGCATGCCTGCCCAGGGCCGCGCCTCGAAGTCGGTGCAGGCTATTTCGACTGGGGCGGACGGAGCGCGGAAGATCTGATGCGCGAACGCGACCGAAAGCTGGTGGCCCTGAAGCGGGCGTTGCGCGCCATCGGACCGATGTCGGGCGCCAACGAGAGAACGAGATGAGGCGTCACCGAGGAGGACGCAAGCAGAGAGGTGGGCACGTGGGACGGAACGCTCAATTGCAGCTGAGGTCGGCGTAAGCGGGATTCGGCTCTTTGAATTGCAGACTTCTTTGCGCGACGTAAGTTTTCCAACAAAAGGCCATGGGGAGGCAACGTGTCTACTTCATTTGTGAACGATCAGGGCGACGCGGTCATCGTAACCGGCGGAACGACCGGGATTGGGCTCGCCATATCACTGCATTTTGCCGCCGCCGGGAAGCAGGTGTACACGGTGTCGCGGCGTGGCGAGGACAACGTGGGAGAACTCGACCGGCAGGTCAAGGAACGTGGCGTTCGGCGGCCGTATGTTCTAAAGGCCGACGTCTCGAGTAGCGCCAGGCTTGTCGAGATTGCCAATGAACTTGCTCAAGCGGGTGTGCGGCTGCGTACGGTGGTTGCGTGTGCCGGTATCGGTGTTCGCAAGCTCACGCTCGATGTCACCGACGAGGAACTACGCTCCGTCCTTGACGTCAATCTCTATGGTCTGATGACCACCTTCCGGGTGTTCGCTCCGCTCGCCCTGAAGCAGCCAGGAGCGCGGTTCATTGCCATCAGCTCGCTCAATGCGATCCAAGGCATGAGGCTACGGGCGCCCTACAGCGGCGCCAAGGCGGGCGTGGATGGGTTCGTGCGGGCGCTTGCGTTTGAGTGGGGGCCGCTGGGCGCCACCGTAAACTCTGTTGCCCCGGGCATCATCGTAACTCCCATGACTCGCGGCTATATGGACGCCAATCCCGAACGACGCGAGGCGGGGCTCGCTCATACGCCGGTGGGTCGTTTGGGAGCGCCGGATGACATTGCTCATGCGGTCGCATTCCTGGCTTCCGAAGACGCGAGCTTCGTCAATGGCCATACGCTCGTTGTCGATGGCGGTTTGTCGGTGGGAAATTCATGGTGGTAAGGACGCGCCGCGTCGAAGATCGTGAATCGGGGAGGGGGGTGAAGCGCGCAGCTTTCATCCACGCTCCGCGTGACTCGAGCATCAATCGGATCGCTGTCGTTGATGCACGATCTAGCCCTTCCTATTCATGACGACGTTCAGTTTGGCGCTTGGGCGGCTTTGGGGGACTTCGGGCGCACGGGTTCGTTCGGGTATTTCACCGTGTGACGGCCGATACTTTTGCGAACGCGTTG
>NZ_JBEKVH010000169.1:0-13920 GCF_049514155.1 Roseiarcus sp. | reverse complement strand
GTATGGGGCACGGCGCTGATCCCTTTCATGTCCAAGCGAGTCGCTAAACTCTGGAAATGATTAGAATCAATGCCGTGCGCTTTGCCCAGAAAAATCGAACCGGACAGCCGTGGGCTTGACCCAGCCATCCAGGTCGTGCCGGTCGGACGATTAAAAGTGCGCTGTCGCGGCGGCCTTCTGCGCGGAGAGTGACCGCCTGGATGGCCGGGTCAAGCCCAGCCATGACGGCGAAGGGGACGAAGCGGCCTCACCCCTCGCGCGCGCCCGCCTCGGGCGCTTCGTCGAGGGCGAGCGTGGCGAAACTGGCGAGCCAGTGCTCGCCCATGTAGTCGACCGAGAGGTGCGGGAGGCCGGCGGCGAGATGGCGCGCCGAAGCCGCCTCCATCGGCAAGCGGCGCGGATCGCCGGCGGGCAAGGCGGCGGCCAGCGCTCGCCAGCACCACGCCCGACTGAGATTGAGCCCGTCGAGATGGGCAATCTTGCCGTCGGTCCGATCGGCGACGCGCGCCGGCCGGAACAGGGACGCCGGCCGCCCTTCGGCGATTCCCGGCAGGAAGCGATCGAACCAGGGCCGGAACGTCTCCACCGGCAGGAGACGCCGCATGCCCTCGGCTTCGATCAAGGCGGGAGAGAGGAAGTCGTCCCCGCTCGGCTCGCCCCAGGCCGGGCAATCGACGTCCTCGCCGTACCAGCGGCGCGCCGCATCGAGAACAACCGCCGCCAGCGCGCGATCCGCCGCTGCGGCCGCGTAGTCCGCCGCCAGCCTCAAGCCGAAGGCGGTGTTGAAATGCGCGCCCGAGCGCACGGGATAGGCCGCGAGCGGCAGGAATTGGCAAAATCTCCGCGCGAGTAAGTCCGCGAGCGGAGCGAGCGCGCGCGACCAGCGCCCCTCGCCGCTCAGCGTCAGTTCCGCCGCCAGTTTGAGCAGCCAGCCCCAGCCGTAGGGACGTTTGAAGCCGCGCGCCGTCGGAGCGGCGAAATAGGCGCATTCGCCGGCGACCGCCTCGGGCGTGAACTGCGCGTCGAACAGCGCGCGGATATCGGCGCTGCGAGGCATGTCGGGAAAGCGGCGCAGCAGCCGCGCCAGCATCCAGTGGCTGTGGACGCACGAATGCCAATCGAAGCTGCCATAGAAGATCGGATGCAGCGCGCGCGGCGTGCGCGCATCCTGCGGCCCGGCCATCGCATGATCGAGATTGTTGGGATATTCGCGCCGGACATGGCCGAGCGCGAGACCGGCGAAGCGTTCGGCGAGATCCAGCGTCAGAACGGCGGTCGTCATCGCGGCGCCTTGCCGGAGTTGCGGGCTTTCGATCCGCGGCCCTGCGCGGCGCGGACCGCATGGACCTTATAGCGCGCCTGGGCAGTCTGGCGCGATATTCCGGGCGGCGGCGCCCCCAAGGTTCGAACCCGCCGCAACGGTCGACGCAACGCTTCGCGGGTCCCGAAGCGGCGTCGACACAATTGCGCCACGATCGTCGGCGATGAGAATGAACGTTCATTCTGGAATGAACGTTCATTCTCAGTGAGACATGCATGACGACCACCCCGGCTTCTGAGCGCCCGTCCCTCGATCGTCCGACCCACGACCTGCCCGGCCAGGATCGACACATCTACGAGCGCCAGGCCGACCATGTGCGCCGCGATCACATCGCCGCCGCCGCCGAGCGCGCCTTTGTGCGCCACGGCTTCCACGCCGCGACGATGCAGCAGGTGGCGGAAGAGGCCGGCATGAGCGCGGGCAACCTTTACCGCTACTTTCCCTCCAAGGAGGCCTTGGTCGAAGGCATCTGCCTGCTCGACCAGCGCGAGCGGGGCGCCGTCTTCCACGCCCTCGCCCACAGCGGCGACGTGCTCGGCATGCTCGAGGCGATGCTGCGCGACAACCTGCTCTGCAAGCCGCGCGAGAAGGCCGTGATGTTCCTCGAAGTGGCCGCCGAGGCGGGCCGTAACCCGCGCGTCGCCGAAATGATGCGGACGAACGACGCCGAGGTGATCGGCGGCCTCACCAGTCTGATCGAAATCGCCAAGGCCAACGGCGAGACGGCCGCCGACCTCGACCCCTATTTCGCCGCCCGTCTCATGTTCAATTACGTCGGCGGATTGTTCCGCCGCCGCGCGCTCGACGAACGCTTCGACGTCGAGGAAGAGGCGGCGATGACCATGGCCCTGCTGCGCGCGCTGTTCGCCGGCGCGATTTCGTCCTCGAACCCGACGGAGACGCCGTGATGCGCCGCGTTCTTGTTCCTTCGCTCGGCGCCGTCGCGCTGGCCGGCGGCCTCGCCGCCGCCCTCGTCGTCGCGCCCTGCGCGCCGCCTTTCGCCGCGCTCGCCGGCTTCGGCTTCGGCCCCGCGCATTGCGCCGGCCCGCGCGCCGCGGAAGCCCCGCGCGCGGTCGCGCCGCCGACGGTGAGTGTCGTCGCCGCGGTCGACCGGCCGTTCGTCGACCGACTGTTCGTCTCCGGTACGCTGGCGGCGCGCGAAGAGGCGCAAGTCGCGGCGCAGATCGACGGGCTGACGATCGTCGAGATCGACGCCGAGGAAGGCGATTTGGTCGCCGCCGGCCAGTTGCTGGCGCGGCTCGATCGCAGCCAGATCGACGCCCAGATCGCCCAGAACGACGCGGCGACCGCGCGCGCCGACGCGGCGATCGCCCAGGCCAAGAGCGCGATCGAACAGGCCCGGGCCCAGCTTTCATGGGCCAGCGACGACTACGACCGCGCCGCCAAGCTCGGCCCGCAGGTCATCGCCGCGGCGACGATCGAGCAGCGCGAAACGACCTTGCGCACCGCCCGCGCCCAGCTCGCCTCGGCCCAGAACGCGCTTTCGGTCGCCGAAGCCGACCGCAAGTCGCGCGACGGCGAGCGCCGCGAGCTCGAGGTCAAGCTCGCAGAGACCGAGGTCAAGGCGCCGGTCGCCGGAATCGTCAGCCGCCGCACGGCGCGGCTCGGCGCGGCGGTCGGCGGCGCGAGCGAGCCGCTGTTCCGCATCATCAAGGACGGCGCGATCGATCTCGAAGCGGAAGCGCCCGAGCAGGCGCTGCCGCGCCTCGCCGTCGGCATGAGCGCTGAGCTCGCCCTGCCCGGCGTCGCCGACAAGGTCGCCGGAACGGTGCGGCTGATCGGCGCCGAAGTCGACAAGGCGAGCCGCACCGGCAAGGTGCGCGTCGCGCTCGAACCCGGCGCGCGCGCCCATATCGGCGGCTTCGCCTCGGCCGAAATCACGCTCGCGCGCAGCCAGGGCGTCGGCGTGCCGGCGAGCGCGGTCGAGCGCGACGCGGCGGGCGCGCGGGCGTTGGTGGTGCGCGACGGAATCGTCGAGCAGCGCCGCGTCTCGGTCGGCGTCGCCGAGGGCGACGCGGTCGAGATCGCCGGCGGCGTCAGCCCGGGCGAGATGGTCGTCGCGCGCGCCGCCGCGTTCCTGCGGCCCGGCGACCGCGTGCGCGCCGTTCCCGCCGAGACGCAAGGAGCGACCCCGTGAGGCTCAACGTTTCCGCCTGGTCGATCCGTCGGCCGATCCCCGCCGCCGTCGCCTTCGTCATCCTGACGCTGCTCGGCATCGTCAGCTTCCGGCAGATGGCGGTGACGCGGTTCCCCAACATCGACATTCCAATCGTCCAGGTCGCCGTCACCCAATCGGGCGCCGCGCCGTCGGAACTCGAATCGCAGGTGACGAAGAAGGTCGAGGACGCGGTCTCCAACGTCCCCGGCGTCTGGCACATGATCTCGACGGTGACCGACGGCTCGTCGGTGACCGTCGTGCAATTCACCGTCGGCGCGGTCGACATCGACCGCGCCCTCAACGACGTCAAGGATCAGATCGCCAAGATCCGCTCCGACCTGCCGCGCACCATCGACGAGCCGATCGTCAGCCGCATCCAGGCCGAAGGCCTGCCGTTCGTCACCTACGCCGCTTCGGCCCCAGGCATGACCGCCGAACAATTGTCGTGGTTCGTCGACGACACGGTGGCGCGCGAACTGCAGAGCGTGAAGGGCGTCGGCGAGGTCAAGCGCTTCGGCGGCGTCGACCGCGAGATCCGCGTCGCGCTCGATCCCGACAAGCTGCTGGCGCTCGGCGTCACCGCCGCGCAGGTCAACGCGCAATTGCGCGCCGACAACATCGACCTCGGCGGCGGCCGCGCCGAGCTCGCCGGCCAGGAGCAGGCGATCCGCACGCTCGCCGGCGCGCGCACCGTCGCCGACCTCGCGGCGACGCCGATCTCGCTGCCCGGCGATCGCCGCGTGCGGCTCGACGAGCTGGCGAAAGTCACCGACGGCGCCGCCGAACCGCGCACCTTCGCCCGCCTGTTCGACGAGCCGATCGTCTCGTTCGGGGTCACCCGCGCCAAGGGCGCGAGCGACGTCGCGGTCGACAAGCTCGTCGCCGCGAAACTGGCGAATATTCAGGACGACCATTCCGAGGTCAGCTTCGCCAAGGTCGACACCCAGGTCGACAACGAGCTCGGCAATTATTCCTCGACCATGGAGACGCTGATCGAAGGCGCGCTGCTGGCGGTGATCGTCGTGCTCGTCTTCCTGCGCGACCTGCGCGCGACGATCGTCACCGCGCTCGCGCTGCCGCTGTCGATCGTGCCGACCTTCTGGGCGATGGACGCGATCGGCTTCTCGCTCAACCTCGTCAGCCTGCTGGCGATCACGCTGGTGACCGGCATCCTGGTCGACGACGCGATCGTCGAGATCGAGAACATCGTCCGCCACATGCGCATGGGCAAGTCGGCCTATCGCGCCTCGCTCGAGGCGGCCGACGAGATCGGCCTCGCCGTCATCGCGATTTCGCTGACCATCGTCGCGATCTTCTCGCCGGTCAGCTTCATGAGCGGCATCGCCGGCCAATACTTCCGCCAGTTCGGCCTGACGGTGGCGATCGCGGTGCTGTTCTCGCTGCTGGTGGCGCGCTTCGTCACGCCGGTCCTCGCCGCCTATTTCCTGCGCGCGCCGGAGGCGCCCGTCCATCGCGAAGGCGCGGTCATGCGCTTCTACACAAGGCTGGTGCGCGCCTCCGTGCGCCACCGCTGGATCACGCTCGCGGCAGGATTGATGATCTTCGTCGCCTCGCTCAGCGCGACCAAGCTGTTGCCGTCCGGCTTCCTGCCGGCCGACGATCAGGCCCGCGCGCTGCTGGCGCTGGAGCTGCCGCCGGGCTCGCGGCTCGCCGACACCGACCGCGTCACCCGCCGCATCTCGGACCAGCTCAAGAAAATGCCGGAAGTGCGCTCGGTGCTGATCTACGGCGGCGAGATTCTCGGGTCGGGGGCCGAACCGCGCAAGGCGACCTTCGTCATCAACTTCGTCAACAAGAGCGAGCGCGTCGCGAGCCAGAAGGATCTGCAGGCGCGCGTCGGCGCGATGCTCGCTTCGACTCCCGACATCCGCTATTGGTTTGTCAAGGACAACGGCCAGCGCGACCTGTCGCTGATCGTCGCCGGCCCCGACACGGCTGCGATCAATGATGCGGCCAATCAGCTCGCCAGCGAGATGCGCTCGATCCCGACGATCGAGAACCCGATCTCGACCGCCGAGCTCGATCGCCCGGAACTGCGCATCGTCCCCAAACGCCAGCTCGCCGCCGACCTCGGCGTCTCGACCGAGACGTTGTCGGAGACAATCCGCGTCGCCACGCTCGGCGACGTCGACGCCAATCTCGCCAAGTTCAACGCCGGCGACCGGCTGGTGCCGATCCGGGTCGAGCTCGACCAATCGGCGCGCGGCGACGTCGGCCGCCTGCAGGATCTGCGCGTGCCGACCGGATCGGGCGGCGCGGCGCCGCTGTCGGCGCTCGCCGACTTCGTCGTCGATCACGGCCCGACGGCGATCAACCGCTACGACCGCACGCGCCGCGTCACCATCGAGGGCGACCTCGCCGGCGATGCCGCGCTCGGCGACGCCGTCGCCGCGATCCACGCCCTGCCGGCGGCCAAGCATCTGCCGCCCGGGGTCGAAATCCGCGAGACCGGCGACGTCGAAGTGATGGGCGAGGTGTTCGCCTCGTTCGCCGAGGCGATCGGCGCCGGCGTGATGATGGTCTACGCGCTGCTGGTGCTGCTGTTCGGCAGCTTCCTGCAGCCGATCACCATCCTCGTCTCGCTGCCGCTGTCGGTCGGCGGCGCGATCGGCGCGCTGCTGCTGACCCACAAGGCGATCTCCATGCCCGTCGTCATCGGCATTCTCATGCTGATGGGCATCGTCACCAAGAACGCGATCATGCTGGTCGACTTCGCGCTCGAGGAGATCGGTCGCGGCACGCCACGAACCGAGGCGTTGGTCGAAGCCGGACGCAAGCGCGCGCAGCCGATCGTCATGACGACGATCGCCATGGCCGCGGGCATGTTCCCCTCGGCGCTGGGCCTGGGCGACGGCGGCGGCTTTCGCTCGCCGATGGCGATTGCGGTGATGGGCGGCCTGGCGGCGTCGACCTTGCTGTCGCCGGCCGCTTCGTCGGCGCGGCGGACGAGGCGACGCGTCCGCGTCCCGCCGCCGCGCCAACGGAGGAAGGGATCGACCTGTCGGCGCTGCCGAGCCCGGCGGAGTGACGCGTTCCCCTCTCCCAAACGGGCTACCGTATTCACACATCTTTGTCGGTCGGCGACCACATCGGCCCGTCGCCGTCAAGCCGCTTCGCGTCTGCTTCGCTGATGGGGTGGACGGCCCCTCTTACGGCATCTGGTGTGCCAGAGTGATGGTTGTCGCTATCGCTCACAGGGGAGCCGTCCGATGAACGTTACCACGATTGGGTTCGACATCGCCAAGGGCGTCATTCAGGTCCATGGCGTCGACGCGGCCGGGACAGTCACGCTTCGCAAGCGGATGTCGCGGGCGGGCGCGCTGAAGTTCTTTGGCGGGCTGAAGCCGTGCTTGATTGGCATGGAAGCTTGCGGCGGGGCGCACTTTTGGGCGCGCGAACTCGCCGGGTTCGGCCACACGGTTCGGCTGATTTCGCCGATTTATGTGAAGCCCTACGTGAAGCGCTCGAAGACCGATGCGGCCGATGCGGCGGCGATCTGCGAGGCGGTGAGCCGGCCGCACATGCGTTTTGTTCCGATCAAGAGCCGGGAGGACCAGGCGCTGGCGCAGGCTTACAAGACGCGCGGGCTGCTGGTCGCCCAGCGCACGGCGCTGGTCAACGCGCTGCGCGCGCATTTGACCGAGTTCGGCATCGTCGCGCCGCTCGGGCCGGCGGGCGCGGCGCAGCTGATCGCGCTCGTCAGGACCGATGTGGAGCCGCTGCCGGAGCTGGCTCGGCGGACCTTGCTCGAATTGGCCGACATGATCGAAGCGACGCAGGCGCGCATCGCCGCTTTCGACGCCCGGCTCAGGAAGCTCACGGCGACCGACGAGGCCAGTCGCCGGCTGATGAAGATTCCGGGCGTCGGCCCGGTGGCGGCGGGGACCCTTCGCGCGCTGGCCGGCGATGTCACGCGCTTCCGAACGGGCCGCGACTTCGCAGCCTGGCTCGGCTTGACGCCGCGCCAGAACTCGAGCGGCGCCAAAGTGCGCATCGGCGCGATCAGCAAGGCGGGCAATCGCGAGCTGCGAACCTTGCTCGTGATGGGGCAGATGGCCGTGCTGCGGTATGCTCTTGCCAACCCCGCCAAGGCCTCGCCATGGCTCGCCGGCATGATCAAGCGCCGCCCGCGGCTCGTCGTCGCCGTGGCCATGGCCGCCAAGACGGCGCGCGTCATTTGGGCCATGCTGGCGCGCGGCGAAAGCTATCGGCCGCTTCGGGTCTCGACCGCGGCGGGATGAGCTCACGGCAGTTCCACGGGGCCGGAGCCCTTCGGAAGCGGGGAAAATGCTCGGGAGATGATGACGGACCGGTCGCGCACCGGGGAGAGGCAAAACCCGCAAAGCGGATGGCGCGTCACAGCGCGTTTCGCTGATTGGGAGCCGATCCGCGGATTTCATCAGGGCCAGCGGCTCGCCACTACGCCGCACTCACAGGCCGTACACATGACCGCATACGACCCGTCCCAGCGCCACCCGAAAAATTCCCTTGCATCGCCGGGGCCGTCCACACATGTCGCTCGCAATGACGGGCGAGAATGACGCAATCCAAAAGTAATATGCTTTAGCGCGCGCCGTTCACACCATCTCGGCGACGTGCGACATCCGCTCGCGCGTGGCTTTCAGCAGCGTGATCGCCTCGTCGATCTCGCGCCGCTGGCGCTCGAGATGGCCGAGCTGGTCGACGATCTGCGCCGGCCGCAACCGCTCCTCGAAATCGCTCCGGGCGGCGCCGTCGTCGGCGCCGATCAGGTCGGCGATCTCGGTGAGGGTGAAGCCAAGCTGCTTGCCCTTGAGGATCATCGCCAGCCGCGCGCGGTCGACGCCGCCGTAATAGCGCGCGTTGCCGGCGCGGCGCGGCCGCAGCAGGTTGCGATCCTCGTAGAAGCGCAGCGTCCTCAACGTCACGCCGTAGGCGCGCGCCATTTCGCCGATGGTCGACTCGCGCCCGGCGATCGTCCCTGCCGCAGCGTCAATCATGGTTTCCGTGGCGTTGACCACGTTCCGCAATGGCGAATTCGCCTTCATGGCCGATCCTTTCCGTCAGCGCCGAGAGACGACGAGCCGCCGTCGCCTGGATGCGGCGCAACGCAACGGATAGACGCAAAGGCGGCCCGAACGCAACCATGGGTTGTTACACGCAGTAACGACAACCGTCACAAGGTTTGGGCGGCGAGGCGCCCCATTTCGGGCCGATCTTAACCATTTGTTCACCACGTCAGCGGAAAACTCGGCCAGCTGCGCCGCGTGGAGCCGGCGGCGCAGCGATTCCCCAGGGGGCGGCCACGGGCGAGACGATGGAAAGCGCGACGGCCTGGAAGGTCACGGGCGTAGGGCGCGAGACGCGCGTTTTTGCCGAAGAGGCCGCCCGTCGGGCCGGACTCGATCTTGGCGACTGGCTCGACGAAGTCATCGCCGAACGCGCCGCTGAACGCGGCGTCGATCCCGCCGATCTCAGGCGCGACGACCGACTCGACGCGATCGGCGAGCGAATCGCCGGCCTGGCGCGGCGCGAGGACCGATTCGAAGACGAGCGCCGGGCGCGTCCGCGCCTCGAGCCGCGCTGGTCGCGCGAGGCGCCCCGGCCGCGCGAATCGCGCCGCAACGACGATCTGCTGGAGGATGCGATCGCCCGCCTCGAAGGCCGCGCCGAACGCGCCGAAGCGTTGCAGGCGGCGGCCGAACGGCTGGCGACGGTCGAACAGCGGGTCGAACGGGCTTTGGAGCCGCGGGTGCGCGACCTCGACGCGCGCCTCGACGCGCTCGCCCGCCGCGTCGAACACGAGCCCGAGCGGCGGCGCGAGCCGCCAAAAGCGGTCGAACGGCCGCGTCTCGATCAACCGGCGGCCGAACGGCCGCGCTTCGATTCGCTACCGGCCGAACGGCCGCGCTTCGATCCAAAAGAAGCCGCGGCGCAGATCGCGCGCCGGCGCGGCGAGCTCGACGCGCGCGCGGCGGGCGTGGAAGCCGCGCCCCGTCCGCGCGCCGTCGCCGCCGAAGCCGCCGCGCCTTCCGGCTTCGAGCCCCTGCGCGAAGAGATCGCCGCGCTCACCGCGCGGCTGGAAAAGATGCGCCGCGAGCAGGCCGAACAGTCGCCGCCCGCCGCTTCCGACGTGCAGGCGGTGCGCGAAGAACTGGCGGCGATGTCGCGCAGCCTCGCCAATCTCGCCCCCCGCAACGCGGTCGTCGCGCTCGAGGGCGCGATGCGCGATTTGAGCGAGCGCGTCGCCGCGCTCGGCGACGGCGGCGCGCGCGACGCGCTGAGCGCGCTGATCGTCGAAGCGCGCGAGGCGCTGCGCGCCCATGATCCCCACGCCGCGGTCGCCGGGCTCGAGCGCGAACTGCGCACGCTCGGCGCCAAGGTCGACGCGATCGCCCAGGGCGTCGTCGATCCCGCCGCTTTCCAGCGCATCCGCGCCCAGACCGAAGAAGTGCGCAACCTGCTCGCCGCGGCCGCGTCGCGGCCGGTGCCGGTCGAGCGGCTCGAACGGCAGATCGGCGAACTCGCCGACCGGGTCGACCGGCTCGCCGCCAGCCCGGCGCCGCAGGCCGAATCGGCGCGGCTCGGGGCGCTGATCGCCGATGCGCGGGCGCAGATCGAGCGCTCGATCCCCGCCGCCGCCCTGACCGCGATCGAGCGGCGGCTCGAAGAGCTCGCCCAGCGCATGGACGCGGCGTTGCGGCGTCCGCCGCCGCCCGCGCCGATCGACCCGCGCGTGTTCGAAGATCTTGCGCGCCGCATCGACAGCCTGCACGGCGCGGTCGAGCGCCAGCCCGACCCCGCCAGGTTGGAGGCCGTGCTGCGCGAAATCGCGCAGAAGCTCGATCGCCCCGCCGCCATCGGCGGTTCGCTCGAGCCGTTGACCGGCATGCTGCGCGACCTCGGTCAGCGGCTCGACCAGCGCGTCGGGCCGCCGCTCGACATCGCGCCGCTCGAACAGGCGTTGCGCGCGCTCGGCGAACGGCCGATCGAAATCGACACCGCGCCGATCGAAGCGATGATGCGCGACCTCGGCGCCAAGCTCGTTCCGGCCGCCGCGCCCGACATGCGGCCGTTCGAGGTCATGCTGCGCGAGATCAGCCAGAAGCTCGACCGCGGCGCGCCGCCCGGCGATCTTGCGGCGATGATCCGCGAGCTCGGCCAGCATATCGACGAGCGTGTCGGCCAAAAGCTCGACACGCGAGCGCTCGAAGAGGCGCTGATGGCGCTGCGCGACCGGCTCGAAAGCGGGCCGGCGGAGCACTTCGACGTCAAGTTCATCGAGGAGGTCGCCGACCTGCTCGCCGAACGGCTCGATCGGCGCGTCGACGCCGGCGCCGGCGTCGACGCCGAAGCGTTGGCCAGCCAGATCGCCCTCATTCACGACCGCCTCGACGCCTTGCACGGCGCCGGTCCCGGCGCCGCGCTCGAACAGCGCATCGCCGACCTGGTCGACGAGCTCGATGCGACGCGTCGCGCGATGCAGGCGCCGAGCGCGCCGGTCGCCGACGGCTTCGCCGAATTGCGCGCCGAGCAGGGGGATTCCGACAAGCGGACCCAGTCGCGCCTCGCCAATGTGCAGGACATTCTCGAGCGCATGGTCAGCCGGCTCGGCCGGCTCGAGGACGAGATCGCCCGCGTCGACGAAGCGCGCGCCGCCGCGCCCGTCGCCCTGGCCGCTCCCGCTGCGGCCGCCCCGCCCCCGCCCGGCGCGCCGCCGCGTTTCCCCGACGAGCCGTTCCGCGCCGTCGGCGCCGCGTCGCGCGATCTGCCGGAGCGCGCGCCGCCGGTCGCCCCGCCGCGCGCGCTCGACGGCGCCGATTTCCTGCTCGAACCCGGCTCGACCCTGCTGCGGCCGCGCGCCGTCGAGGCGAACGAGCTTGCGCCGCCGAAGAGCGCGATCAACGCCCATATCGCCGCCGCCCGCCGCGCCGCCCAGGCGGCGCTCACCGAACAGACCGGCAAACCCGCCGCGCCGGCGGCGGCGGAGGAGGAGGGCGAGAGCCGCATCGCCGCGATCGGCGGTCGGGCGATGGCCTTCGCCGCCGCGCGCCGCAGGCCGCTGCTGCTCGGCCTGGCGCTGATCGCCGCGATGGCGATGCTGGCGGTGATCGAACTGCGCGGCGGCCATGCGCCGCTGTTGCAGAAGTCGGAGCTCACGCCGCCGGCGGCGAATGTCGCTGCGCCGCTGGCCGCCGCGCCGACGCCGAAAGTCACCTCCGCCGATCTCGACACGACGCCGACCGGCGCGATTTCCCCGTCGGCTTCGCCCGCCAAGGCGCCGCCCGCCGATCTGGCGGCGGGTATTCCCGCCGGCCTGCCGCAAGCCTTGCACGACGGCGCCGCCGCCGGCGACGCGGGCGCCGCGTTCGAGCTCGCCCTGCGGCTGCTCGACGGTCGCGGCGTCGCGCGCGATCCCCACGCCGCCGCGCAATGGTTCGAGCAGGCGGCGAACCGCGGCCTGCCGATCGCCGAATACCGCCTCGCCGCGCTCTACGAGAAGGGCGTCGGCGTGACCCGCGACCTGCCGGCGGCGATGGGCTGGTACGTCAAGGCCGCGACCGCCGGCAACGCGCGGGCGATGCACAACCTCGCCGTCATGCACGCCGAAGGCTCGATCGGCGGCAAGCCGGATTACGCCACCGCGGCGGAATGGTTCCGCAAGGCCGGACAGTTCGGCGTGCGCGACAGCCAGTTCAACCTCGGCATCCTTTACGCGCGCGGGCTCGGCGTGCCGCAGGACATCGGCCAGTCGTGGCTGTGGTTCTCGCTCGCCGCCCAGCAGGGCGATTCCGACGCCGGCCACAAGCGCGACGACGTCGCCGCCAAGATGGACAAGCCGGCGCTCGACGCCGCCGGCCAGGCGCTCGCCGCGTTCAAGGTTTCGACGCCGGCCCCCGCCGCCAACGAAGCGCCGGCGCCCGCCGGCGGCTGGGACGGCAAGGCCGCGCCGCAAGCCAACGCCAAGCCGGCGACCGCGCTGTGATCTTCCCCCTCTCCCGCTTGCGGGAGAGGGTTGGGGTGAGGGCAGGTCAGCGACTCCCCCTCATCCGTCGCCGCTTGGCGACGACCCCTTCTCCCGCGAAGCGGGAGAAGGGGATCAGCCGGCGATCTTGGAAAAATCCGCCACCGTGTGCACGGCGTCGCGCAGCTCGCCGAGCAGGCGTAGGCGGTTGAGGCGCAGTTCGGGATCGTCGGCGTTGACGGTGACCTTGAGGAAGAATTCGTCGACCGGCGGACGCAACGCGGCAAGCGCGCGCATCGCGCCTTCGAAGTCTTCGCTGGCGACGCGCTCCGCCGCTTCCGCGCGCGCGCCGGCGAGCGCGGCGGCGAGCGCCTTCTCTTCCGGCAGCACGAGCGCGCTCGCGTCGTGCTTGGCGGCGAAGGCGCCGGCGCCGTCCTTCTTTTCCTCGGCGCGCAGGATGTTGGCGGCGCGGCGATAGCCGGCGAACAGGTTCTTGCCGTCGTCGCTGTCGAGCAGTCGCCCCAGCGCCTCGACGCGGCGCACGATCATCAGCAGGTCGTCCTGGCCCGGCAGCGCGAACACCGCGTCGATCAGATCATGCCGCGCGCCCTTGTCGCGCAGATAGACCTTGAGGCGATCGGCGAAGAAGGCGAGGAGATCGGAGATCTTTTCGTTCGCATCTTGGGCCTCCGCCGGCGTCCAGCCGCCAATCAATCTTGTGTTGATCGATGAGGTCAGCCAATCGATTAGCGACTTATCCGCGGTTCTTGGAGCCCCCATTGTGAGGACCCGATTCAAGTTTGAAAATAGATCCGCTAGAGCCGTCCTCACTTTCTGAAGAAGATGGGGAAGCATCGCGTAGACGAAGACGCTCGACAGTGGCAGCCTCAGCTCATTCTCCAGCACGATCCGTATCACCCCCAGCGCCGCCCGTCGCAGCGCATACGGGTCCTTGCTCCCCGTCGGCTTCTCGTCGATCGCCCAGAAGCCGGCGAGCGTGTCGAGCTTGTCGGCGAGCGCGACGGCGACCGAGATCGGCGACGTCGGGATGCGGTCGTTCGGGCCTTGCGGCTTGTAGTGCTCCTCGATCGCGTCGGCGACGCTCGGCTCTTCGCCTTGGGCGCTCGCGTAGTAGCGACCCATCAAGCCTTGCAACTCGGGGAACTCGCCGACCATCTCGGTGACCAGATCGGCCTTGGCGAGCCGCGCCGCGCGCTCGGCGAGACCGGCGTCGGCGCCGACGATCGGCGCCAGTTCGCGCGCCAGCGCGGCGATGCGCGCAACCCGCTCGCCCTGCGTGCCGAGCTTCTCGTGAAAGACGATGGCCAGCGCCTTCAGCTTCTCCAGCCGCTGGTCGAGCGGCTTGTCCGCCTTGTCGGCGTAATCGTGCAGCGGCGCGAGGTCGGTGCGCCAGAAGTGGCGCGCGTCGGCGAGCCGCGCCCGCACGACGCGCCC
>NZ_JBEKVH010000168.1:0-7509 GCF_049514155.1 Roseiarcus sp. | reverse complement strand
ACTTCACCCGGCTGACCGGCGGCGTGGTGGCGATCCATTCGGGCTGGAAACTCTGAATTTGCCGCGCCTGACCAACCTCGGACACGTTTTCAGGCTGACGCGCGCCGGCTTCGTCCTCGCCCGCGAGGGCGCCTTTATCGACCTCGATCCGTCGACGCTGCCGCCGCTGGCCCACCTGCCGCTGTTCCTCGCCAATCTCTTGGCGCGGCGCAACGCCCACGGCTTCAGCGGCCTGGCGGCGGCGATCGATCGGCTCGGCCCCTCCTACGTCAAGCTCGGCCAGTTCCTCGCCACACGGCCCGACATCGTCGGCCCCAGGGTCGCGATCGAATTGGAGAAGCTTCAGGACCGCATGGCGCCGGCCGACCGCGCCGCCGCGGTCGCCGCGCTCGAAGCAGCGTTCGGCGCGCCGATCGACTCGCTATTCGTCGAATTCGGCGAGCCGGTCGCCGCCGCGTCGATCGCCCAGGTGCACAAGGCGCGGGTGCGCGACGCCGCCGGCGAGCGCGACGTCGCCGTCAAGCTGCTCAGGCCAGGCGTTGAGCGGAGATTCGCGCGCGACCTCTCCGACATGTTCTACGCCGCGCGCAGCGCCGAGCGGTTCGAGCCGCGGTTGCGCCGACTGCGTCTGGTCGAAGTGGTCGAGACGCTCGCGCGCAGCGTCAAGGTCGAGATGGACTTCCGGCTCGAAGCGGCGGCGGCCTCCGAGTTCGCCGAGAACCTCGCCGACGATCCTGGGTTCCGAGCGCCGAAGATCGATTGGGACCGCACGACTCGCGCCGCGCTGACGATGGAATGGATCGACGGGACGCCGCTCAGCGATCCCGCGCGCCTTGCCGAACTCGGCTTCGACGCGCCCAAGCTCGGCCGGGCCTTGATCCAGTCGTTCCTGCGCCACGCCCTGCACGACGGCTTCTTCCACGCCGACATGCACCAGGGCAATTTCTTCGTCGACGCCGAGGGGCGCATCGTCGCGATCGATTTCGGCATCATGGGGCGGCTCGGCCGCAAGGAGCGGCGGTTTCTCGCCGAAATCCTCTACGGCTTCATTCGCCGCGACTACCGACGGGTGGCGGAAGTCCATTTCGAGGCCGGCTACGTGCCGGCGACCCATCGGGTCGAGGATTTCGCCCAGGCGATCCGCGCCGTCGGCGAGCCGATCCACGCCCGCACCGCCGACCAGATCTCAATGGCCAAGCTGCTGACGCTGCTGTTCGAGATCACGGGCCTGTTCGACATGTCGACCCGTCTCGAACTGGTGATGCTGCAGAAGACGATGGTCGTGGTCGAGGGCGTCGCGCGCAAGCTCGACCCGCACCTCGACATGTGGGCGACCGCCGAACCGGTCGTCGGCGGCTGGATCGCCGAGAACCTCGGCCCGCGCGGCCGGCTTGAGGACGTCGGGGGGGCGCTGGCGCAACTGGGGCGCATGCTCATCGACGCCCCGGAGCGGCTTGAGCGCCTGGCGCGCCGCCTCGAGGCGGACGACGATTGGCGCGCTGGGCGACCGACCGAACCGCCGCGTCGCGGGATCGCAATCCCCGCCGCGCTTTGGGCCATCGCCGGCATACTCCTACTGATAGTTTATCACTTTAGCTAACCCGAGGGAAAGAAAGAAAATTTTATCTACATGGCGCGGCTGGGCGCAGCTTCGCCATTGCACAACTGTTGATCCGGGCCCTATGTTGAACGGCGCAGCGCCGTGGACGAGGCGGACCGTCCGCCGCCGCGCCCCGAAGACCTGAGGCATGACCGCACAGACACTCGCGAGCGCCCGCATCCTATTGATCATCGGCGGCGGCGTCGCGGCCTACAAGTCGCTCGACCTGATTCGCCGCCTGCGCGAACGCGGCGCGACGGTGCGCGTCGCCATGACCGCCGCCGCCCAGCGGTTCGTCACCCCCCTTTCGGCCGAGGCGCTCAGCGGTCAGCCGGTGCGCGCCGACTTGTTCGCCCCGACGGAACAGTCGGGCATGGGCCACATCGAGTTCTCGCGCGAAGCCGACCTCCTGGTGGTCGCGCCGGCGACCGCCGACCTCATCGCCCACATGGCGCTCGGCCTCGCCGACGATCTCGCGACGACGACGCTGCTGGCGACCGACAAGCGCGCGCTGGTCGCGCCGGCGATGAACCTGCGCATGTGGCTGCACCCCGCCACCCAACGCAACGTTGCGACCCTGCGCGGCGACGGCGTGCTGTTCGTCGGGCCGGACGACGGGGAGATGGCCTGCGGCGAATATGGACCGGGCCGTATGGCCGAACCGCTGGCGATCGTCGCGGCGGTCGAACGCGCGTTGCAGGCGCCGACCGTCCTTCCGCTGCCGCCGGGCGTCGGTCTGCCGCGCGGCGGCGCGCTGGCCGGCCGACGGGTCGTCGTCACGTCGGGCCCCACTTACGAGCCGATCGATCCTGTCCGCTTCCTCGGCAATCGCTCTTCCGGCCGACAGGGCCACGCGATCGCCGAAGCGGCGCGCGCAGCGGGCGCCGAGACCATCCTTGTCAGCGGCCCGACCGCGCTCGCCGATCCGCCCGGCGTCAGGGTCGTGCGGGTCGAGACGGCGCGCGAGATGCGCGACGCGACGATCGCGGCGCTGCCGGCCGACGTCTTCGTCGCGGCGGCGGCGGTCGCCGACTGGCGGGTCGAAGACGCCGCCGAGGAGAAGATCAAGAAGCGCGGCGACGGCGCGCCGATCCTGCGGCTCGTCGAGAACCCCGACATTCTCGCCGAGGTCTCGGCGCGCCGCGGCGATCGGCCGGCGCTCGTCGTCGGTTTCGCCGCCGAGACCCAGGCGCTGATCGACAACGCGCGCGCCAAGCTTAAGCGCAAAGGCTGCGACTTGATCGTCGCCAATCGCGTCGCCATCGGCGAAGGGACATTCGGCGGCGCCGAGAACAAGGTGACGATCGTCGCCGCCGACGGAATCGAGGAATGGCCGCGCATGGGCAAGACGGAGGTCGCCCGCGCGCTTGTCGCCCTCGTGGCCCGCAAGCTGACGGGGGCGCCATGATCGACGTGCGCATTCGCCAGTTGCCGCACGCGCGCGGTCTGCCGCCGCCGCGCTACCTGAGCGCCGGGGCCGCCGGCATGGACCTCGTGGCGGCGATGCCGGAGGGGGACGAGATCGTGCTCGATCCGGGCCAGCGCGCGTTGGTGCCGACCGGCGTCGCAATCGAACTGCCGAGCGGCTACGAGGCGCAGGTGCGCCCGCGTTCGGGGCTGGCGCTCAAAGACGGGATCACGGTGCTCAACAGCCCGGGAACGATCGACGCGGATTACCGCGGCGAGATTGGCGTTATTTTGATCAATTTTGGCCAAAGCCCTTTTTCCGTTCGGCGAGGCGCGCGCATTGCGCAACTCGTCGTCAACCCAGTCGTGCGCGTCGCCCTCGTTGCAAGCGACGCACTCGAAGCGAGCGAACGCGGTGCGAAAGGCTTCGGTTCCACCGGCCGCTCAGACGAGGAGAAATAGGATGAACCTGTTGTCGAGACGCAGCCTGCTCGCCATCGCGGCGGTCGTCGATATCGCATTGCATTCGCGCGCCTCGCCGGTCGCCGCCAAGGCGCTCGCCACCCGCCACAAACTGCCGCCGCGACATCTCGAGACGCTGTTGCAGGGTCTCGTCCACGCCAAGATTCTCAAAGGCGTGCGCGGCCCGCGCGGCGGCTACGAACTCGCGCGCGAACGCCGCCGCATCTCGTTGGGCGAAATCGTCCGCACCTCGGTCGGCCTCAGCACCGCCGAACCGGACGAGATCGGCTCGCATTCCAAGCTGGTCGAAAAGGTCGTCGACCCGGCCGTGCGGCGCGCCGGCGAGTCCTTTCTCGTCAATCTCGACGCGATCACCATCGAGCAATTGTGCGAGGACGCGGAACGCGCCCATATTCTGGAGGAAGAGAAAGCGGCGGGAGATTTTGCAATCTGATAGTGTTAGTCAACAAATTCCATATGACAAAGCCGGTAAAATATGTAAACTAGAGGGAAACGGTCGCTCGACCGATCGGGCGACCCAAGGAGGCTTAGGTCAATGTCGGAAACCGGCAAGGATAGGAAAGGCGACGCGTCGCGGCCGCGCGGCCGCGGCCGCGTCTATGGGTCGATCACCGAGACGATCGGCGAGACGCCGCTGGTGAGGATCGACCGCATCGCCCGCGAGCGCGGCGTGCGCGCCAACCTGCTGGCCAAGCTCGAGTTCTTCAATCCGATCGCCAGCGTCAAGGACCGCATCGGCGTGGCGATGATCGACGCGCTGGAGGCGCAGGGGCGCATCGGCTCGGGGCGCGGCGTGATCATCGAGCCGACCTCCGGCAACACCGGCATCGCGCTCGCTTTCGTCGCCGCGGCGCGTGGCTACAAGCTCACCCTAGTGATGCCGGAATCGATGTCGATCGAGCGGCGCAAGATGCTCGCCCTGCTCGGCGCCGAACTGGTGCTGACCCCCGCTTCGCTCGGCATGAAGGGCGCGATCGCCAAGGCCAACGAGCTCGTCGCCGCAACCCCTGGCGCGGTCATGCCGCAGCAGTTCGAGAACCCCGCCAATCCGGAGATCCACCGCCGCACCACCGCGGAGGAGATCTGGAACGACACCCAAGGCGGCGTCGACGTCTTCGTCGCCGGCGTCGGCACCGGTGGCACGCTGACCGGCGTCGGCCAGGTGCTGAAGGCGCGCAAGCCGGGCGTGAAAGTGATCGCGGTCGAACCCGAAGATTCTGCCGTGCTGTCCGGCTGCGCGCCGGGGCCGCACAAGATCCAGGGCATCGGCGCCGGTTTCGCGCCGCCGGTCCTCGACCGCGGCGTGATCGACGAGGTCATCGCGGTGGGCAACCAGACCGCATTCGACACCGCGCGTCTGATCGCGCGGCTCGAAGGAATTCCGGTCGGCATCTCATCGGGCGCGGCGGTGGCGGCGGCGATCGACGTCGCGCGACGGCCGGAGAACGACGGCAAGACGGTCGTCGTCATCATCCCCGACTTCGCCGAGCGTTATCTGTCGACGGCGCTGTTCGAGGGACTGTAGGCGGGCGCTCAGGCCATGCCCTTCACCTCGCCGAGGATTCCGCGCGTCAGCGAGCCGTCGGTCGGATAGAGCGGGATCAGGCACGCCTGCAGCGCGTGATAGAGGTCGGGCTTGCCGACGAAATAGCCGGCGATCGGCGTGAGCGAATCGTCGAGTTGCGGCAGCCAGCCGCCGTCGCGCCGGTCGATGAAGCGGCGCGCGGCGAAGCTCCACAGGCGCCGATACCACGCCTCGACCTCCGCGCCGCCGTCGAGCGCGCCGAGAAACGTCGCCGCGCCGATTCCCTCGCACACCGGCCACCACAGCCGGTCGCGCACGCGCGGCGCGCCGCTCCATTCGAGCGTGTAGTAGACGCCGCCCAGCCTCTTGTCCCACCCTTCCGCGAGCGCGCGCGCGAACAGGCCGCGCGCCGCGTCGGGAAGCCAGCCAAGACGACGACCGCCGAGCGCCCACAGCTGCAAGGCGAGCCGCGTCCATTCGAGCGAATGGCCGGGCGTCACGCCATAGGGGCGGAACATGTCGGAGCCCTTGTAGTCGCGGTCGACCGTCCAGTCAGCGCGATAATGCTCGGGCACGCGCCAGTCGCAGGCGGAAGCGGAGCGGCGCAGGATCAGGTCGGCGATGCGCTCGGCCTTGGCGAGGAAACCGCCGTCGCCGGTCGCTTCAAACGCCGCCATCAGCGCTTCGGTGAGGTGCATGTTGGCGTTCTGGCCGCGATAGTCGGAGAATGGCGTCCAGTCCTCACGGAATTCCTCGGCGCTGGCGCCATGCGCCTTGTCCCAGAAGCGCGTCTCGAGAATCTCGGCGACGTCGGCGAGCAGCGCGTCGGCGTCGGGATGGCCGACGCATTTGGCGCTCGCCGCCGCGAGCAGGACGAAGGCGTGGCCATAGGCGAGCTTGTCGCGCTCGCACGGGCCGTCGTCGTCGAACGACCAGAAATAGCCGCCGTGCTTGGCGTCGCGATGGCGCTCGCGGATCGCCTTCACGCCGTGATCGATAATGTCGGCGGCGCCGGGCCGGCCGAGCAGGTGGGCGATGGCGAAGCCATGGACCATGCGCGTCGTCTCGTGCAGCGGCCGCACGCGCTCGCTCGCCAGCGGCCGGCCGCGCGCGTCGAGATTGGCGAAACCGCCCTTGGGATCGATCAGGTCCGGTTCGTAAAACGCCAGCAGCGAATCGGCCTCGGCGGCGAGCCAGCGGCGGTGGGCGGGGCGGGCGCGCCAGAACGGCGGCGCAACGGGCAAGGTCATGGCTATAGCGTCTCCTCCGCGCGCGAATCTGCGGCCTTTTGGCGCCCGACGCCAGTCCCCCTCTCGCCGCATGCGGATGGGGACGAGCGCGAGCGCCAAGCAAAGTTTGTGGCGCCGCGCCCGGCAAGCTGGCATAAGGCGGCGATGACGACGAGCGAATCCCTCGGTCCGATGGCGTCCGGCGCCGCCGACGCCGACGCCGGTTTCGGCGTTTACATCCACTGGCCGTTCTGCCTCGCCAAATGCCCCTATTGCGATTTCAACTCGCATGTGCGGGCCGAGCCGGTGGACGAGGAGCGATTCGTCGCCGCCTTCAAGACCGAGATCGCCCATCGCGCCGCGCTGACGCGAGGACGCGAGGCGCGCTCGATCTTCTTCGGCGGCGGCACGCCCTCGCTGATGAAGCCGCAGACGGTGCAGAGCCTGATCGACGCGGTGGCGGCCGCCTGGCCGCTCGCCGCCGACGCCGAGATCACGCTCGAGGCCAACCCCACCAGCGTCGAGGCCGGGCGCTTCCGCGGCTATCGCGCCGCCGGCGTCAACCGTCTTTCGATCGGCGTCCAGGCGCTCGACGACGACGACCTCAAGGCGCTCGGCCGCCGTCACAGCGCCGCCGAAGCGGTCGAAGCGGTCAAGACCGCGGCGGCGATCTTCCCGCGCTATTCCTTCGACCTCATCTACGCCCGCCCCGGCCAGACCGAGGCGGCCTGGCGCGCCGAGCTGGAGAAGGCGATGGCGATGGCCGGCGAGCATCTGTCGATCTACCAACTCACCATCGAACCCGACACGATCTTCGAGCGGCTGTGGCGGGCCGGCAAACTGGCGACGCCGGACGAAGAGCTCGGCCGGGCGCTGTTCGACGCCACCCAGGAGATCGCCGAGGCGCACGGCCTGCCGGCCTACGAGGTCTCCAACCACGCCCGGCCGGGGGCGGAATGCCGGCACAACATGATCTACTGGCGCTACGGCGAATATGTCGGCGTCGGCCCCGGCGCGCACGGCCGCATCCTCGGCCGCGACGGCCGGCGCGCCCAGGCGACCGAGAAGCACCCAGAAATGTGGCTGACCCAGGTCGAGAGCGAAGGCCACGGCCTGATCGAGAATTCGCTGCTCAGCGCCGAGGAGCAGGGCGACGAATTCCTGCTGATGGGGCTGAGGTTGCGCGAGGGCATCGATTCGACCCGCTTCGCCGCCTTGAGCGGCCGGACGCTGCGCCGCCGCCAGATCGACGACCTCGTCGCCGA
>NZ_JBEKVH010000167.1:0-9182 GCF_049514155.1 Roseiarcus sp. | reverse complement strand
TGGGTGTAGGCCGATTTTCAGGGTAATTGTTGTTGTCTGTTGGTTCAGAACAACGCAAATTGCGCAGACAACAAAAACCCCACCGGCGCCATTTTTGACGCGCCGAGGCGCCAGGCGTCACTGACCTTAGCCAGACGAAAATGACCGACGCATGGCGCCGGACTTTGGCTGACCAATTGTTGATGGTCTGACCGGATGATCTTCCCCGGACCCACTTGGGCGCTTTTTTTCGCCGGGATTGACGATGGCGTTGTTAGCGGCGCTCCTGGCGGCGGGCGCGCGGCGAGCAGGGCCGTCGCGGCGGGTTGGTTAGTTTTTGACTAATGGCGCCCTCGGCCGGGTCCGCGAACATTCGGCTTGGTGCGCCTCTGGCGGGACGCCCCAAGGTTGAGCCTACAAAAAGGGTGGGGGCCAAAGGCCCTGGCGGCCGGGTCGCCGGCGGCGCGCCAATGGGGACCTTGCGTCGACCGCTAACAATCGGTCCAAGGGTCAGCGAGCAACTTCCGCAACCCTGGGCGCGACCGCCGCCGTCGCCGCGCTGGGGCGGTTCGCGTCAAAAGGGATGCCGCCATACGTGACGGGCTGCTAACGTTGACGGGCTTGTCAGCGGAGCGCTTGGCGGCGGGCGTTTGGCGCCCTAATGGCGAGCCTACAAGAAGGGGCGCCGGAGCCCTTCGCGGCCACATCGGCGCCGGCGCGCCCAAGAGGTCCCAGCGTCGACCGCGGACAATCGGTGGACCGGGTCGGCTCGCCACATCAACAACCCGGGCGCGGCAAGCCTCGTCGCCGCACTGGCGGTTCGCCTCACAGGCGATTTGCCGCCGCACGGGAAATGTGTGGGCCCTTTCGCCTCGGCTGCGACTTGTTGTGGCGTGCGGGCATCGGCGACGAAAGGCGCCAGCGGAATGCGGCTTTCACGGTCCCGCCAATCGCCACGCCATCGAGCCCGTTGAGCGAGGCGAATGCCGTCGCACGATCTGTCTGATTAATACGCCTTCTCTGGCCAGGGCGCCGATCGCAGCGTTTGTCTCCTCGCGTCGCAGATTGCTTTCGTATTGCAGCTTTTCTGCGTTCGTGAGCAGCGCTGGGCTGATCGTCATCGCGCCGATCGCGCCACGGATCGCGGGGGTCGATTTGCACGCGGCGTCAAGGAAGGCGGAGCTGGCGTTCTCCGTCAGATGCCAACGATCGGGAACCTCCATCGAGGCCGCTCGCATGGTGCTGATTCTCCAGAGAAAACATCGGTAACTCGCCACCAAACCTCATCGACTTTGAGCCAGAGACAGTTCCAGGCGCCGAATAACTTGCGGGCTTGTCGGGATTGTTGACCGTCACCTCCCACGAGCGGCAACAAGGGGTCTAGTTCGGGTCAAGCAGGCCGAACAGGCTCACCAGAGCGACGACCGCCGCGCCGAGAGCGACTTCGGCGACGCAGCTTCGCCTCAACGCACGCTGCGCCTTGCAGTCAGATGCCAGTCGCGGCGAGAGGACGTAGCGGTTGAGCAGCGCCAACCCAACCATCGTCGCGACTAGAACGAGCTTGGCGGCGAGCAGCAGGCGATAGGGCGTCGCCGGCGCGAGCCCGCCGGTGGTCAGCGCGACATTGGCAACACCGGTGAGCACGACAATCGCGACGTCGAATTGGCCCCAGAAAGAGAACCGCCGCATCGCCGTCACTGCGCCCGCGCCTAGATTCGGGTCGTCATAGGCCTTGAGGCAGAGCGCGAACATTGGCAGGCCGCCCAGCCATGCTGCCGTCGCCAGCAGATGCAGAGCGTCGTTGGCGCGATGGAGGACGCCGACGGCGCCGGCCTGCATTGCCGCATGGTCAACGAGGCTGAGGCTTGCCAGCAGCAGCGCCGCGCCGACGAGGAGCGCGAGCGTCGGACCGCCGTGGCCGAGCGCTAGCGCCGCGACGAGCGCGGCAGCGACAACAAGCCGCCAAAGCCACACGACGCCAAAGTCCGTATCGGTCAGGACTGCGCTGATCGACCCGAGATCGAAGAACGCTCTCCAGTCGCCGGCCATCGACGCAGATTCGAGCGTGAGCCAGACGAGCGCGCTGAGCGCGGCGGCAGGAATCGCCGCCGCCGCGATGGCGCGCGTCGCCGGTCGAAGGGCATGCGCGAGATCGGGCGGCGCCAGCGCGACGACGAAAGCCGTTGCGCCGAACAGCGTCATCGCCGCGGCGAAATGGGCGAAGCGGCAAAGAGCGAGCGCGGCCTCCATACCGAGCGACCCGACCGCGTCGCCACCGCGGACCGCTACATCCCCTTCATTCCCTTCATGTCCATGCCCTTCATGTCGCCGCTGGCGGCTCCGATGCCGACAATCGGGAAATCAACCGCAACCGCGCCGGCGTGCTCGAAGGTCAGCGTCAGCTTTGCGGTCTCGCCCTTGACTAACGGGTGCTTCAATCCGGTGGGCATGATGTGATAGCCGCCCGGCGCGAGCTTGACGTCGCCATGGGCGGGGATCGCCAGGCCGTCCTTCAGCTCCTGCATTTTCATCACGTTGCCCTGCATCGACATCTCGTGGATCTCGACGTTGGCGAAATCGGCCGAGCCGCCGGTCAACTTGTCGGCGGCGCCGCCGACGTTGCGGATCTCGACATAGGCGGCGCCGACGTCGGCCCCCTTCGGCGTCGCGCGCGCCCACGGCTTCTCGATCGTCAGGTCGCCCGCCTTGATTCCTTCGGCGAGCGCAGGGGCAGCGACGAGTGACAGGGCAAGCGCCGCGGCGATGGCGTGAATACGATTCATGGTTGCATCCTTTCTTTGTCGAGGGTATGCGGCACCGCGTTCACGGCTTCACGGTGAACTGAAAGTCGCCCTGGGTGTGATGGGTGTCGACCGACACGGCGTGCCACGTCACGGTGTAGAGGCCGGGCGGTAGCGTCTTGCCGACCTTGACGATCAGCACGCTTTTGTCGGCTGGATCGACGCTGGGCTGGCCGAGCGGCACGGCGGCGGCGCCTTCCGCAGTCAGCGCGATGCCCGAAAAGCGCGGCTCGACGCCCTCGCTGAACTTCAGCCGAATCTCGGCCGGCGACGTAACCGCGCCGCCGACCGGGGGCATGGCCTTTTCAAGTTGCGCATGCGCGAACGCCGCGGGGGCGGCGAAGGCGAAAGCGAGCGCGGCGGCGATTCTGACGATCGAGCGACGATTCATGGCTGACCCCATTTCGAGATTGGTTTGCCGAGCGAGTCGGGGAAGATGTCGTCGAGGAAGAAGTGCAGTTCGGCGACTGCGCCGATGTTGCGGCCGCTGGCGCTGTTGATCGGGATCAGCGCCTCGACGGCGAGCTGCCATGTGTCGCCTTCGTAGATGACGCCCGGCTGGATTGTGCCGGTGGTGATCTGCGATCCAGATGGAACGTTGGCGATCGGCGTCGAGAAGGCGAACTCCGTCACCGGAACCAGTCGGCGAAGGAAGTCGTTGTCGATCTGGCCGATGTGCGAATTGTAGTAGGGCAGGCTGTACTGGAGGGTGAAGCCCCAATTCAGCGTTGTCGGGTTCTGCAATCCGTCGGTCCAGCTCTGGCCAGGGATCGCTTCGCTGATTTCGGCGGTGATCGCCAGCGGCCTCAGAATATTGAGGCTTGCCGGCAGGTCGCCGAACCCCTTGCCGACGTCGAGGATCGGCGAGTAGGTGTTGAACGGGCTGTATTGAGCGGCCGTTCCGGTTCGACCCCAGCTCACGTCGAAGCCGGCTGAGGCCATGAACTCGTGCTGGGCGAGGCACATGAAATTGTACTTGAGTTCGGTGTCGAGCGCCTGCCAGCCGTAGCCGCCTGGCCTCAGCCAAGAGCCGCCGTCGCTGAACGATAGACCGAGCCCGGGCAGGATCGTCTTCGTCCAACTGAATGTCGCGTCGAATTCCCGCGTGCCGTCGGAACCTTGCGGTTGCGACGTCAACGTCGGCAGCGCCAGTTCGTCGCCGACGCCGGGATCGTCGATGCCGAGGGTTGCAGGAAAGATGCGGTCGCCGCACACGGCGTGAGCGAACGCAGGAGATAGCCAGAGAGCCGCCGCAACGCCGATTGCGGCGCGCGCGACGCTTCGCCAGGTCGTGGAAAGCATGAGAATCGCCTTGAAGTCGCGAGAAACGGGTTCGCGCGCCGCTGGTGAGGGCGCGCGAGCGGATTTCACGTCAGGCGAAGAAAGGTGGGGCTCTGGGCTGGGCGAAACGGATCGCGCGCGCGCGCGGCCGAAAGAAGTCGGCGTGGGTCGGCGGCGCGCCGTCGGCGATCGCTAGTCGTTCGGGAAGGGCTGGCGGCGGGGCTTCGAGCAGGGCTGCGTGCGAGGCGAATTGGCACAGCGGGCAACCGACGTCGCAACCGTCGCGCTGGTGGTCATGCGTCGGCGACGATGGGTCGTCGCTCTGCGTGCAAAGCACCGCGGCGGGGCCGAACGTCGCATTGAGTTCCGCCGCTACTGAGGCGAGGTCGTGTTGCGGCGACGGATGGTGATAGGGCAGCGCGATGAGTTGGGCGAAGACCGCAAGCGCGGCGAGCAGCATCGCCAGACGCGACGCCGCTCGCGCTGGCCGCGCGCTGCGCATTCTCGCCTTCCGTTCATCCGGTTTCGCCACAGCAAACCATTACAGCCCGACATGGGCCGCGCCCGTGCGCCGAATTAGCGGCGCCGCCGCGGGGTCTGTCAATTGGAGAACGGCAGGATAGGTGCGAGCCGGCCGTAGGCGAATTCCAATTTATGGCCGAGAGCAGACTGATGAGGGTTGCGACGAGGCATTGGCGAGATGAAGGTGTCGGCGCGTTTGTCTTACCGGGACACGACACGGCGAGTGTCCTTGAGGCGGCAGAAAAGGCGCTTGATGACATTGCAGCCATTTTAGGCGCGCTTATCTTAGCGATGCAGATGTTTTCGAGTTGGGTTGGGCGGGACGACCGTCGCGACGCCGCGCCGATCGAGTTCCTCGCGCAGGCTGTTGGCCTCGTACGCAGTTAAGCACAGTTCGGGCTTCCAGCCGCGAGCCCGCTTCGAACTAACGGTACTCGATGAATGCGCTCATGCCCTTCGCCTGATCGGCCAAGTCCGCTGGCTCCAATGTCCTGGCAGCGACGGCGGCCGCACAGGTGAGCTGCCACTAGCACACCTCCGTCCGCGCCGCCGCCGCTCCATCCGCCCGGACGCTCTACGGCGCGCGCGTCATTCGCTCCGCGGATAGCGTCGCTCGGATTCCAAAACATTGAGGTCCATGTCGTTGCGCATGTAGCGGCGCGAGGCCGGTTCGTGGGGCTGGAAATCCCACGGCGTGTAAGTCCCCTGGCGCAGCGCCTCATAGACGATATGGCGGCGGCGCTGGCTCGCCCGCACCGCTTGGTCAAAGGCGGCGAGGTCCCAGCGCGCTGCAAAGCGGCGCTCGAAATCATCCCAGAGGTCGGAATGGTCGGGGCGGAGCGCGAGGTTCTCGAGTTCGTGAGGATCAGAGTCAAGATCGTAGAGTTGCGGCGGATCGGGCGGCGCCCAGATCGCCTTCCATCTTCCGTCGCGCAACGCGACCATCGGCGCGATGGAGCCCTCGGCAGCGTATTCCATCGCCACCGGCGACCGCCCGCCGTGCCCGCGGGCGAGCGGGACGAGGCTCTCGCCGTCGAGCCAGGCGGCGCCGGCGTCAAGCGGCGCTTGGGCGAGTTGGCAAAGCGTCGGCAAGACGTCGAGAGTCGAAACCGGAGTTTCGATGCTGCGCGGCGCCCAGCCGGGTGCGGCGATCATCAGCGGCACGCGCGCCGAACCCTCGAAGAACGACATCTTGTACCAGAGGCCGCGTTCGCCGAGCATTTCGCCGTGGTCGGAAAGGAAGACGACCGCAGTCGATTCTGCCATGCCGCAGCGGTCCAGAATCGCCAGCAGCTCGCCGAGCTTGTCGTCGACATAGGAGATGTTGGCAAAATAGGCGCGCCGGGCGCGGCGAACTTGTTCGCGCGTTGGGTTCGTCGCCAGCTGGTCGCAAGCGATCATCAACCGCTGCGCGTGCGCATCCTGCCGCTCGAACGGAATCGGCGCGACGACGGGATCGAGAGCCTCGCTTGCGGCGTAGAGGTCGAAATACTCCGGTCGCGCGACATAGGGGTCGTGAGGGTGGGTGAGGCTCACCGTGAGCGACCAAGGGCGTGGGTCGCGGCGACGCGACAAATCGTGCAGTTTGCGCGCCGCGTAGTAGGTCACTTCGTCATCGAATTCGAGCTGGTTGGTGATCTCGGCGACGCCGGCCCCCACGACCGAGCCCATGTTGTGGTACCACCAGTCGATCCGCTCGCCCGGGTTGTCGTAATCGGGCGTCCAGCCGAAGTCGGCGGGATAGATGTCGGTCGTCAGGCGCTCCTCGTAGCCATGGAGCTGATCGGGACCGACGAAGTGCATCTTGCCGGAGAGCGAGGTCTGATAGCCGGCGCGCCGCAGGTAGTGGGCGAAGGTCGGGACGTCCGCAGGAAATAGTGCAGCGTTGTCGTAGACCCCCGTCTTGCTCGGCAATTGCCCAGACATCAGCGAAGCGCGCGAAGGCCAGCACAACGGGCTTGGCGCGTAGGCGTTGCAGAAGCGAACCGACCGCTCGGCGAGCGCCCGCAGGTTCGGGGTGTGGAGAAACGCCGCCGGCCCATCAGGGAACAGCGTGCCCGTGAGCTGATCGACGATGAGGATCAGCAGGTTGGGCTGGGATTGCGGCATCGTGGCGGGCTCCTGTCCAGCAACCGACGATTATTCTATCAATTCGATCAATACGATGCATTATGACCCAAGACAATGGGAAGCGTCGCCCGAAGCAAGTCGCGATTGGAGCGGGCACACTGTTTGTCTACTAATTTGATCAACATAATTGACTTATAGGGCGCGCCGTGCTGTTTTCCCTTTTGCGGCGGCCAACCCGGCAATGAGGCACGGGAGCTCGCCGATCTCAGCGCCCCATTGCGCGGGCATATCGAGGATCACGAATATGAAACTTACTCGGTTGGTTCGCGCCGCGGCGGTCGGCGCGCTCGCCGTGTTCGGCGCCCCCCTGGCTCACGCCGCCGACAAGAGCGTCGTCGTCGCCTACCAGACGGACGCGCTGCCTTCGTCGGTCGCCATCGCTAACGGCGAGTTCGAAAAGGCGACCGGCTTCAAGATCGATTTCCGCCGCTTCAACTCCGGCGCCGAAATCTTCGCCGCCATCGCTTCGGGCGACGTGCAGATCGGTTACGTCGGCTCGAGCCCGTACGCAGCGGCGACCTCGCGCGGCCTCGACGTCAAGGCCTTCTATCTCGCCTCGATCTCCGGCACCGACGAAGCGCTGGTCGTGCGCAATGGGTCCGGCATCAACTCGCTCGCCGATCCGCTGATCAAGAGTCTCGGCCTCACCGAGAAGGACGTGCAGGTGTTCGCGATCCCGCAGCCCGACATCGTCGCCGGCTACAACCGCGGCGACCTCGATGGCGGCTTCGTCTGGGACCCTGCGCTGACCGAGTTGAAGAAGAACGGCAAGGTGATCATCACGTCGAAAGAGGTCGCCGAGAAGGGCGCGCCGACCTTCTCCGCCTGGGTCGCCACCGCCGCCTTCGCCAAGGCCAATCCCGACTTCCTCACGACCTTCTCTGGGGTCATCTCCAAGTATCAGACTTCGTTCGTCAAGGAGCCCGAGCGTTGGGGTCCTGACAGCGACAACGCCAAGTTGCTCGCCAAGCTGCTCGGCGGCAAGCCTGAGGATCAAGCCGCTGCGCTCAAGAATCTCAACCTTCTGCCCATCGACGTCCAAGTCTCGGACGCCTGGCTTGGCGGCGGCGAGAGCTCTGGCCTGGCGAAGATCCTCAAGGACACGGCGGTCTTCCTGAAAGACCAGAAGAAGATCACCGATGTGCTGCCTTCCTACGCCGCTTTCGTCACGCCTGACGCAGTGGCGGC
Organism: Roseiarcus sp.; assembly: GCF_049514155.1. GTDB lineage: Bacteria > Pseudomonadota > Alphaproteobacteria > Rhizobiales > Beijerinckiaceae > Roseiarcus. The sequence continues at coordinate 1,281 of NZ_JBEKVH010000167.1, read as the reverse complement.
GCTGAAGAAGGCCGGCTCGTAAGGCGGGCTGCAGCGCGTCCGGCGCGATCGAGGGTTTCTCTCGTCTCCCACAAACGACGCGTCGCCGGCTCGCTCGGCGGCGCGACTTTTGCTCTCTGGGGCAGCGACACGAACAGGAAACGAATTTGCTTCGCGTCGACAACGCTTCGGTCTTTTTCGCCGCGCGCGACGGGCGTCCCGTGCATGCGCTGGACCGCGTCTCGTTGGAAATCCCCGAACGCGGTTTCGTCGTCGCCTTGGGAACTTCGGGCTGCGGCAAGTCGACCTTGCTCAACGCCATGGCGGGATTCTTGCCCCTGTCGTCGGGGTCGATAGAGCTGAACGGTCATCCGGTCACGGGACCGGGCGCAGAACGTGGAGTCGTCTTCCAGAAAGACGCGCTGTTGCCGTGGCGCAGCGTCGCCGAAAACGTCGCTCTTGGGTTGAAATTTGCCGGGACCGGACGCAAGGAGCGGCGCGAACGAGCGCTCGAACTGCTGCGCCTTGTCGGCTTGCAGGACTTCGCCGACGCCGCCCCCTATGAGCTTTCCGGCGGCATGCGCCAGCGCGTCGGCATAGCGCGCGCGCTTGCGCCCGATCCGGCGATCCTGCTGATGGACGAGCCATTCGGCGCGCTCGACAGCATGACGCGCGAACAGATGCAGGAATTGCTGGTCGACGTTTGGGCGCGCACCGGCAAACAGGTCTTCTTCATCACCCATTCGATCGAAGAGGCCCTTTTCCTCGGCACGCAGGTCATTGTCATGTCGCCGCGACCCGGCCGCATCGTTCACCGTTACGACCTCCAGTTTGTGAGTGCTTTCGCGCGCGACCGCGACGCCAGGGCGATCAAGACGGCCCCTCAATTCGCGGCGCTGCGTGAAGAGATCCGCGCCGTCGTCCACCAAAGCGAACCCACCCGGAGTTCTGTCTCATGACCGATCTCGCCGTCCTATCTCTTTCCCCTGAAGCTGATGTCGCGCCGCTGCCGCGGCTCGTCAGAATGCGAGAATTCGGCGTCGGCAAGGCCTCCTCCGCCAGGATCAGCGTCGTCACCGGCGCCGTCCTGGTCGGCCTGTGGTGGGGCGCGTCGGAGTTGCACCTCTCGTCGCATCTGTTCTTGCCGACGCCGACCGAAGTCATCAATGCGGCGATCTCGGTCTTCAAGGACGGCTACGCCAACGCTTCGCTCTGGGAACATGTCAGCGCGAGCCTCAGCCGTATCCTGGTTGCGGCCGCGATCGCGGTCGTTCTCGGCGTGCCGATTGGGCTGCTGATGGG
>NZ_JBEKVH010000166.1:0-7610 GCF_049514155.1 Roseiarcus sp. | reverse complement strand
ATCGTCGGCGCCAGCGTCGGCTCGGCGAGCGCGCCGAAGGACGGCGAGACGCCCGAAGCGATCCTCTCCAACGCCGACATGGCGCTCTACGCCGCCAAGGCGGAAGGGCGCGGCAATTGGCGTGCGTTCGAGAAGTCGATGGACGCCAAGATTCAGATCCGCCGCCTGGTCGAACTCGATCTGCGCGCCGCGGTCGCCAACGACGCGATCGAGGTCCATTTCCAGCCGATCGTCGAAGTCGCGACCCGCCAGATCTCCGGCTTCGAGGCGCTGGCGCGCTGGAATCATCCGGTGCGCGGCCGCGTCTCGCCGGCCGAATTCATCCCGATCGTCGAAGAGCTCGGCCTGATGAACGAGTTCGGCGCCAGCGTGCTGCGCCGCGCCTGCGTCGCCTGCGCCGGGTGGCCGAGCGAAGTCAGCGTCTCGGTCAACCTTTCGCCGGCCCAGTTCCGCAGCGGCCGCGTCGTCGAGACGGTGCGCGAGGCGCTGGCCGCGGCGAATCTCCCGGCCAGCCGGCTCGACCTCGAAATCACTGAATCCACCCTGCTCGACGACCGCGGCTCGACCCGCGAAACGTTGGCGGCGCTGCGCGAGCTTGGCGTTCGCATCTCGCTCGACGATTTCGGCACCGGCTACTCGAGCTTGAGCTACGTGCTCGCCTTCCCGCTCGACCGGATCAAGATCGATCGCTCCTTCACCATCGGTCTCGGCTTGCAGGAGCGCGCCTCGATCCTGGTCGAGAGCGTCGCGCAGATGTGCGGCAAGCTCGGGATGACGGTGCTGGTCGAAGGCGTCGAGACCGATCTGCAGCTGCGCTTCATCGAGCGGCTCGGCACGATCTCCGAGGTGCAGGGCTTCTATTTCAGCCCGGCTGTGCCCGAGGTCGAGGCGCGCCGCCTCATCGCCGAGAAGAAGCGCCTCGTCGCCTGAGGCGCGGTCATTCGAGCCTGACGACGACCGAGTCCGACGCGCCCTTGGCGTCGATCACCGAAACGCGGGCGAAGCCGGCGCCGTCCGGTCGCCAGGCCGATTGTCGGCGCAGGCCGGGTTCGCCGATCGGCTGGCCGTTGACGAACCAGGTCAGCGGCAACGCCCCGCCCAGCGCCTTGAGCGCGAGCGTCTCGTCGCCTTCGCGGTCGGCGAGGCCGAGATCGACGCGCGCGCCGTCGGGCGGAAAAGCGATCTTCAGCGGCGTGACGCCGGCGGCGGCGATGGTCTTGGGCGCGTCGCGGCGCAAATGCCGCAACGGCGGCGGCAAGTCCGCGCTCGCGGTGACGCGCAGCACGCCCTTGGGCGCGCGGATCGGCTCGACGTCGCGGCCGAGACGGGCGAAGGCGTCGAACAACAGCGGCGCGGCGGCCTGGCGGCCGATCAGGCCGGGCGTCGGGCCGTTGTCGGGCCGGCCGACCCAAACCGCGATCGTCGTCAGCTTGTCGTAGCCGATCGCCAACGCGTCGCGGAAGCCGTAGGAGGTGCCGGTCTTGAAGGCGATGCGGCCGGAAATCGCGCTTGAAGGCGGCGGCGCGCCACGCAGGATGTCCTCGACGTAATAGGCGGCGACGGGATCGGTGACGCGCTTCGCGCCGATGGTCGGCGGCGCGCCGTCGAGCCGCTCGATCAGCGCCGGCGCTTCGCCGCCGCGCGCCAGGCCGGAATAGAGTCGGGCGAGGTCGGTCAAGGATATGCCGAGGCCGCCGAGGCCAATCGCCAGGCCGACCGGGGCGTCCTTGGGCATCTCGACTTCCGCGCCGGCGCCGTGCAGTCGGGCGAGAAAGGTCGTCGGGCCGACGTCGGCGAGCAGCTCGATCGCCGGCAGGTTGAGCGACATCTGCAACGCCTTGCGCGCCGTCACCGTGCCCTGGTAGCCGAGATCGAAATTCTGCGGCGCGTAGGCGCCATAACGCGCCGGCCGGTCGAACAGCACCGTCTCGGGATGGGCGAGCCCCTGTTCAAAGGCGAGCGCGTAGATGAACGGCTTCAACGCCGAACCGGGCGAGCGCGGCGCGCGCGACATGTCGAGCGCGCCGCCGCGGGCGGCGTCGAGATAGTCGGCGGCGCCGACGCGCGCGCACACTTCGCCGGTGGAATTGTCGATGACGACGATCGCCGCCGACAGTCTCGGACCGAGGCGCGTCGCTGCCTCGCGCGCGAGCGTTTCGAGCTTCTCCTGCAGCCGTGCGTCGATCGACAACGTGAGGACGCGCGCGTTCGGATCGGCGGCGACCGCCTCCTCGGCGGCATGGGCGGCGAGGATCGGCAGCGGCTTGCGCGCGTCGGGGATCGGCTCGCGCTTGGCCGCCTCCGCTTCGTCGCTGCTGATGATTCCGCGCGCCGCGACGCGGTCGAGCACGCGCGCGCGGGCGATGCGCGCCGCGTCGGGGAAGCGCTCCGGCCGACGCGTCTCCGGCGATTGCGGCAGCGCCACCAGCAGCGCCGCTTCGCCAATCGTGAGCTTTCGCGGCTCCTTGCCGAAGTAGGAGAGCGAGGCGGCGCGCACGCCTTCGAGGTTGCCCCCGAACGGCGCCAGCGTCAGGTAGCGGTCGAGGACTCCATCCTTGGCGATCCGGCCTTCGATCTGCCAGGCGCGCGCGATCTGCCTGAGCTTGGCGGAAAGATTGCGGTCGTCGCGCGGCTCGATCAGCCGCGCGACCTGCATCGTCAGCGTCGAGCCGCCCGAGACGACGTGGCCGCGGGTTGCGAACTGGCCGGCGGCGCGCGCCATCGCGCGCCAGTCGACGCCGTGGTGGGCGTAGAAGCGGCCGTCTTCGTAGCCGAGCAGCATCGCCAGATAGCGCGGGTCGACCTCGCCGGCGGTCGTCGGCAGTCGCCAGCGGCCGTCGGGCAGGGTGAAGGCGCGCAGCAGCCGGCCGTCGCGGTCGACGACGACCGTCGAGCCGAGCCGCGCGGAAGCGAGGTCGAGCGGGCCAAGGCTTTCGACATAGGCGTTCCACGCCGCGGGCCCGCCGAGTCCGAAGACGAAAACGAGCGCGCCGAGGATGGCGAAGAAGCGGCGTTCGCGAGCGTGCGATGGCCCTTCCCCCCTTGCGGGGGAAGGTGTCGGGCGAAGCCCGACGGATGAGGGGTCGCGCCTTGAGGCGCGCTGCTCAGGAGCGCGACGACCGAAGCGTATGATTGAATCGAGAACGCGCATCTAGGAACTCGCACGTGGGCGATGCGCCATTCGGCGCGACCCCTCATCCGGCCCGACTTCGTCGGGCCACCCCCGGGTCTTCGCCCGGGGGCAGGCTCTTCCCCCGCAAGGGGGGAAGGGGCGGGTGGCGGCAGCGCGCCTCACTTCGTCGTCACCTCGATCGCGCCGAACGCCGTGCGGCCGAAGCGGTCGGGGCGGTACATGTCTTGGGCCGTCGCCGGCGGATAGACGTACAGCCCCGGCGCCACTGCGCGCACGACATAGGCGACGGAAAAGAACGCCGACTGGCCGGGCTCGCGGTCGAAAGCGGCGACAAAGCGGTCGTCGCGATACTCCGTGTGCACCGGGTCGATGTCCTTCTTCAGCCACGAGAAGGCGTCGATCGAACCGCTGTCGAACAGCGTCGGGTTGTCGATCTCGAGGCCGGCGGGCAGGCGGTCGACCACCAGCAGCTTGGCGTAGCGCGCCTCGCTCTCGGTGATCTTGAGCACCACCACCACGCGCTCGTTCTGCGCGACGGTCTTCAGCTCGGTCTTGGTCCCGTCGAGCTCGTAGAACGTGCGTTCGAGCGCGTAACCCTCGGAGGCGGCCGGGTCATGGGCGATCGGCACGCCGGAGGCGGTCGTCGCCAGCTCAGCCGTCGCCTTGCCGGCGTTGACGATCGTGATCAGCTTCTGGCCGAGCGCAAAGCCGCTCCATTTGCGGTAGATCGCGCCTTCGACCTTTTGTCCGTCGACCGTGAACTGGCTCAGCGCCTTCTGCCTGGCGAGCGCCTCGGCGGCGATCACCATCCAGTCGTTCTCCTGGGTGCTGGTGGAGACGCGCGCCGCGCGGGCGCGTTCGAGCACGGCGCCGACGCGGCCGATCGGGTCGCCGGGCAGTTCGGCCGAGGTCAGGTCGGCCTCGACGACCAGCGCCAGCGTCGCCGCCGCGTCGCGCAGGGTCGAGCCGTAGTCGGGGCGCGACAGCCCGTCGTCCTGCTCGGCTTCGAGCGCATCGAGCGCCGCGGCGAAGCCCTTGCCGGCGCGCGCGCGGTCGCCGAGCATCGCCAGCGCCGCGGCGAGCTGCGCCTTGGCGAGCGGGGTGCGAAACACCGCCTGTTTGGCGTCGGCAAGATAACGCAAGTCGCCGATCACCGGCCTGCCGTTGCGCGCCAGCACGTAGAGCGCATAGGCGAGCGGCTCGCCCGCGCCTTCGCCGGGGTCGGCGGCGTTGACGACGGAATTGCGCAGATGATCGAGCGCGAGGTCGAAGCCGGCCTGCGGCACGGCGAAAGACGTTTCGCGCGCGCGGGTGAGGAAGTCGGTGACGAAGGCGTCGAGCCACACGTCGTCGCTGTCGGAATCGGCCGTCCACAGGCCGAACGCGCCGTTGGCGCTCTGCCGCGTCATTTCGCGGTCGATCGCCTGCTTGACGCGCGCGTCGACGTCGCCGTCGCCGGCGAGATGTTCGAGCGCGGCGATCTGGTTGACATAGAGCAACGGCATGGCGCGGCTGACGACCTGCTCCGAGCAGCCGTAAGGATAGCGATCGAGCGCCTGCAGCAGCGCCGGCGCATCGAGCGCGCCGAAGGGCGAAGCGGCGACCGAGACCGAACCGGTGCCGGGAACGAAATCGGCGACCAGATCGTCGGCGATGGTCGCGCTCTCCCCCGCCGCGAGCGGCTTGATGACGCGGCGATAGATGTCCGGCGCGCCGGCGGAGACGCCGAGCGGGAAGCGCTGGGTCAGCGACAGTCCGGGACCGGTCAGCTTGAGATCGACCGTCGCGGTTCCGACGCCGGCGGCGGATATGGGAACGGCGAGGCTCGCGCGCTGATGGGCGGCGAGCTTCACCGTCCGGGTCAAAGCGTCGGCGTCGGCGGTCAGCGGACCGTGGATGTCGAAATCGAGCCGGTAGTCGCCCGCTTCGCCCTCGACATTGTCGAAGTCGACATGGACCTGCGAGCGGTCGCCGAGATCGAGGAAGCGCGGCAAGGTCGCCGTGACGACGACGGGGTCGCGCACGATCACGTCGGATTCGGCCGAGCCGACTTTCGATTTCGACCAGGCGACCGCCATCACCCGCACCGAGCCGTTGAACGCCGGCAAGTTGAAAGAAACGCGCGCCGCGCCGTCGGCGCCGACCTTGACCACGCCGGAGAACAGCGCCAGCGGCGGCTGGGTCGGCAGATTGCCTTCCAGGCTGCCGGAACTGTCGCCGCCGGTCTGCAGCGCGCCGGCCGCGCCCTGCATGCCGTCGATCAGCATGCCGTAGAGGTCGCGGATGTCGACGGCGAGCTTGCGCTGGCCGAAGAAATAGCCGCGCGGGTCAGGCGTCTTGTAGCCGGTGAGATTGAGGATGCCGACGTCGACCGCGGCGACCGCCACCTCCGCCTCTTCGCCGGGCGCGAGGCCGCCGATCTGGATCGGCACGGTCAGCGGCTCGCGCGGCCGGGTCTTCTCCGGCGCCTGGATCGCGACGTCGAGCTTATGGGCGGCCTCGTCGATCGAGAACCAGGCGAGGCCGAGCGCGCGGCCCGGCATGCGCTTGGCTTTGACGTCGAGCGGTCGATGGGTCAGCGCGACGGCGTAGGCGCCGGGGCCCCAGTCGGCGCCGACCTCGAACGGCACGACATTGTCGCCCTCGACGAGATCGACGTCGATGAACGTCTCCAGCTTGTCGCCGACCAGAGCGATCGTCGCCTTGCCGGCAAAATGCGAGGCGACGCGCAACTTGGCCTTGTCGCCCGGCGCGTAGCTCGCCTTGTCGAGCGTGACGACGACGTTGTCGGGCGTGTCGGGGCCGGCGGTCCCCGACCAGCCGACGTCGAAGCTGATGCTCGTCTCTTCGCCGTCGGCCGACTTGAGGTCGAGGCGGTGGCGGCCCCAGGCGACCGGCGCGCTGAACTTCGCCGGCGCCTGCGGGTCGATATCGTAGGTTCCGGCGGCGAGGCGCTTCGACGACTTGACCGGCTCGTAGCTCCAACGCCCGTCAGTGTTGAACCATTGGTAGTCTTCGTTGATCTGGTAGAGCGACCAGGAGACCGCCTTGCGCGCCGCGCGCGTTCCGTCGGGCGCGACGGCGATCGCCTCGAAGGTCGCGACGTCGCCCTGGCCGAGGCTGTCGTCGAAATCCTTCTTGACGCCGATCATCGCCCCCTTGGCGCGCACCGGCAGCGTCGTCACGCGCTCGACCGTGCGCCCGCCGGCCTCGGCGACGTCGACGATGATCTTCGCTTCGAGCGGCTTGGCGGCGCCGCCGTCGGGCAGGTCGACGGAGAGGTCGAGATGGCCCTTGTCGTCGGTCTGCGACTTGTCGGGGAACTGGTTCTCGATCGCGGTGAACTCGTCATCGGTCAGGCCGGCGACGTAGCCGGGGAAGCCGGCGAGCGCCGAATCCGCCACCGCCTCGAGGCGGATCGCGCCGGTCACGTCGAGGCCGGCGGCCGGCGCGCCATAAAGGAAGCGCGCGTCGAGCGACACGTCGATCGGCTCGCCCGGCGTCGCCGTCGGCTTGGCGGTTTTCAACGCGAAGTCGAGCCGCTCGGGCACATAGTCTTCGAGCAGGAATTCGGCGTGGCCGATCGCCTGGCCCTTGGGATCGGCGTAGGCGTCGATCGTCCATTTGCCCGCCATCGCGTCGGAGAGCAGCGGCACGGCGACGGCGCGGCCGCCGAGGCCCTGGTCGGCGACGATCATGCGCTTGTATTCGACCCCGTCGGGGCGCTTGACCATCAGCGTCAGCGGCAGGCCGGACTTGGCCTCGCTGGTCGCGTCGCGCAGCAGCGCGGCGACGAACACCGTCTCGCCCGAGCGATAGACGCCGCGCTCGGTGTAGACGAAGGCGTCGAGCGCGCTCGGCGCGTCGCGGCCGGAGACGCCGCGGTCGGTGAGGTCGAAGGCCGGCTGGCCGAGATTGAGGAAGCCGTAGTCGTCGCCGAGCGTGGCCGCCAGCAGGCCGGGGGCCGAGCCGCCGGTTCCGCGCGACAGGCCGGGATCGAAGTCGATGCGCCCGTCGGCGCCGGTGGTCTTGGTCGCCAGCACTTCGTTGTTGTGCGCGATCAGCCGCACCTCGACGCCCGACAGCGGCAAGGCGGTGGCGAGCGAACGCGCGAGCACATGGACGCCGTCGTCGCCGGAGAAAGTGGTCAGGCCGAGGTCGGACACGACCATCCATTGCGTCGCAAGCTCGGCATCCTGGTCGTCGTCGCTGGTCTCAGCCGGCGCGCTCGCGCCCTTCCACGGCCGGGCGGTGACGAGATAGACGCCGGGGTCGAGCTTGCCGACCGCCTTGGCGATCGGGAAATCGGTGACGATGTCCTGGTTGAGTTCGGAGGCGACGTCCATCGTCCCGCTCCACACTTTGACGCCGTCCTGCTGCTCGATCTCGCTCGCGCGCGAGATGGTGATCGGCTTGAGAAAGTCGTCGCGCGCGGTCTCGGCGAGCAGGTTGCGGTCGCCGATGCGATAGACGTCGA
>NZ_JBEKVH010000165.1:0-7619 GCF_049514155.1 Roseiarcus sp. | reverse complement strand
TCGACAATTTGGAGCAGGCGGCGTTCATCGAAAAGGGCGGCTGGGCGGTGATGCCCGGAAGCAATTCCGTCGGCCCCGGCGTGACGCAAGCCTGCGCCGCTCTGCTCGACAAGTCGAAGTAAGTCCACGCGGCGCCGCGATTTCGGCTCGGCGGCGGTCGTTCGCCGAGCCGGCGCCGCGCGTTCCATTTCGGTCTTGTCGATCGGCTGCGACGCGCCACGGCCGACCGCGACAGCCCGCGCTCTCTGAGGCTTCGCCCGTTCCGCCTCCGCCGCCCCGACTCGCCCCTCCTCACAAAAACAGCGCCCCGCCGTTCACCGCCAGCGTCTGGCCGGTGACGAAGGCGTCGCCGACCAGAAACAGAACGGCCTGGGCGATGTCGTCGCCGGCGCCGACGCGGCCGACGGGAATGCGCGCGCCGACGCCCGCCGCGATCAGCGGCGCGCCCATTTCGGTGTCGATCAGGCCCGGCGCGATCGCGTTGACCGTCACGCCCTCCGGCGCGAGCCGCAGCGCATAGGCGCGCGTCAGGCCCTCGACCCCGGCCTTGGCGGCGCCGTAGGCGACGCTGACCGAGCCCGCGCCGACGCGCGCGCCGATCGAGGAGATGTTGACGATCCGCCCCCACCGCCGCGCCCGCATGTCGGGCAGGACCGCCTGCGTGCAGAGGAAGGCCGACTTCAGATTGACGGCGAGCGCCTGGTCGAAATCCGCTTCGGTGATGTCGTCGAGGCCGCGCGCCGCCGCCATGCCGGCGTTGTTGACGAGGATGTCGATCGGGCCGAGCCGGTCTTCGGCCTCCCCGACCATGCGCTGCACGGCGGCGGCGCTTGCGACGTCGGCGGCGATGGCCGCCGCGCGGCCGCCGCCTTGGCGGATCGCCGCGACGACGGCGGCCGCCTCTTCGCCGCGTTCGCGATAGTTGACCGCCACCGCGGCGCCCGCCTTGGCGAGCGCCAGGGCGATCGCCTTGCCGATGCCGCGCGAGGCCCCGGTGACCAGCGCGACGCGGTTGTTCAGTTCGGGCATGGCGGATTTCCTGCGCGTTGAAGCGATGACAAGGAGTCGGCTCGATCTTGCTGCGGAACGACGGCGCGAATGTTGGTCATCGTGCGCCGCCGCGCAACGGCTTGATCGCCGCGCCCCGCGACGGCAAGCGAAAGATTGCCGTTCCAGCCGCGCGCCGCTAGATCATGCCGATCGCGAAGAGGCTGGGTTGGCGAAGTCGGCGCATTGCGGTCGACGCCGCCGACGCCCGCATGAGATTTGCATCGTGACCATGATCGGCGCTCTGGCTTTGCTGTTCGTCTGCCAACTGGCGGGCGAGGCGGTCCATCGGCTGGCGGGCCTGGCGCTGCCGGGCTCGGTGATCGGCATGCTGCTGCTGATCGGCTGGCTGGCGCTGGTCCAGAAGGAGCGCCCGACGCTCGAGGCCGTCAGCGCGTGGCTGACGGCGCATCTGTCGATCATGTTCGTGCCGGCGGCCGTCGGGCTGATCGAGCAGGGGCCGGCGCTGTCGCGCTACGGCGTCGGGCTGGTCGTCGCGACGGCGGTTTCCACTGTGCTGACCATGGCGGTGACGGCGCTGGTCTTCCGCTGGGCGGCGAGACGCGGCGAGCCGGCGGAGGACGCCGGAGCGTGAGCGACCTGCTGACGACCCCGATCTTCTGGCTGACCGCCACCCTGATCGCGTTCGAGGCGGCGGATGTCGTGTCGCGGCGCAGCGGGCGCCATCCGTTATGCCATCCGGTGCTGCTGGCGACGCCGGCGCTGATCGCCCTGCTGCTGGCGACGCGCACGGCTTATCCCGTCTATGGGAACGCGACGCAGGCGCTGAGTTTCATGCTGGGACCGGCGGTGGTCGGACTGGCGGTTCCGATCTGGCGCCAGCGGGCGCTGATCCGGCGGCAGGCCTTTCCGATCGCTCTGGCCTTGGCGGCGGGGGCGGCGACGGCGGTGGTCAGCGCGGTGGGCATTCTGTGGCTCTTCGGCGCCCCCAGGGCCGTCCTGGCGTCGATCGCGCCACGGGCGGTCACGACGCCGGTGGCGATGGCGGTGGCGTCGCAATTGGGCGGCGTACCGGCGCTGGCGGCGGTCATCGTGCTGTTCGCCGGGGTGGTCGGCGCGATGACGGCGACGCCGCTGTTCAACTGGATGAAGATCAGCGATTTCCGCGCGCGGGGCTTCGCCGTCGGCGTGTCCGCGCATGGCATCGGCGCGGCGCGGGCGTTTCAGGTCGATTCGACGGCGGGGGCCTTCGCCGGCCTCGGCATGGCGCTGAACGCCGTGGCGACCGCCGCGCTTCTGTCTATGCTGGCGCTGCTGATCTAGGCGGCCGCAGCCGGCCGCAGGCGGCGTTCAGTCCGGCAGCGCCACGCCCGACAGTCGCGCGCATTCGGCGATCAGCCGGTCCTGCAACTCGATCGAGTCCGTGTGCGGGTCGGGCGCGCGCTGGCGTTTGTAGCGGAAATATTTGCCGGTGACCCGCGCTTCCGGCTCGTCGCTGACGGCGAGCCAGACCTGAGTGCGATGGGCCTGGTCGAGGTCGTCGGGCGCGCTTGGGCCGCCCATGCGGGTCGCCACCCAGCCGGGCTCGAGCGCGTTCGACAGCGCGTCCGGCCAACGCCGCGCGACGGCGAAGGCGATCAGCACGTCGAGAAACTTGCTCTCGGCGTAGGCCTGGGCGCCGTTCCAGGCGCGTTTCGTCCAGGTCAGATCGTCGAGGCGGGCGTTCGCGCCGCGGTGCATGCCGGAGCTCAAGTAGACGAGGCGGTCCGGCCGCTCGATCAGCGCCGTCAGGACGTAGGGCGCGAGGACGTTGACCGCGAAGACATGCGGAAGCCCGTCGGCGGTGTTGATCCGCGCCTCGCGATAGCCGACGCCGGCGTTGTGGATGATGGCGTCGAAGCGGCCGAGTTTATTGGCCTCGTCGGCGACGCCGCGCGCGCCGGCGACGCTCGCCAGATCGCCGACGACGACCGCCTCGGCTTGGGGCAGGGCGCGGCGCGTTTCGTCGGCGCGGGCCGGATTGCGGGCGTGAAGGACGACGCGATGGCCCTGCTCGACCAGCAGCTCGCCCGCCATCAGGCCGAGGCCGGACGACGATCCGGTGACGAAGACGCGCGCCATGAGCCGTTTCTCCAATGTTTTTCGCCGCTCGCGCCGCCATTGGCGATTGCGACGCCGCTCGCAGGCGGCAGCGTAGCAACGGCGGGCCCGAGCAGATAGGTGTCCGATTCTTGCACGCGTACGGCAAGAATCGCCGCGCTGGCGCGGGAGGGTGAAAGGAATCGGGCAGAGCGGTACGATGCGGCTTCGCCGCAACAGAGGCGGTCGGGCGAAGATGAGCCCGAAGCCTGAGCCAGGAGTCCCTTTTGTCCAAATCCACCCGCGCCACCAAGGCCCTCGAACAGGCGGGGGCGGCGTTTTCGGTCCACGCCTACGACTACGATCCCGACGCCGACAAGATCGGGATGCAGGCGGCCGAAGCGCTGGGCGAGGCGCCGCAACGGGTGCTGAAGACGCTGATCGCGCTGGTTGACGGCAAACCGATCTGCGTCGTGCTGCGCTCGGACCGCGAAGTCTCGATGAAGAAGCTCGCCGTCGCGCTCGGCGGCAAGGCGGCTGAGATGATGAAGCCGGCCGAGGCCGAGCGCGTCTCGGGCTACAAGATCGGCGGCGTCAGCCCGTTCGGCCAGACGCGGCGGCTGAGAACCGCGATCGACGCCGAGGCGCTCGCCGAGCCCTACGTCTTCGTCAACGGCGGCCAGCGCGGCCTGCAGGCGCGCTTGAGTCCACAAGACGTAGCCAGGCTGCTCGACGCGGTCGTCGCGCCTCTGACGGCGTGAGGCGGCGGCTTTCCGGGGAGCGCAAATTTTGCGCTTGCAAAGGCAACCATTTGGTTGCATATTTCCGCCATGAGCATGGACGCGGTCTTTCGCGCGCTCGCCGATCCGGTCAGGCGGCGGCTGTTGGATCGGCTTCATGCGCGCAACGGGCAGACCTTGGGCGAACTCTGCGAGGGCCTCGACATGACCCGCCAGGCGGTGACCAAGCACCTCGTCGCGCTCGAAGCGGCGAATCTCGTCGTCAGCCAGAAGCGCGGGCGCGAGAAGCTGCATTTCATCAACCCGGTCCCAATCAACGACATCGCCGGGCGCTGGATCGGCAAATTCGACGCGCCGCGCCTGGCCGCGCTCGCCGAGCTCAAACGCAAGCTGGAAGAAGGAAACGGCCATGACTGACGGGATCAGCCGCTTCGTTTACGCGACCTATATCCGCACCACGCCCGAACAACTGTGGGCGGCGCTGACGCAACCCGAATTCACCAAGCAATATTGGTTCGGCGTGACCCTCGAGACCGACTGGAAAGCCGGCTCGCCGTGGAAGATGGTCCTCCCCGATGGCCTCGTCACCGACGAGGGCGAGGTCGCAGAATGCGATCCGCCGCGGCGCCTCGCTCTGCGCTGGCGGCATCTGTGGAGGCCGGAGCTGGCGGCTGAGGGCGAAGCGTTCTGCGTCATCGAGCTCGAGCCGGTCGAAGGCGCAGTCAAACTGACCATCAACCACTCGATTCCGCACCCTGGCGCGAAGCTGATCGAAGCGGTCGGAGGCGGTTGGCCGCGCATTCTTTCGAACCTCAAATCGCTGCTCGAGACCGGCCAGGTCGTTCTCAAGTCCAAGCCGGCCGGCTGACCGGCTATCGCCTCACGGTTGAGCAGACCGGCGCAAGCGATTGCAAACATTGTTCCTGCGTGAGGGGCGCCATCGCCGGCGGGCTCGTCCGGCTTGCGGCGCGCGATGCGTCGTTCGCTGCCGTCTCGCGCGCGCCGATCGCCAAGATCGAAGCGTTCAAGCGGCGCTTGAAGAGAATCCTCGACCGGCGCCGTCGCGCCCGAGCGAGTTGAACCTTCACATTCACATTCTGATTTATCCAATGGAAAAATCGATATTACTCTAGGAACTGGCGGCGGGATGACGAACGAAGCGAACGCGGCGCCCGATTTTCGCATGGCTGCGGCGGCGAACAAGCGGCCAAAGGCGGTCGCCGACGGCGTAGGCGGCATGCTGCTCGCGACCGCCGAAGTCCCGGCGCCGCCCGAGCGGACCTTCGCCGCATTGATGACCCGCGAGGTCGAGCGCTGGTGGAAGCTCCCCGGCGTCCATCGGCAGAAGGACTGGCGGGCCGATCTGCGTCCCCAGGGCGGCTGGAGCGTCTGCGCCGAGCTATGCGACGGCCGGAGTTTCGACGAATGGGGCGAGATCTGCGCCGTCGAGGCGCCGAATCGGATCGTGCTGACCCGCCATTTCGTCGCCAATCCGCTGGTCGGCGAGCGCGAAACGACGCTCGCCTATCGTTTCGAGCCGCCGCCGCACGGAACCCTGATCACGCTGCGCGAGGACGGCTTTCTCGGCCGGCCGCAGGCGGCGCACGGCGCCGCCGAAAATTGGGAGAAGGTCCTCGGTTGGCTCGACGCCTATCTCAGCGGCGCCTGAATGTTCATAGGTCCAGCCGCCGGACTCAGCGGCCGATGTTGGCGGGCGGGATCGGCGCGTCGTTGTCGGTCGGGAAGAAGCGCTGGCTCGGCGTGTTGCGCGGCGTCGGGGCCGGCAGCGGATTCGTGACCACGGGCGGCGGCAGCGGGATCGTCACCGGCGCGCCGGGCGCGTTGAGGTCGAGCGGGCCGGGATCGGCGGCGGCGCCCTTGCGCTTCTTCGGCGTCGGCGTCGCCGACGGCTGGGGGACCGGCCGGTCGGGCGGGGCAATCGGGCCGAGGCCCGCATCGCCCGAGTCGGAGGGCGCGTCGGCGACCGTCGGCGCCTCGTGGATGAGCTCGCCGTCGCCCTTACAGTCGGTCAGCCAGATGTCGTAGACGGGGTGCTCGACGCCGTGCATGCCGGGGCTGTCGGCGAACATCCAGCCGCTGAAGATGCGATGGGTGGCGTGGTCCTCGGCCACCTCGTCGACCTCGGTGAAGGCGTCGGTCTGCGGCGCCTCGGTCGGCGGCCGTGAGTAGCAGACCCGCGGCGTGATCTGCAGCGAGCCGAACTGCACCGTTTCGCCGATCGCCGCCTCGAACGAGATGATTCGGCCGGTGATCTTGTCGAGGCCAGAGAAGACCGCGGTCGGATGCTTGATCTTGTCGGCGAGCGCCGGCGCGCCGGCGGCCACAATCGTCGCCCCGGCAAGGACCGCGAGGCGCCGGAAACGTTGTTTCATCGTCTGGATCCGGGCCGCTGCATGGTTTAGGCGCGCGCTCGAGGCGCATCGGGCTCCCTTGACGGCAAAGCCGGGCGAAACGAAGGCGCTTCGTCAGCCCTCCGGCCGCCAGGCCTGATAGTCGCCCGCCGCCGCCTGGCGCCGGCCGAGGCCAATCGTCGAGCCCTTGGGCCGAATCGCCGCCCTGGTGCCGGTCGGGTTGGCCATATGCGGCTTCTCCCAGGGCTTGGCCTTGTAGTCTTCCTCGCTCGGCGCCACGTCGACGGTGTGGTGCAGCCAGCCGTTCCAGCCCGGCGGCGTCGCCGACGCCTCGCTGAGGCCGTTGTAGATCACCCAGCGCCGCTCGAACCCCAGCGCCGGGTCCTTCTTGCCGCCGCGGGTGCGGTAATAAAGGTTGCCGGCCTCGTCCTGGCCGACCAGCTCGCCGTGGCGGCGGGTGTGCCACAGGGTGTTGAGCGTGGCGCCGTTCCACCAGGTGAAGAACCGGAGGAGAAAGAGCTTCATCGCGTTCGTGAGCCGCCTGAGGAATTTTTCGCGGGCGGACTATGGCGATCGGGAAGGGGCGTGTCCAGCGCCAAAGCCGTCCTTTGGCGAGGCCAAATTTTCCCCTTGCCGAGCCGCTCCGACTCGGCCGAAGGTGTCAATGCGGCCGGGCGTTTACCCAAAGTTATACATTTTTCTCCACAATATGTTGTGTTGGTGGCGAGGGTTCGGCACAAGCTGTTGACGTAATCGTCACAGAGTCGTAATGTTCGGACGTTCTCGGCGCGCGGCGGCTTTCCGGCTCCAAGGGGGTCTGGCGAGCGGCGGCCGCCCGCGCGAGAGCGCATCGGCGACGGGGCAAGGCGCTTGCGGCGCGGAGCCTTGGAACCTTGTGGGCGTCGGCGCGCGTAGAAACGTCTGACATTGTCTTTGGGGGGCCGCTCGCGCGGTCGATGGCGGGCGTGCGCCCGCCGAGCATCGGGGTTTGAGGCCATGCATATCGAGCGGCGGTACACGAAGCCTGCGCAGTCCCCCTACGCGTCGATCGCGTTCGAGACGACCAAGAGCGAGATCCGCAACCCCGACGGCTCGGTGGTGTTCTCGCTCGACCGGCTCGAAGTGCCGGCCGGCTGGAGCCAGGTCGCCGCCGACGTGCTGGCGCAGAAGTATTTCCGCAAGGCCGGCGTGCCCGCGCGCCTGAAGCGCGTGGAAGAGAACGGCGCGCCGTCTTTTTTGTGGCGGTCGGTTGCCGATACGGAAGCTCTGGAGTCGCTGCCTAAGGCCGAGCGCTATGGCTCGGAGACCTCGGCCAAGCAGGTGTTCGACCGGCTCGCCGGCGCCTGGGCCTATTGGGGCTGGAAGGGCGGCTATTTCGATACGGAAGCCGACGCTCAGGCCTATTTCGACGAGATGCGCT
>NZ_JBEKVH010000164.1:0-8915 GCF_049514155.1 Roseiarcus sp. | reverse complement strand
GCGGATAGCGGCGGTTTCTTCGCGAGCGTCAATTGACATCGATGCCTCCAGAGTGAGTGGGTTCACAGCCTCAGTCTGGCGACAGAATCGGCCGCTATCCACCTCCCATGGAATCTTCGCTTTGCTCGCAACGACGGTTCGGACGATTCGACTTGAGCCTGCCGCGGCCTAGCGCGCACGGAGGCCCCATGACGCCATCAAATCTGACCCGTCGCGCCGCGCTCGCCGGCGGAGCGATGGCGGCGGTCGCGGGCGTCGCTCGCCCTGCCCGCGCGCAGAACGCGCCGAAGACCTTCGTTCTCGTTCCCGGCGCGGCGTGCGGCGGCTGGATATGGCGGCACGTCGCCGACCGGCTGGAGCGTGAGAACTGCAAGGTCTTCACGCCGACGCTGACCGGGCTCGGCGAGCGCTCGCATCTGCTGTCGAAGGACGTCGGCCTCGACACGCACATCGCCGACATCGTCAATGTCGTGCGCTGGGAAAGCCTCGATGGCGTCTGCCTCGTCGCCCATTCCTACGCCGGTTGGCCGTGCGGCGCAGCGCTCGATCGGTTCGGCGACAAAGTCGCGTCGGTCGTTTGGCTCGACGCGTTCAAGCCGGAGGACGGGCGCAGGCTGATCGACCTCGCGGCCGAGCCGATGCGCAAGATCATCGAAGGCGCGGCGGCGAAAGGCGAACTCGGCATGCCGACGCCGGCGACTCTTTCGCCGAGCTTCGTCAATCGGGGCGACGAGGCCTTCGTCCGCGCCAAGCTGACGCCGCATCCGATCGCGACCTATGCGCAGCCGCTCCGCACCGCCGGCGCGCTCGAGAAGGTCGCCAAGAAGACCTACGCCCGCCTGCCGAGCTTCGCCAACCCGGCTTTCGACAAGGCCTACGCCGCATGCAAGGCCGACCCGTCGTGGTCCACGGCCGAACTCGCCGACTGCGGCCATCTGGCTATGCTCGACGCGCCGGAGCGCGTGACGGAATTGCTACTGCGCGCCGCGTGAAAGCGGCGGCGGTTCGACGTCGGCTTCGCGGCTGGCGACCGCCAGCGTGGCGGCGCGTTCGAGGTGGGCGCGCATCGCTGCGGCCGCCGCGACGCCATCGCCGTCGACGATCGCCTTGGCGATCGCGCGGTGCTCGCGGACCGAAGCGTGCATCACCTCGACCGTCAACGCTTCGCCGACCTGGGCCATGATCAACGTCAGGCGCAGGCGCGCCGACAGCTCGTGCGCGACGCGTCGGCGAAGATCATCGCGATCTCCTCGACGAAACGCGCGCGCGCCGCCTTGTCCGGCGAAAGCGCAGCGAGCCGCGCGGCGAGCGCCTCCATCTCGACCCGGATCTGGAACAATTCGCCGATGTCGCGCGGCGACAGCCGCCGAACAATCGCGCCGCGATGCGGCGCATGCTCGATCAGTCCTTCGGCGGCGAGTCGGCGCAAGGCTTCGCGCACCGGCCCGCGGCTCACCGAGAAGCGCTTGGTCAGCGCGCTCTCGATCAGCCGTTCGCCGGGCCGCAATCGATGCGCGAGGATGTCGCAGCGAAGGCCGTCGACGACATGAGCGACCGTCGCGCCGTGCGCCGGCGCGTCCGCCCCGTCGTCGCGCCGCGCCGGTCGTCTCGGCGACGCGTTGTCCATGTCCTCCCCATGCGCTTGAAGAGCGCGCAAACCGTCACCATGCCGCCAAACGGCGCCGCCGAAAAGAGCGCGGCGCGCGCGCCGACTTGACGCGCGCCGTCTTCTTGATATTGTCCTACAATCTTAACGCGAAACCAGGCGGGGTCAAATTCGCCGGCTTGCGCGGGCGCAGCGGGTCAAACCCTGCGCCAGACGGGAGAGGACGTCCATGCTGATCGGCAAGCGCGGCGCGGCGACGACGTCGATTTCGACGGCCGCGGCGGACCAGATCATGGTGCGCGGCCGCGACCTTTGCGCCGAGTTGATGGGCGCGACGAACTTCACCGAATTCTTCTTCCTGCTGGCGACGGGCCGCACGCCGACCGCCGACCAGAGCTTCTTCCTCGACCTCGCGCTGGTCGCGCTCGCCGAGCACGGCCTGACGCCGAGCGTGCAGGCGGCGCGCATGACCTACGCCGCCGACCCGGCGGCGCTGCAGGGCGCGGTCGCCGCTGGCGTGCTCGGCTGCGGCACGGTCATCCTCGGCGCGGCGCGCGAAGCCGGCGCCCTGCTCGAGCACGTGCTGAAGCGGATCGACGCCGGCGCGACGCCCGACGAGGCGGCGGACGCGACGGCGCGCGAGCATCGCGCGGCGAAGAAGCCGCTCGCCGGCTTCGGCCATCCGCTGCACAAGCCGGTCGATCCGCGCGCCGAGCGGATGATTGCGCTGGCGCGCGAGCGAAGGATCGCCGGACGCGGCGTCGACGCGGCGACAAGGCTCGCCGCCGCCGCGGCGCGCGTGTGGGAGAAACCGCTGCCGATGAACGTCTCGATGGCGATCGCCGCGACGCTGCGCGACGCCGACGTCCCCGCCGCGATCATCCGCGGCGTGCCGATCCTCGCCCGAACGGCCGGCCTGATCGCCCATCTCGCCGAAGAGGCGGAGACGCCGATCGGCTTCTATATGGCCTCGCAAGCCGAGGAGGCGATTGCCTACGCCGGTCCGGAAGCGGGAGCGCCGAAAGCATGAGCCTGACCGAACCCGAGATCGAGGCCGCGCCCTGGGAAGGCCAGCAGGCGGCCGACGACGCGCCCTTCCGCCGGCAGATCGCGTATCTCTTCGAGCGCTCGCGCTTCTATCGCGACAAGCTCGGCCGCTCCGGCTTCACGTCGGCCGAATCGGTCGGCGGCCTCGCCGACATCGCCCGGCTGCCGCTGACCGAAAAGGACGAGCTGCGGGCCTCGCGCAGCGCCGACGAGCCGATCGGGACCCATTGCACGGCGGCGCGCGACGACATCGTGCGCATCTATTCGACCAGCGGCACGACCGGAACGCCGAGTTACATCCCGCTCACCGCCGGCGACGTCGACGTCTGGGTGCGCACTTCGGCGCGCAGTTACGGCGCCTCAGGGATCAAGCGCGGCGACCGCATCGTCTCGACTTACAACGCCGGTCCGTTCGTCGCCGGCGCGGCGCTCGACGCCTTCGCCCGGCTCGACCTCTGCCATATCCCGCTCGGCGCCGGCAACACCGACCGCCTGATCATGGCGGTCGAGAAGCTGAAGCCGAACGTGGTCGCGCTGACGCCCTCCTACGCGCTGCATCTGGCCGAATGGGCTGAGGCGCGCGGCGTCGATCTCGCCAACAGCAGCGTCGCGCGGCTGATGGTCGCCGGCGAACCCGGCGGCGGCGAGCCGGCGATGCGCGCCAAGCTCGAGGCGGCATGGGGCGCTTCGGTCACCGAGGCGATGGGCATCGGCGACATATCGCCTTCGCTGTGGGGCGAGTGCGAGGCCAAGGCCGGCATGCATTTCTCCGGCCGCGGCTTCGTCCATTTCGAGCTGATCGATCCGGAGAGCGGCGCGCCGATCCCGCTGACCGACGGCGCCGAAGGCGAGCTCGTCCTCACCCACCTCGTCAACCGCTCGGCGCCGTTGCTGCGCTTCCGCACCCGCGACCACGTGCGGCTCGGCTTTGGCCGCTGCGTCTGCGGCCGCACGGCGCCGCGCGTGCGCTGCGTCGGCCGCACCGACGACATGCTGATCGTGCGCGGCGTCAACCTGTTCCCGACCGCATTGCGCGAGATCGTCAATGAATTCGCTCCGGCGACGACCGGCGTGGTGATGATCAAGCCCAGGAGCGCCGGCGTGCGCCAGGATCCGCCGCTGCCGGTCAAGGTCGAGGCGGTCGATCCGTCGCAATCCGAACTCGCCGAGCGCATCCGCGCCCGCGTGCGCGAAGCGCTGCTGGTGACCACCGAAATCGAACTCGTCGCCGCCGGCGGATTGCCGCGCAGCGAGTACAAGTCCAAGCTCGTCGACCATCCGTAGGAGAAACGTCAGTGCAGAAGCTGCAGACCCAAGGCCTCCACCACATCACGCTGGTCGGCGCCGATCGTCAGACCTCGATCGATTTCTGGGAGGGCCTGCTCGGCATGCCGTTCGTGTTCGAGCAGCCCAACCTCGACAACGCAATGGAGAGCCACATCTACTTCGATCCCGGCGACGGGCGGCTGATCACGATCTTCACCCGCGAGGACCGCAAGCCCGATCCGCGCCGCACGCCGACCGACCCCGGCTGCGTCCACCACATCGCCTTCAACGTCTCGCGCGCCGTGTTCATGCAGGCGATCGAGCGGCTCGACGCGCGCGGGATCAAGCACACAGGATTGCGCGACCGCAAGATCTTCGACGCGATCTATTTCGAGGATCCGCTCGGGCTGCTGATCGAGCTGTCGTGCTACAAGTTCGAGCCGCCGTTCGGCCACAGCCATTCCGACGTGCTGATCGAAGCGCACAAGCTGCGGGTCGCGGCGGGCGCCCGCGCGATCGGCGAAGTCCATCTCGCCGACGCGATCGAGCTTCTGGTCGCCCGCTCGCGGCCGAGCCTGTCCGAGGACCGCACCGCCAAAGACCCCTATCGCCTCTGACTTAAACCACCACAACGCTTCAACCGGAGGAAACGAATGTCCGCCATCAAGCTGCATATGCTCAAGCCGAGCGTCAACAACATGACCGTGCGCGTCTTCCTGCGCGCCGGGAAGCTCGACTTCACCGAAGACGATGCGTGGGGCAAGACGCGCAGCGACGACTTCCTCGCCCGCAATCCCGCCCATCTGACGCCGATGATCGAATCGGCCGAGCTGCCCAAAGGCGTGGTGTGGGAGAGCTGCGCGATCATGCAGTATCTCGCCAACAAGCACGGCCTCGAGGACTTCTATCCCAAGTCGCCGGAAGCGCGGGCGATGGTCGACAGCGCGATGTTCTATATCATCGGCACGCTCTACCCTTATGTTGCGCGCGCGACCTACCCGATGCTCGGCTTCCCGCAATATGCGGGCGAAGTCGGCGCGAGCGACGCCGACCCGGCGACCAAAGGCGCGGCGCAGAAGGCGGCGACAGCCGCGCTCGCCGAGCCGCTCGAAGTGTTCCACAAGTTCTATATGAGCGGGAAGCCGTTCATCGGCGGCGCCGGGCCGTCGATCGCCGACATCCGCCTCGCCGCCACGCTCGAATTCCTCGCCGTCATCGACTACCCGCTGCCGGCCTGGGCCAAGGCGTTCATGAGCGCGATCGAGGCGAGGCTCGGCGCCGCCTATTCCGAGCCCGCCGCCGACGTGCGCGGCTACGTCGCCCACATGAAGTCGCAGACGAAGAACTGACTCGCCCTCGAACCCCTCTCCCGCAAGCGGGAGAGGGGACGCGCTATCGCTACGCCGCGTCGTCGCGCAGGAAACCGCCGGACTGCCGCCGCCATAGGCTGGCATAGAGTCCGTCACGCTCGAGCAATTCGCGGTGCGTTCCCGTCTCGACGATCTCGCCGCGATCGAGCACGATCAGGCGATCCATCGCGGCGATGGTCGAGAGACGATGGGCGATGGCGATCACCGTCTTGCCTTCCATCAGCGAATAGAGGCTCTCCTGGATCGCCGCCTCGACTTCCGAGTCGAGCGCCGAAGTCGCCTCGTCGAGCACCAGGATCGGTGCGTTCTTCAGCAGCACGCGGGCGATGGCGACGCGCTGGCGCTGGCCGCCGGAGAGCTTGACGCCACGCTCGCCGACCAGCGTCTCGTAGCCCCGCCGCCCCTCGCCGTCCGCGAGACCGATGATGAACGCGTGCGCGTGGGCGCGCTCGGCGGCGGCGATCATCGCCTCGCGCGGCGCGTCGGGGCGCCCGTAGAGGATATTGTCGGCGATCGAGCGATGCAGCAGCGACGTGTCCTGCGTCACCATGCCGACCTGCCGCCGCAAGCTGTCCTGCGTCACGCGCGCGACGTCTTGTCCGTCGATCAGCACCCGTCCGCTCTCCACGTCGTAGAAGCGCAACAGCAGATTGACGAGCGTCGATTTGCCGGCGCCCGAGCGTCCGACCAGCCCGACCTTTTCGCCTGGCGCGATGACGAACGACAGATCGTCGATCACGCCGCCCTCTTTGCCGTAGTGGAAGCGCACTTTCTCGAATCGGATCTCGCCTTCGTCCACCCTGAGCTCGGCCGCGTCCGCGGCGTCGACCAGCGTCTGCGGCCGCGCGATCGTGCGCATGCCTTCCTGCACCTGCCCGACATTGTCGAAGATGCCGATCGAGGTCCACATCACCCAGCCCGACATGGTGGTGATGCGGATGGCGAGTCCCGCGGCGACAGCGATCTGCCCGAGCGACGTCAGGTTCTGCGTCCAAAGCCAGATTGCGACCGCGCCGGTGGCGACGACGAGCGCGCCGTTGCTCGAAGAGACGCAGAGGTTCATCAGCGTGATGAGTCGCGTCTGGCGCTGAAAGTCGTCGGTGTGCGCTTTCAACGCCTCGCGCGCGTGTTCGTCCTCACGCTCGAGATCGGCGAAGAGCTTCACCGCCTGGATGTTGGTGTAGCTGTCGACGATGCGCCCGGTGAGCACGGCGCGCCGATGCGCCAGAATCTCGGAACGTCTGCGGATGCGCGGCACGAAGATGGCCAGCGTCGCAACATAGACGACGATCCAGCCGGCGAGCGGCAGGGTCAGTCGCCAGTCGGCTTCAGCGAGGATCGCCAGCGCGCTCGCCGAGAAGATCGTCACGAACCACAGCGCGTCGATCACCTGCACCGTCGAATCGCGCAGCGAGGCCGCCGACTGGACGATGTTCGAGGCGATGCGGCCGGCGAAGTCGTTGGCGAAATAAGTCAGCGACTGCCGCAGCACATAGCGATGCGTCTGCCAGCGGATGAGATTGGTCATGCCGGGCGCGATCGTCTGCTGCACGAGCAGATCGTGGGCGAGTTGCGCGAGCGGCCTCAGCACAAGGATGACGAGCCCCATGAAGAGAAACAGGCGCCCGTCGTGCTCGAGCAGGCGTTCCGGGGTCGTCTGGCGCAGAAGGTCGACGATCTCGCCGACGAAGCGCAGGATCGAAACCTCGATCAGCGAGGTGAACAGCCCGCTCACCATCAGCGCGGCGAGAAAGGGCCACGCCTGCCGGCAATAGCGCCAGTAATAGCCGAACAGCGACGCAGGCGGCTGCGTCTCGTCATGCGCGCGAAAGACGTCGATCAGCGATTCGAATTTGCGAAACATGATCTTGCGAGCCCGGACGGCCGCGCCGGACGCGGCGCGGCGTTGCGGTTGAAGAAACGAGCGCCGGCGACGCGGCCGACACGGGGTCTTTGGATTTTGTGGAACGCCGATGGGCTGACGCCCGGCGAAACGCGAAGCTAGCGGCGAGGCTTCAACACGCTAAGCGCTGACGATCGCGCCAAGACTGAAGCCGGGAAGCGGTCCGGCCAAAGCCGGAATCGCGAGCGCACGCCAAATTTTCATCATGCGCGCCTCCTTTCCGCTTTGGGGCCAATCGGGCGCCCGCGGCGAAAGCGCACGGGCGAACCATGAATAACGCATTCCGGGCAGGCGGCAAAACCCACAGAGGCGTGAACGCGGGATTTCCGCGCCACTGTGGCGTCGGGGCGACACCGAGGGCGCGACGCGCCCGCCGGCCGCGGCGGCGCTGACCTGTCCTCGGCGCCTCCCGCAAGCGAGAGCGGGGGCGAGGCCCGCAATTAACCGACGATTCACCATATTAATTGACGCTTTACCTGATTGGACCAAGCTGCGCCGTAGACGATGCGTCGTAGCGCGGCGACCGCGCTCGCGGCATGACGCCCCACGCTCGTCCCGACCGGGCCCCGAAACGCCGCCTCCCGCGGCGCCGGGATTAGAGACCCGGCGAATGAGGAGGCGCGGCGGTGAAGATCGACAACCTCAGCCTGCAGACCAAGGCGCTGATCCCGCTGGCGGTCATGTGTCTGGCCGTCGCCGGCATCGTCGGCTTCGGCGCCTGGCGGCTCGACGACCTGTCGCGCAGCGCCGGCGAGATCATCGCCCATCGCGACAAGGCGGCGATTTTCGCCGCGCGCGCGACCGGCACGACGATGATGGCGCCCTACGCCGCCTTCGGCGCCCTGGTCTACGACGGCAGTTCGCCGGAAGGCCGCACCGCGCAGGCGGATTTCGCCAATCAACTCGACAAGTTCAACTCGCTGATGGACTCCGCGAGCCAGTACCTGCCCCAGTACGGTTCGACCTTCGCCGGCTTCAAGGCGAAAGCGGTGGAAATCGGCGAGAAGGGCAAGAAGATCGTCGCGATCGGCGAAGACTCGCCCGGCCTTGCGGTCGGCAAGGATCTGAAGCCCGACGATCTCGACAAGCTTGCCGAAGGCGCACGCGCCGTCGCCGAGGTCGACGCCGACGCGCGCAAGCTGTCCAACGGCCTGCTCGCCGTCAGCGACGCGATGATCAACGAAAACGCGCGTTCGGCCGCCGACATGAGCCGCCAGTCGCAGTTCGCGCTGATCGCGCTGGTTGTCGCCGGCCTCGTTTCGGCGCTGGTCGCCGGCGCGATGACCGCCTGGATTTCGACGATGAAGACGGCGCGGCCGCTCGCCGAGCTGTCGCGCCGGATGAACGCGCTCGCCGCCGGCGAACTCGAGGTCGAGATCGGCGGGCTCGAGCGCAAGGACGAGATCGGCGACATGGCGCGCGCCGTCCAGGTGCTGAAAGAGCACGCCGCCGAACGCGTGCGGCTGGAGGCGTCAGCCGCCGTCAGCCGACACAATTCCGAGGAAGAGCGCGAACGCGCCGCCGCGGAGCGGGCCAAGGCCGCGGGAGAGCAGGCCGAAGTGGTGCGCCGACTCAGCGTCGGACTGAAAGCGCTGGCGGACGGCGATCTGATGGTGCGGCTGCGCGACGGCTTTTCGCCGACCTACGCGCAGATCCGCGACGATTTCAACGCGGCGATCGGCAAGCTCAGCGCGGCGATCGAGGTGGTCATGGCGAGCGCCGG
>NZ_JBEKVH010000163.1:0-7718 GCF_049514155.1 Roseiarcus sp. | reverse complement strand
CGCGGTCTCAAGGCGGATCAGCCGGTCACGATGAGCTGCGTGCCGGTGTGCTGGGGAGCCGCTCCGTTCCCGGCGGTCAAGGACTATTTCGAGAAGTATTTCGCCCTGGGCGCCGCCAAGGGGCCTCAGTCGTCGGTCTCGCTGCTCTACTATGACTACTTCTTCATGTACGCCAAGGCGCTGGAGCAGGTTGGGAAGCTCGACGATCCCGATGCAGTCGTCGACGCTCTGCTGAAGATGCAATATCAAGGCGTGGTTTCGGCTGTGCCGCTGACCTTCAACGCCCATCACCAGGTGACCTTCGCGACTGAAGTCTGCCTGGCCGAATCCGGCTCCTCCGATAAGTTCAGCTGCGCTGTTGAACAGCCGCCGGCGGCGGCGCCCACGGCTAACTGACGCAAGGTCGGCCACGCGGGTGTGGTCAATCGCGGCCGGTTCCCATGGGTAAGATTGGGAACCGGCTCGGACTAGAGGAGCGGGTCGCCACAAGCATCGGCGTTCAGGCGTCCCGCTCCAAACGATAACGTCCGACGGCCCGATCCCGCGCCGTCGCGACGACCGCGGGGCGGTCCACGCTCCCTATCGCTGGTTTTCAAGGCGCGCCTGTCGGAGGCCATAATGGAACTACTGAAATGGAAATACTGATCCAGCAGCTGGTGAACAGTCTTTCGGTGGCGAGCGTCACGATTCTGATCGGCATGGGCATCACTCTGATCTTCGGCCTTGCCGGCATTGTCAATTTCGCCCACGGCGAGTTCCTGATGATCGGCGGAATCGCGACGTGGTTCTTTGTCGGCCTCGGTCTCAACTTCTTCGTAGCGGCTGTCCTGGCGATGGGCGTCGTCGGGGCGCTCGGGTTCGTCGCCGAAAGGGGTCTTTTCCGCTTCACGCTCGACCGCCCGATGAACGGGTTCATCATGTCGATCGGACTGAGCGTGATCCTGCAGCACGTCGTGATCCGGGTCTTCAACGAATTCCAGAAGAGCATCCCCGATCCGGTGGGCGCGGTCTGGGTCGTCGGCGGCGTGCACATCATCGCGATGCGCGCCGTCGTGGTGGCGATCACCGTCGTCGTGGTGGCGATCACCTACTTCGGGATCTCGCGCAGCCGCTACGGCATGGCGTTGCGCGCCAGCGTTTCCGACCAGAGCACCGCCGAACTCATGGGGGTTCCGGTGCGGCGCTACGTCACCGGCGTCTTCGTCTACGGCAGCATTCTTGCGGGCCTCGGCGGCGCCCTGATGATCGCGCTGTTTCCGATCACGCCCTTCGTCGGCAGCGTCGTCATCACCCGCGGCTTCGTCGTTTCGCTGATGGGCGGATTGGGCAACGTCTACGGCGCGGTCGTGGCGGGGCTGGTCCTCGGTCTCGTCGACGGCCTCAGCGCCGGCTACGGCTACCCCGAATGGACCGACGCCTATTCGCTGATCATCATGATCGTCATTTTGATTGTGCGCCCACAGGGATTGCTCGGCGGGACGTTGGGTCCGAAGGCCTCCTGAGGTCGGACGAGACGCAAACGCCACCAGGGCGGCACGGAGTCGAACGACTATGGAATATCGAGAGTTGGAAATGTCGACGCCAAATGGAGAATTGGGAAAGTCGGCGCGGTCGGCCGCGGGCAAGACGTCGAAAACGCCGAACCAAGGCCAGAAAGGCCGGCTTGCGACACACAGGCGCCTCGAACAAATCATCGTCGCGGTGGTGATTGTCGTCGCCATGGCGGCATTGCCGTCGCTCCATATCGGTTATCGCTTTCTGTCGATCGCCATTACGACCGGATACACCGCGATCGCGCTCTATGGGCTCGGACTTCAGTTCGGGCAGGCCGGCATCATGTCGGTGGGACACGCGGCGATGATCGGCATCGGCGCTTATGTCGCCGCGATGCTTTTCGTTCACTTCGGGGTCGGCTTCTGGGTCGCGCTGCCCGCATCGATCATTGTTGCGGCCATCGCCGGAGGCTTGGTTGGCCTGCCGAGTCTACGGGTCGCCGGCCAGCACTACATCATCATCACCTTTTGCTTTTGCGCGCTGCTGGTCGTCTGCCTGACCAATGGCGGCAGCTTGACCGGCGCAGCGACCGGGCTCGACGTCGGATCGATCGGCAGCGTGTTCGGCATCAATTTCGACAAGCTGGCCAACTACTACTACCTGGTGTTGGTCGCGCTCGCGCTCAGCCTGGCGATTTTCTACGCGATCGCCAATTCGTCTTACGGCCGGACGCTGCGCGCGATCCGCGAGAACGAGCAACTGGCTCGGGCTATCGGCGTCAACATCGACCTGCAAAAGATCAGCGTGTTCATGGTCAGCGGCGCTTTCGCCGGCGCTGCGGGCATTCTGCAAGCTTACTATCTGCGGCACATTTCGCCGACGCTCTATGGCGCGTTTCCGAGCCTCTATCTCGCGCTGATGGTGATGCTGGGCGGCGCGCGGCTGATTTACGGGCCGTTGATCGGCGCGATCATCGTCAACTTCCTGCCGGAGGTGATGAACCTCAATCCTGTCGATTCCCGCATCGCCTACGGCGTCGCGCTGCTGATCGTCATCCTGCTGCTGCCCGGCGGCGTCAGCGCCGGCCTTCTCGACATCTATCGGTGGCTGACGGCCCGATCGCGCGCGCTGTTCGGCAAAGCGGGCCTGGCGCCATGACAACGCCGGATAACGACGGAAGGGGGAGACGTTGATGGCGGCGCTCGAAATCACTGGCTTACGCAAGGCGTTCGGCGGCGTCGTCGCCCTGGACGGGGTCGATCTGTCGATACCCGGCGACAAGATCACCGGGGTCATCGGTCCCAACGGCTCCGGCAAGACGACGCTGTTCAACGTCATCACCGGCGTCTTCCCGCCCACGTCCGGCCGCATCGAGTGGCAGGGCGAGGACATCACCGGGATGCGGTCGCATCAGATCGCTCGCAAGGGGCTGATCCGGACGTTCCAGCAGGCGATGTCGTTTCCCGGGCTGACGGTTCTCGAAAACGTTCGGGTCGCAATGGAGCGCGGCGAGCGTCGGGGCGCCGGCGCGGGGCCGCGTTGGCCTTCGGCTGAAGCGATTCTCGATTTCGTCGGACTCGCCGGCAGGGGCCAAGAAGAGGCCGGTTCGATGCCGTTCGGCAATCTGCGACGACTCGGAGTCGCAGTCGCCCTTGCCGCCAATCCGGTCCTGCTGCTGCTCGACGAGCCCGCCGCGGGACTGAGCGACAACGAGGCCAACACGCTCACCGAACTGATCATCAAGCTGCCGCAGATGGGAATCGGGGTGTGTCTGATCGACCACCACATGACGTTCATGACGGCGCTTTGCACGCGTCTGGTGGTTCTCGATTTTGGAACGAAGATCGCCGACGGCGCGCCGGCGGGCGTTCTCAAGGACCCGAAGGTGACGGAAGTCTACCTGGGAGGCGAATTGTGAGTCTGCTGAGCGTCGAGCAACTGGACACTGCCTACGGCGTCGTCCAAGTCACACGCGATGTGTCCATGACGGTGGAGGAGGGCGAGATCGTTACGATCATCGGCCCGAACGGCGCCGGCAAGTCCACCATCTTGCGCGCGATTTCAGGACTGCTGAAGCCGCGGCGAGGGACCATCTCCTTCAACGGGCGCAACGTGACCGGGCTGCCCGCCGACCGCATGGCCGCCCTCGGCGTGGTGATGGTGCCGGAGGGGCGGCGCATTTTCGGCGACCTGACGGTGCGGGAGAATCTCCGCATCGGGGCGTACTGCCGCAGGGATGAGGACGGCATCGAACGCGACATCGCCCAGATGGAATCGTATTTCGATATCCTCGCCAAGAAGCGCGACGCCAAAGGTTCAGCGTTGAGCGGCGGCCAGCAGCAGATGCTGGCGATCGCTCGCGGTTTGATGGCCCGGCCCCGGGTTCTCATTCTCGACGAGCCGTCCCTCGGCCTGGCGCCGGTGATGGTCAGAGACGTGCGATCGGTGATTGGCGCCGTGCGCGACAAGTTCGGCGCGGCGGTGTTGCTCGTCGAACAGAACGCGTCGTTGGCGCTGGCGGTGGCCGAACGCGGTTATCTGCTGCAGCACGGAAAGATCGTCGCCTCCGGATCGATCGGCGAACTGCGGGAGTCGTCGCTGATGCGGGAACTGTATTTCGGCGAGCAGCGCGCTGCGGCCGGGGAATGACCCATGGGAGATGCGATTATGGATGCAAGACGGTTCGGCTCAACTGGTCGAAAGGTTTCGCCGATCGGATTTGGCACGTGGGCGATTGGAGCGGACTGGGGATCGGTCGACGAGCGCGATGCACTTGCGGCGCTGAACGAAGCGCTCGACCGCGACGTCAACTTTATTGACACCGCAGACGTCTACGGCGACGGGCGCGCGGAGAAGCTTGTCGCGCAGGTCCTCAAATCGCGTGCGGGCAAGCAAGCGCCGATGGTCGCCACCAAGGCGGGCCGGCGGCTCAACCCGCATGTCGCCGACGGATACAACCGCACGAACCTGACGGCCTTCGTCGAGCGCAGCCTCAAGTACCTTGAGGTGGAATCGCTCGATCTCGTGCAACTCCACTGCCCTCCGACCGAAGTCTACTACCGCCCCGAGACCTTCGAGGCATTGGCCGGTCTGGTCGAGCAGGGCAAGATCCGCCACTGGGGCGTGAGCGTCGAAAAGGTGGAGGAGGGCGTCAAGGCGCTGGAGTTTCCCGGGCTGGCGAGCGTGCAGATCATCTACAACATCTTCCGCCAACGCCCAGCCGAACAGTTTTTCAATATGGCCAAACGGCGCGATGTCGCGATCATCGTGCGCGTGCCGCTCGCGAGCGGCATGCTATCGGGCAAGTTCAAGCGCGACTCCCAGTTCGCCGCCAACGACCACCGCAACTACAACCGGCACGGCGAGGCTTTCGACGTCGGCGAAACCTTTGCCGGCGTTCCCTACGAGGAGGGTCTTGCGGCGGTCGAAGAGATCCGCGCGCTGACGCCGCCTGGCGTGACGATGGCGCAATTCGCCCTGCGCTGGATCTTGATGCAGGACGCGGTGAGCGTGGTCATTCCCGGCGCCAAGAGCCCCCAGCAGGCCAAGGAGAACGTGGCCGCCGCCGCGCTGCCGCCGATCCCCGCCGAGACGATGCAGAAGATTGCGGCGGTCTACGCCAGCCGGATCAAACCGTTCGTTCATCAGCGGTGGTGAGGAAAATAGGACATGCCGCAAATCGCCATCGATGCGCATCAGCACTTTTGGCATCCGGAAACAGGCGGCGATTACGGCTGGTTGAGCGGGCCGTTCGAGTCGCTCAAACGGCGGTTCGACCCGCTTGATCTGCGCCCGTCGCTCGAGCGCAACGGCGTTTCGGCAACGGTTCTGGTGCAGACCTGGAACGATCTCGACGAGACCTGGGAGTTCATCCGCCTCGCGGCGGCGACCGATTTTGTCGCCGGCGTGGTCGGCTGGGTCAACCTCACGGACGCGAACGTAGCCCAGACGTTGGCCGCGCTGAAAAGCAGTCCCGAAGGGCGCTGGCTCGTTGGCGTTCGGCACCTGATTCAGACCGAGGCCGACCCGAACTGGCTGCTGCGGGATGACGTCAAGCGGGGACTGTCGGAAGTTCAGCGCGCGGGCCTCGTTTACGACCTGGTGCCGAACCTCCCCCAGTTGCCGTCGTGCGTGAAGACGACGGAGGCCTTCCCCAATCTGCGCTTTGTCCTCGACCATATCGCCAAGCCCGAAATCCGAAATCGCGGCTTCGACGAATGGGCGTCTCTCATGCGCGGGTTCAAAGCCCAGCGGGGCCATGTCTGGTGCAAGCTTTCCGGCATGGTGACCGAGGCGAACTGGCGGGCTTGGACGCCCGCGGATCTTAAGCCCTACGTGATGGAGACCCTCGAAATTTTTGGCGCCGATCGCTGCATGTTCGGGTCCGATTGGCCGGTCTGTTTGGTCGCGGCCAGCTACGAGCGGGTGATCGACGCATTGCGCGAGTGCGTCAAGGATCTCACTCAGTCCGAACGCGACCGAGTCTTCGGAGGCTCGGCGATCGAATGTTACGGCCTGCCTGCGCTGGCGTCGGCGACCGAGAAGGAGAATGGCGATGCCTTCTGATGCACAGCGGTCCCACCTTGCCTTTCCCACGAAGCTGGGCTTCGGCGCGAGTGGGCTAGGCACCCTCTATCGCGATGTGTCCGAACGCGAGGCGGCAGAGGTTCTGGCGGAAGCCTACGCGACTGGCTTCCGATACTTCGATACGTCGCCGTTTTATGGTCACGGCCTTAGCGAACTGCGGCTGGGAAGCTTCCTGCGAACCGTGCCACGGGACAGCGTCATGGTCTCGACCAAGGCGGGACGATACTTGGTGCCCCCTTACGGCGAGAAAGTGGACTATGGGTGGTGGGCCGCGCCGCTGCGCCTCAAGCCGGTCTTCGACTACAGCTATGACGGAACGATGCGTTCGCTCGAACAGTCGGCCAGCCGGGTCGGCATTACGGATTTCGATCTCGTCTACATGCACGACGTCGACCGCTTCACCCATGGCGCGGCTTTCGAGCGGCGGTTCAACGAAGCGGTGGAGGGGTGCTATCGCGCGCTCGACGACCTGCGCAAGGGTGGATTCATCAAGGCGGTGGGCGTCGGCGTCAACGAGAGCGACGTGGCGACCCGGTTCGTGAAGGCCTGTCGCCTCGACGCAGTGATGATCGCCGGCCGTTACACCCTGCTCGACCAGAGCGCGCTCGTCGATCTGTTTCCCGCGGCTAAAGCGTCGGGAACTCACATCGTCGCCGCCGCCGTCTTCAACTCCGGGATCCTCGCCGCCGGCCCGGGAAGCGCGAAGGCCACGTACGACTATGGCGCTCCGCCGGCGGAAATCGTCGACAAAGCGAAACGAATTCAGGCTCTGTGCGCCGCCCAAGATGCTCCGCTGCAGGCGGCGGCGATCCAGTTTCCGCTCCGCAATCCAATTGTCTCGGCGGCGGTGCTGGGCATGAGCCAACGCGGACGCGCTGAGCAGAATATGAAATGGAGTCGATGGCCGATTTCAGATGCGTTGTGGTCGAGTCTCGACGAGCTCCTTGGGATCAAGCAGGAGCAAACGGCATAGGAGTGCGATCGCCCTCCCCCCGTCGAAATGGTCCACCCTGAGGCGCCGCTCAGGAATTGGAGGAGCACGATAGTGCTGAGAACGCGTCACCAGCCGAAAGAAATCTCCGCGACACTGCGCCAGGTGGATGCGCTGACGTCGCACGGGCAATCGGTGGCCGATGCGATCCGGGCCGTCGGCGTACCTGAGGTCACGTATTATCGGTGGCGGCGAGAATTTGACGGGCTGCAGTCGGACCAGGTGAAGCGGCCAGGGCAGCTCCAAGCGGAGAACGCCCGGCTCCGCCGCATAGTATCTGACCTGAAGTTGGACAAGCTGATTCTTGCCGAGGTCGCACAGGGAATCTACTGAGCCTGCGCGTCACCGAGCCCGCATCGACGAGATTCGATCTGAAATGAAGTTGCCCGCGCGTAGGAGAATCGCCGGGAGCAGGCGCCGATCGGTTAATGCCGATGCGCTCAGGAAGAGAAGGAAGCAAAGAAATGTCAGTCGACCGTATGGCGGTTCTGTCGGCGATGATCGACCAGGGGGTGATCCCGGTCTTCTATCATCCCGACGTCGAGGTTTGTAAGAAGGTCATCCAGGCCTGCGCCAATGGCGGCGCGAAATGTATCGAGTTCACCAATCGCGGCGAGTTCGCCGCGCATGTGTTCTTCGAGGTGAC
>NZ_JBEKVH010000162.1:0-8686 GCF_049514155.1 Roseiarcus sp. | reverse complement strand
ACGACATCGTCGACCATTGCTGCGACGCCTGGAACAAGCTCGTCGATCAACCCTGGAAGATCATGTCCATCGGCCTGCGAGATTGGGCCTACAGGTCGTGATCAGAGAGTCTTGGTATAAGCTGCCCCCGACATCGCTTTTTCGACTTTCTGACCCTGGGTCTGTTGATAGGCGTTGAACAGATCGGGGCGCTCGGCGGCGAGCCACGGGAGCACTCGATTGAGTTTCGGTTCGGATGGTCGGTGCCGCATCACGATGACATCGTTGGGCTCGATCCCCTTCAATCGGAATAGATCATTGAGGTTCATCCCGGCTTTCCTTCAGCCCAAATGACGTTCTTGTCTTCCTCGTAGTCGGCGAAGTTGCCCTCGAACCACTCGACGTGGCTGTCGTCCTCGAAGGCGAGCATGTGGGTGGCGATGCGGTCGAGGAAGAAGCGGTCGTGGCTGATGACGACTGCGCAGCCGGCGAAATCCAGCAGCGCCTCTTCGAGCGCGCGCAGCGTGTCGACGTCGAGGTCGTTGGTCGGCTCGTCGAGCAGCAACAGGTTGGCGCCGCCCTTGAGCATCTTGGCCAGATGCACCCGGTTGCGCTCGCCGCCCGACAGCATGCCGACCTTCTTCTGCTGGTCGGCGCCCTTGAAATTGAAGGCGCCGCAATAGGCGCGCGAATTGATCTCGCGCTTGCCGAGCGTGAGGATGTCGTAGCCGCCGGAGATTTCCTCCCAGACGTTTTTCTTGTCGTCGAGCGCGTCGCGCGACTGGTCGACGTAGCCGAGTTGCACCGATTCTCCGATCTTGATCGCGCCGGAGTCCGGCTTGTCCTGGCCGGTGATCATGCGGAACAGGGTGGTCTTGCCGGCGCCGTTGGGGCCGATGACGCCGACGATGCCGCCGGGCGGCAGCCTGAACGACAGCTTGTCGATCAGCAGCCGGTCGGCGAAGCCCTTCGACAGAGCGTCGAACTCGATGACGTTCTGGCCCAGCCGCTCGGCGACCGGAATGACGATCTGGGCGATGGTCGGCGCCTTCTCCGACTGCTTCCTGACCAGCTCGTCGTAGGCGGCGACGCGCGCCTTCGACTTGGCCTGGCGAGCCTTGGGCGAGGCGGCGATCCACTCGCTTTCTTCGGCGAGCGCACGCTGGCGCGCGGCGTCCTCGCGGCCCTCCTGTTCGAGCCGCTTCTGTTTCTGCGTCAGCCACGCGGAATAATTGCCCTCGTAGGGAATGCCGCGGCCGCGGTCGAGCTCGAGAATCCAGCCGGTGACGTTGTCGAGGAAGTAGCGGTCGTGGGTGACGATCAGGATCGCGCCGGGGTAAGCGCGCAGATGGCCTTCGAGCCAATTGACGGTCTCGGCGTCGAGGTGGTTGGTCGGCTCGTCGAGCAACAGCAGTTCGGGCTGTTCGAGCAGCAGCCGGCACAAAGCGACGCGGCGGCGCTCGCCGCCCGACAGCGTGTCGACGTCGGCTTCGTCCGAGGGGCAGCCGAGCGCGTCCATCGCCTGTTCGACCTGGCTGTCGAGGTCCCACAGGCCCTTGGCCTCGATCTCGTCCTGCAGGCGGGTCATCTCGTCCGCCGTCTCGTCGGAATAGTTCATCGCCAGTTCGTTGTAGCGGTCGAGGATCGCCTGTTTCTCCTTGACGCCGAGCATGACGTTGCCGCGCACGCCGAGATCGGGGTCGAGATGGGGCTCCTGCGGCAGATAGCCGACCCGCGCCCCTTCGGCGAGGAAGCCCTCGCCGGTGAATTCGGGGTCGAGACCGGCCATGATGCGCAGCAACGTCGACTTGCCCGAACCGTTGACGCCGAGCACGCCGATCTTGGCGTCCGGATAGAACGACAAGTTGATGGCCTCGAGCACCTTCTTGCCGCCGGGCCAGGTCTTGTTGAGGCCCCGCATGTGATAGATGAACTGGCGGCCGGCCATGGGCGAAACGTCCTTCAAGCAAGGGAAAAGCGGGCGCCTCCCCTAGCAGGGGGCCAGCGGGGAGACAAGCTCACGGCCAGGAGAGCTGGTTCTTCGGCAGGCGGCCGCTCGGATCGAAGACTGCGACGCGATGGGGCTGACGTTTGCTCCAATCCCACAGCACGAGATTGACGTCCTGGTCGGTCGCGCCGCGCACGTAGCTCAGAGCGAGCAGGCCCGCCGCTCCCGCCGCGATCAGTCGATTGGCGAGCCCCCATGACGCGGGAATTCGGCCCGCGGCGGCGTCGGCGAACCAAGGACAGGCCATGTCTTCTTCGGCGACGTGCGCCGCCCTTCGCGCTTCCGCCGTGCGCAGATCGACGATGTCCTCGCAGTCGACTTCGTAAGTGCAGAGCACGCACGGCTCGAACTTGCGCGCGAAACCTTGGCTCGCTTCCTTGACCGCAGCGATCGGATCCAACGCGAGATAAAGCGCCGACCTGCCCTTCGGGTTGAAGCGCCCGCCGTGGACCGCGGCGCCTTCTCCCGACAACGGTTTGAACGACCAGCGGGGATCATGCGCGCGATACGCGAGCCCCTGGAACTTCACGCAAATCCGCCCATCGCGATCGAATCGAGGTAGTCGCGCAAGGCCGTCGCTTGACCCGACTTCACCAGCGACTCGGCGGTGCGGTCGCCGAACGCCGGGATGGGTTCGCTTCGATACCAAGCGACCGCTTGCGCGCGTCCCCCCGCCCAACCGGCGACGCGATTGAGGATTTCCGCCATTTCGGCGAGGCGGGTCACGGTCTTCGCCGCGTTCGCTCGCCGCGCCTTATAGAGCGCCTCCGGCTTGAGCCCGATCGATTCGGCCAACTGCTTCTTCGACAAGCCGAGGTCCATGACGAAGCTCCAGGGCGGCGCAGTTTCATGCGCGCGGCCTGGCGCGGCCTTCCGCGACGGCTTGACTTTCGCCATTCGCTTCTTCGAGACGACAGACGACATTGTCCGATCCCTTGCCATATTATTAGGGCATATTATGGGATCAAAGGCTCTGGCGCGCAAGTCCCGCCCGGGCGATCCGAGCCTTGCGGAGACCCTATTCTCCCGTCCCCCCGAACCCGGTCGACACCCGATCCCACATGGCGCGCGCCTCGCCGCCGAAGCCGCCGAAGAGCTGTTGCGCCAGGCTCTTGCGCTGCGCGGCGGCGATCTCGTAGAGCCGCGCCTCGCCGCGGGCGGAAAACAGGAATTCGTCGCTGGTCGCCAGCGCGTCGACGAGGCCGAGGCCGAGCGCCTCGCTCGCCAGCCAGACGTCGCCGTCGCCGACCTTGGCGATGTCGAGGCCGGGACGGCGCTCCTGGACGAAGCGCTTGAACGCCTCGTGGGTGGCGTCGAGCTTGCCGCGGAAATGCTCGCGGCCCTGCGGCGTGATCTCGCCCAGCACCGAGACGCTGCGCTTGTACTCGCCGGCGGTGATTTCCTCGTAGTCGATGTCGTTGCGCTTCAGCAGGCGGTGGAGGTTGGGGACCTGCGCGACGACGCCGATCGAGCCGACCAGCGCGAACGGCGCGGCGAGGATGCGGTCGGCGGCGCAGGCCATCAGATAGCCGCCGCTCGCCGCCACCTGGTCGACGCAGGCGGTCACCTTCACCTTGCGGCCCGTGAGTCGCATCACCTCGGCCGCCGCCAGGCCATAGCCGGTCACCGTGCCGCCGGGGCTCTCGATCTTGATCGCGACTTCGTCGGTCTGCGGCCGCGCGACGGCGAGCACGGCGTCGATTTCGGCGGCGAGCCGGCGCACCGCCCGCGCCCGCAGGTCGCCCTTGAAATCGAGGACGAAGATTCGCTTCTGGCCCACGCGCGCGCCCGACTTCTCCGCCGCCTTGGCCTCGCGCCGGCGCGCCTTGGCGCGCGCCTTCAGCGCCTTCTTGTCGAGCAGGCGCGCGTTGATCGCGTCGGTCATGGCGTCGTAGCGCTCGTCGAGCGAGCGCACAGTCAGGCGCGGCCCCTCGGCGTCGCCGCCGCGCATCCGCCCGGCGATCAGCGCGACGAATGCGACCAGCGCGCCGAGCGCGATGACGATCAACGCCGCCTTCAGCGCGAAATCGGCGATATCCAACCAGAACGCCATGATCGATACCCTCAGCACGCGGGAAGCCGCGGCGCGGCTCTTATCATCCGCAAGCCGCCGCGGCCACCTCGGGGCGCGCTCACAGCGCGCGGCGTTTGCTTGGGTATGTTTGCCGCCTGAACCCCCTCGTCCTGAGGCGCCGCGAAGCGGCCTCGAAGGACGCTTCCGTTCGCACGGACGGCGGCGCTTGCCGGGTCATCCTTCGAGGCCCTCGCTGACGCGAGGGCGCCTCAGGATGAGGCCCGCGTAGACCGAAGCGCAACATGCCGTCGGCGCGATCACGATCGCGAAATCGACCGGCAGCGGCGACGGGAAACGACGTCGCGCAGCGAACGCAGCGTTTCGTCGCCGAGCGTGAACGTGCGTTGCAATTCCTGCGACGCGGATCTGGCGCGTTCGGTCCGCGCCGCCGCCACGGTCTCGCTCGACAAGCCGCGCAATTCGTCTTGCAGCGCCTGGGCCGACGCGTAGAAGCTCGCCGACAGCCGCGCGAGATGCGCGCCGAGCAACGCCATCCAGCCCGCGTCGGCGCGATAGCTGAGCGTCGGCAGCGCCGGCAGGCTCGGCGCCAAGCCGCCTTCGCCGCAATGGGCGAGCGCGGCTTCGAGGTCGTGGGTCTCGAGCAGGGTCAGGGTTTCGCTGATTTCGCCGATCAGCCCGCCCGCAAGGGCGCGACGCGCTGCGCGCACGCCGCATGTCGCCGCAACCGTAGCGGCGAGCAACGCCACAAGGCCCCAAATGAGGCTCATCCCGACCCTCCCATGTCGGAATACAGGCGCGCGGATTCAACGCCTATTTCACGTTGGGAGCAAGCCGGCGCAGCG
Organism: Roseiarcus sp.; assembly: GCF_049514155.1. Taxonomy (GTDB): domain Bacteria; phylum Pseudomonadota; class Alphaproteobacteria; order Rhizobiales; family Beijerinckiaceae; genus Roseiarcus. Next base: position 3,822 of record NZ_JBEKVH010000162.1, on the reverse strand, counting down.
CCGCATCGCGGCGACGGGCGCGGCGGTCAGATCACATAGGATTTGAGCGGCGCAAAGCCGTTGAAGCCGACGGAAGCGTAGGTCGTCGTGTAGGCGCCGGTCCCTTCGATCAGCACCTTGGCGCCGATCTCGAGGCTCACCGGCAACATGTACGGGTCTTTCTCGTAGAGCACGTCGACCGAGTCGCAGGTCGGGCCGGCGATCACGCACGGCGACATGACGTCGTCGTCGTAGTCGGTGCGGATCGGGTAGCGGATCATCTCGTCCATCGTCTCGGCGAGGCCGTTGAACTTGCCGATGTCGAGATAGACCCAGCGGCGCGGATCGTCCTTAGACTTGCGCGAGATCAGCACCACTTCCGCCTCGATGATTCCGGCGTTGCCGACCATGCCGCGACCCGGCTCGATGATCGTTTCGGGAATGCGGTTGCCGAAGTGCCGTCGCAAAGCGCGGAAGATCGTCTGGCCATACATCCGCACGCTTGGCGTCGGCTTGAGGTAGCGGGTCGGGAAGCCGCCGCCGAGGTTGAGCATGGCGAGCTGGATTCCGCGTTCGGCGAGCTCCTTGAAGATCGTCGCCGAGGCTTTCAGCGCCCCGTCCCAGGCGCGCGGGTTGGGTTGCTGCGAGCCGACGTGGAACGACAGGCCGTGAGCGACGAGGCCGAGCCGATGGGCGCGCTCGAGCACCGCGACCGCGAGTTCCGGCGCGCAGCCGAACTTGCGCGACAGCGGCCATTCGGCGCCGGCGCCGTCGCAGAGGATGCGGCAGAAGACCTTCGAACCCGGCGCGACGCGCGCGATCTTGTCGACTTCCGCTTCGCTGTCGACGGCGAACAGACGCACGCCGAGCGCGTGGGCGCGCGCGACGTCGCGCTCCTTCTTGATCGTATTGCCGTAGCTGATGCGGTCGGGGCTCGCGCCGGCGGCGAGCGTCTGCTCGATCTCGGCGACCGAAGCGGCGTCGAAGCACGAGCCGAGCCGGGCGAGCAGATCGAGAATCTCGGGCGCGGGATTGGCCTTGACCGCGTAGAAGACGCGCGTGTCAGGCAGCGCCTTGGCGAAGGCGAAATAATTGTCGCGCACGACTTCGAGGTCGACGACCAGGCGCGGCCCGTCGTCCTTCGTTCGGGCGAGAAAGTCCTTGATGCGATCCGTCATGTCGGCGCCTCCGTCGGGCGGTCGCGATGCCGCCGGGCAAGAGCTTCAGGATCGTCGGCGATGCGCATGGCGGAGCGCGCTGTGGAGACGCGACCCGCTGGCGTTGACCCGCCGCCGAGGCCGCTCGCCTCGCGCTCGACGCGGCTTGAGAGCCGCGGCAGGCGCGCGTCGCGCGACCAGATGCTGCGCCGTGGCCGCTTGGGCCTCGCAGGCCAAAGCCTGCGCCGCTCTCACAGCCATCGTTTGGAGGGGAGGTATCCCTTCCGCACGCCCGGCAAGATAGACAAGCCTCTTCGGTAAGCCGACCTTTGGAGGGCCGGCAGAGACCAAAAAAGCCCGGTCCGTCGTTGCTTCAAGTCGCGTCCCCCGTTTGGCGGGGTACGCCGGTTCGCCTCCGGCTGCCGGTCTTTGCACGGGCGGTTAACTGGCCTCTTGTCCAGATCCCCGCCGACCGACACACGACCACAGGCACGTGCGTAGTGGGCAAGATGGTTATTTGTGCGAATCGCCTTCAAACGCAAGCGGTTTTTTCGACGCGCGGCGGTATTTCGGCCGTTGTCGCAAAAGAGTCGTGAACGCCCCGCCCGCCGGAGATCGAAGGCGCGTGCGGCCTCGGCCCGACGACGTACGAACGCCCGCCGCCGCGCCGGCGGCAAGCGCGAGCAATCGACGATCGCCGCCCCGTTCGCCGCCGCGCGCGGCTAGAAACAAAACGAAGTCACGATCGCTATGTTTCGCTGAATATTTGTTCTTTTCACGTCAAGATTTGATGTCTAGATCGTGAATACATAGATTTTTGCGCCGGATCAAAGCGACGATATCGTCTGTCTTGCAGTCTATATCGCTTATTAGAAATATTATAATCTGTCAAAACTTGCTTGCCGAGCGATTGTTTCTTCGTTATATCTTGCGCAGCGACAGCGGGCCTTGAACCCGCCGGTTAGCGAGGACGGGATGCACGACGATGAAGCCGCGCGCCGAGACGCGCGGAGGTTGGTTTTGACCCGCGCTGCGGGCGACGCCGGCGCCAATTCCCCAACCCCAGTCTTTCGCGCGCCGTCCGGCGCGTCGATCGTCCGCGCCCTCGCCCGCCGGGCGTCGTGATGACGCTTTGCGCGCCGCCGCCCCAACCCAATCCAGGAGAACCCGATGACCCGCACGCCGCCGCTTTCCGTTGTTGCGCTCGCGATCGCGCTTGCCGCCGGCGCCGCCGCGCCGGCGCTCGCCGATGACGAGACCCAGATCCAGATCACGCTCAAGGACCACAAGTTCGAACCGGCCGAGTCGAGCGTTCCCGCCGGCAAGCCGATCGTGATCGAGCTCGCCAATCAGGACGCGACGCCGGCCGAGTTCGAGAGCAAGGCGCTCAGGGTCGAGAAGGTCGTCGCCGGCGGCGGCGCGATCACCGTCAAGGTGCGCGCCCTCAAGCCCGGACGCTACCGCTTCTTCGACGATTACCACGAAGCGACCACCGAGGGCTTCCTCGTCGCCCAATGACCGGAAGGGACGCCTCATGATCGGCGCGCTGATTATCGTCTTTCGCGAAGTGATCGAGGCCGGCATCATCGTCGGCATCGTCATGGCCGTCACCCAGGGCGTGCGCGGCAGCCGGCTGATGGCCGGCGCCGGCGTCGCGGCCGGCGTTGTCGGCGCCTCCCTGGTCGCGGCCTTCGCCGGCGCTCTGGCCTCGGCGTTGAACGGCGTCGGCCAGGAGCTGTTCAACGCCGCGATCCTCAGCCTCGCCGTCTGCATGCTCGCCTGGCATAACATCTGGATGGCGAGCCACGGTCGCCAGCTCGCCGCCGATGCGCGCCAGCTCGGCCAGGAGGTTCGCAGCGGCGCGCGCTCGCTGTTCGCGCTGGCGATCGTCGTCGCCATCGCGGTGATGCGCGAGGGCTCGGAAGTTGCGCTGTTCCTCTATGGGCTCGTCGCCGCCGGCGGCACGACCGCCGGCGACCTGCTCGTCGGCTCGGCGCTCGGCCTCGCCGCCGGCGTCGCCGTCAGCGCCGTCACCTATTTCGGGCTGGCGACGATCCCGCCCCGCCGCCTGTTCGCGGTGACGACCGGGCTCATCACCTTCCTCGCCGCCGGCCTCGCCGCCCAGGCGGCGAACTTCCTGCAGCAGGCGGGGCGATGAGCGACACCGCCTGGGACACGTCGGCGATTCTCTCCGACACCAGCCTGTTCGGCCGCGTGCTGCACACGCTGATCGGCTATTCCGACCAGCCTTCGGTGCTGCAGGTCGTCGTCTATGCGGTCACGCTGGCGGCGATCTTTGCGCTGACCAAGGCCTTCGCGCCGCGCGCCGCCGCGCGTCCGCCGCAGACGCCGCTGGCGCAGAACAGTTGAGGCTTGCGCGACGGCCGTCGACGCGGCAGGGTTCCCTGCCCCAACCCGGAGGAACTCCGATGGCCAGTCTCGTTCGCCCGCTCGCCGCCGCCCTCGCGCTCATCTGCTTGGCGCCGCTGCCGCCGCTACTGGCGCCCGACGCCGCTCTGGCCCAAGCCCAGTCCCCCGGCGCGCCCGACCAGCCGATGAAGCAGGTCGCGCTCACCGAGGCGCAGATCCAGTCCTATATCGCCGCCGCGGCCGACATCGAGCCGATGCTTGACAAGATTCCGCAAAGCGATTCGGGCCAAGTCGACGCCAAAGTCCTGACCCAGCT
>NZ_JBEKVH010000161.1:0-10534 GCF_049514155.1 Roseiarcus sp. | reverse complement strand
CGTCTACGCCGATCCGCGCGCCGCAGCGCTCGGCCGGCGCGCGATCCTGCCGCGCGCCGCCGCCGAGGCGATCGGCGAAGCCGCGCTTCCCGCTTACGAGGCGCTGAGAATCGGCGTCGGCGCGCCGACGGGCGGCGTCGATTTCGCCTACGGCGACGCCTTCCCCCACGACGCCGACATGGATCTCTTCAACGGAATCGACTTCCACAAGGGCTGCTACGTCGGCCAGGAAGTCGTGTCGCGGATGAAGCACCGCGGCGAAGCGAGAAAGCGCGTCGTGCGGGTTCGCCTCGCCGGCGCGGCGCCGGCGCCCGGCACGCCGGTGACCGACGGCGCGCTCGCCGTCGGCGCGCTCGGCGCCGCGGCGGGCGACAAGGCGCTGGCGCTGCTGAGAATCGATCGCGCGGCGGACGCGCAGGCGGCGGGGCGGCCGCTCGAAGCCGCCGGCGTCACATTGACGGTGGAGGAAACGCCGGCCGCGTCGTGAACGGCGGCGGTCCTCTATGGCCTTGGGGCGGCGCGGCGGCTAGACTTGCCCGCCGTCCCGTAAGCGGCGCAGCGCGTCAGGCGGTTCGCCGCCGCGACGCGAGAGGGAGTCGGCCATGGTCGCCGGGTTTGGCATCGTCGCGATCGCGATCGCGCTGTTCGTCATCGTCACCGTCTTGATGGGCGTGCGGCAGGTGCCGCAAGGCTACAATTACACCGTCGAACGCTTCGGCCGCTACAACAAGACGCTGACGCCTGGCCTTGGCCTGATCATTCCCTATGTCGACAGCGTCGGCCGCAAGCTCAGCGTCATGGAGCAGGTCGTCGACGTGCCGAGCCAGGAGATCATCACCAAGGACAACGCCACGGTGACGGTCGACGGCGTCGCCTTCTACCAGGTGCTCGACGTGCGGCGGGCGTCCTACGAGGTCGCCAATCTCCAACAGGCGCTGCTCAACCTGGTGATGACCAACATCCGCACCGTCATGGGCTCGATGGACCTCGACCAGTTGCTGTCGCACCGCGACGAGATCAACGCCCGGCTGCTCGGCGTGATCGACGCGGCTTCCGAGCCGTGGGGCGTCAAGGTCACGCGCATCGAGATCAAGGACATCGAGCCGCCCAAGGACCTAGTCGAGGCGATGGGCCGCCAGATGAAGGCCGAGCGCGAGAAGCGCGCGGTGATCCTCGAGGCCGAGGGCATGCGCCAGTCCGACATCACCCGCGCCGAAGGGCGCAAGGCTGCGGTGATGCTGGAAGCCGAAGGGCGCAAGGAAGCGGCGTTCCGCGACGCCGAGGCGCGCGAGCGCACCGCCCAGGCCGAGGCGTTGGCGACGCGGGTGGTCAGCGAATCGACCGCCCACGGCGACGTTGCGGCGCTCAACTACCTGATCGCCGACAAATACGTGCGCGCGCTGCAGGCGTTCGCGCAGGCGCCCAACCAGAAGGTGTTCATCGTGCCGATGGAGCTGTCTTCGCTCGCCGGCACGCTCGGCGGCATTTCGCAGATCGCGGCGAGCGCCTTCGGCGAAGGCGCGGCGCGCGCCCCCGGACGCCCGGCGAGCGTGGTTCCCGACTCGCCGCCGCCCTCGCCGCCGGCGCCGGGGCAAGGCTAGGTCGTGACCGACCTCGACCTGTTCTCCATCCATCCCTACGTCGTCTGGCTGGTCGCCGGACTGGCGCTCTGCGCCGCCGAGACGTTCGTTCCCGGCGCCTTCCTGATCTGGATCGGCCTCGCGGCGGTCGCCCTTGGCGCAGTCGAATTCTTTGTCGCGATCGAACTGACGCCGGCGCTGCTGCTGTTCGCGGCGCTGGTCGTCGTCTTCGTCTTCATCGGCCGGCGGGTGTACGGCTCGCTCGATTCCGGCGCGCCGCAATTGCCGCTCAGCCGCGCCCATGCGCTGATCGGCAAGGAATTCTATCTCGACGAGGCGATCGAGCGCGGCTACGGCCGCATGCGCGTCGGCGACAGCCTGTGGCGGGTCGCCGGCGACGATCTGCCCAAAGGGGCGAAAGTGCGCGTCGTCGCCGTCGAGGACGGCGCGGAAGTCAAAGTGGTGAAGGCGTGAGCGGCGACGATCGCGCGCCGCGCTGAACGCTCGACGCCTCGCCGGCTTCTTCCTCTTGCCGTTGGCCCGCGGGCGGCGCTGGCAAAGCGCGCTGGCGCGCCGGGATTCGACCTGGGCTCGCGCTTCGCGTAACCATAGGCGTCGAACCGGACCGTAAACCGCAAAGGGTCCAGCGCTCATCGGCGGCTTAGGCCGCCGGCGCGTTGGAGGAGGAGGCCTCGGTGCGTGCGACGACCTTAGCGAATTTCGCAAAATTCTGGATGGCGACGCTCGTCCTCGCCGTCGTGCTCGCCGCCAGCGGCGCCGCAATGGCGGGAGAGAACGGCGAAGGGCACGCCAACGTCGGCGGCGCCGGCCCATCGGCGCCCGGGCCCGCCGGATCGACCAGCAGCGGCCCCGGTTTCGCGGTCGGCCCCGATGCGGCGTCCTCGGGCGCCTGCGACGTTGGGCCGTCGCTGCCGTCGCTGCCGACGTTCGGCGAGGCAGGCGATGACGTGAAGGCGCTGTCGCGCGCCACCGAGTCCTACATCCGCAATTGCGGCTGCGCGACCCAGGCTTGCATCGCCGATGCCCTCGACACTTACGCCGCAGCCCTCGCCCAGGTCGCGCCGCGCCTGCCGCCGCAGTTACAGGACGAGGCGAACGTCGTCGCCCAGGCGGCGCGACGGGTGCGCGCCGCGCGCACCAAGACCGAGGCGCTCCACGCGCTGCATGATGCGATCGCGATCATCCACAAGGATGTCGAGCTGGTCCGCGCCGAGGACCCCGACCATCCGCGTCTGACCCGTGGCGGCGACTTCGTCGCCGAAACGCTGAACGTCGCCAGCCTTGCGCTGGAGAAGGGCGGCGGGCTCTGAGGCCGCGCCCGGCGGCTTGACTTGGCCGTGTCGGAACGGCATCCGAGTTTCAGGGATGGCCGCCATGGACGCCTCGAACGGGACGACGCGAGTCGGCGCGACGCTCAGGCGTCGGGGGCTGTCGCTCGGTCTGTTCGCCGCCGCGCTCTGCCTCGTCGCGGCCGCGACCGCCTCAGCGGAAACCCGGGTGGCGCTGGTCATCGGCGAGGGCTTCTATCGCTCGGTTCCCGAGCTCGCCAATCCGCCCAACGACGCGCGCGACGTCGCCGATGCGCTGAAGGCGCTCGGCTTCGCCGTCACGCTCGGCGTCGATCTCGACCAGGCGCGGATGCAGCGGGCGATCGACGACTTCGCCCGCAGCGCCGCGACCGCCGACGTCTCGCTGTTCTATTACGGCGGCCACGGCCTGCAGGTCGCCGCCCACAATTACCTGATCCCGGTCGACGCCGAGCTGCGCAGCGTCGACGACATCGACAAGCGCACCATCCGTCTCGACTCGGTGCTCGAGGGGCTGGCGAAGGCGAATGGAATCCACCTCGTCTTCCTCGACGCCTGCCGCAACAATCCGCTCAAGGACCTCAACGTCGCCCTGCGCGCGTCGGGGCTGGCGCGGGTCGGCGACGCGGCGGGCTTCCTGATCGCTTTCGCCACCCAGCCCGACAACGTCGCCTACGACGGCGCCGGCCGCAACAGCCCGTTCGCGCGCGCGCTGCTCGGCCACGTCGCCGCGCCGGGGATCGACGTTTCCTCGATGATGATCGCGGTGCGTCGCGACGTCATCGCCGCCACCGGCGGCGCGCAGATCCCGTGGGAAAATTCGTCGCTGACGCGGCAGTTCTATTTCGCCGGCGAGTCGGCGGGCGATTCGTCGCCTGAGGGGTTGCTGTGGCGGCTCGCCGGCGGCGAGCGCGATCCCGCGCTGCTGTCGATCTATCTCGAACGCTATCCCGACGGCGCGCATGTCGCCGACGTCAGGACGCTGCTCGGCGAGATCGGCCCGTCGGCGAAACCGTCGGCGCCGTCGGCGCGCGCTGACGTCGAGGACCTGTTGTGGCGCCTGGCGCTGAGCGGGCGCGAAAGCCGGCTGCTCGAGCTCTATCTCGCGCGCTATCCCGCCGGGGCGCATGCGCGCGAAGCGCAGGCGCTGCTGACGAGCCTCGAGGACGCCGAGAGCGCCGCCGACGACCCCGGCCTCGTCTGCGAGCGCCTCGCGACCCATCCCCACGACGAGACCGCCTCGACGCCGGGCGTCGAGCTGCCGGCTTTGCGCGCCGACGCGGCGGCGGCGATCGGCGTCTGCGCGCAGGCGGCGGCGGCGCATCCCGAGATCGCCCATTACACCGCGCTGCTGGCGCGCGCCGAAGCCGCCGCCGGGCGCATGGACGAGGCCTACGCGCATTACCGCAAGGCCGCCGACGCCGGCGACGCGCGCGCGATGTACAGCCTCGGCCTGATGCTCGAGACCGGCGACCACGCGCCCAAGGACCTCAAGGCGGCCTATGCGCTCTACGAGAAGGCGGCCGATCGCGGCCTCGCCGACGGCGCGATCAATCTCGCCGTGGCGCTGGCCGAGGGCAAAGGCGTCGACAAGAACCTGCCGCGCGCCTACGCGCTGCTGACGCAGGCGTCGCAGACAGGTTCGGCGCGCGCGGCCTACGACCTTGCCGAATTCGCCGAGCACGGCTACGGCGGCAAGACGACGGACGCGCTCGATCTCTATCGGCGCGCCGCCGAACTCGGCTTCGCCAAGGGCCATCACACCGCCGCCGCGCTGCTCGACGAGGGGCGCGCCGGCGTAGCGAAGGATCCGGCGGCGGCGGCGGACGAACTGCTCAGCGCCGTTGCCGCCGATTCCGGCGAGTCGATCGCCGACCTCATCGGCAAGACGCAGAACTGGAGCCCGGCGACGGTCAAGGCGCTCGAGTCGCGGCTCGCCGCCGCCGGCTATTATTCCGGCCCGATCAACGGCAAAAGCGGCCCCGCGCTCGGGCCGGCGCTGCGCCAATGGCGCCTGCTCGGCGCGCCGGAGAAGACATGAGCGACGCTGGGATCGGAGATCTGCCATCCCGGCGTCTTGGCCGGGCTTGATCCGGCCATCCAGCAAGAGACGGCAGGCGCGACGCGATTAACGCTGCCGCGGCGCTTGGATGTCCGGGTCAAGCCCGGTCATGACGGCGCGATGATTTAGCGCCACGTCACGGCGCCGGGGTCAGGGCGTAGAGGCAGGTTTCCATCAGCGGGTCGGGGCGCGGCTTCGCTTCGGCGGTCGCGACGACGTCCTTCTTGGCCGACAGCATGCTGGGCGGGATGAGCTGGATGTTGGCGCCGATGCCGCGTCCCTGGCCGATGAGCTTGTCGCGCAGCGCGTATTCCTTGCCGAGGTCGCGCCGCTCGCCGTCGCTCGCCGCCAGCGCCGACTTCACCCGTTCGAGGAAGGGCGCCGTCTGGCGCGCCATGGCGAGGACGATCGTGTCGCCGGCGGGATCGACGGCGACGGGAATGTCGGCGTCGGCGACGGTGGCGAGATCGCGGATCGCGCCGGGCTTGGTCTCGTCGAAGGCGTAGAGCTTCGATTGCAGCAGTCCGCTATGGCCGACGCGGAACGTCGCCGCCGCGCCGACCGGCAGGCGGTCGTTGGGCGCGAGCGAGACGGCGAGCGGGCCTTCGCCAATGGTCGGAAAAGCCGGATCGGAAACCGCCACCTGCCACGAGCAGGCGAGGCGGCCCTCCGCGCCGCTTTCGCCCGCGGCGATCATCCACGCGAGCGGGCTCGCCGAGTCGGCGAGTTTCGGCGCGACGTCGGCGAGCGCGCGCGCGTCGACGCGGCCGATGAGCGGCCGATCGATCGGCGCGAGGCGATTGGCGAGCGCGGCGACCACCGATTCGGCGTCGGCGCGCGTCTTGGCCGCGACGACCCAGCGCACGCGGCTCGCGTCGGCGTAGGCGCGCAGACGATCGGCGAAGGCGGCGAAGTCGGAATCGCTGGCGAGCGCCAGCGGCGCAGCGCGCGCGGGCGCGGCAAACGCCGCGGCGGCGCACCAGGCGGCGAGGAGGAGAGCGATCGCGCGAGGGCGCCGATGGCGCCGGGGCGCTTCAGGTCGGACAGGCGCGCGCATCATTGGTCACCTTGAACTGGTAGCTGATCTCCGCGCCGACGCGGTCGGCGAGGAAGCTGGTCGTCGTCGTCAACACCGCTGCGCCGGCGAGGCCTTTGAGCGTCTTGCGCAGGTCGTCCTGCAGGGCGGTGATCGTGAGCGAGGGGTCGCGGCTGGCGACGACGAACAGCCGCACTTCGTCCTCGGTCGGTTCGATCGGGATCGCCGCGGTGAGGTCGATCTCGCCGCTCCCCTGCGGTGATGGGGCGAGCGAGCGGAAGTGTTCGGCGTCGAGGATGACGGGATCGGCGGCGCGCGAGACCGAGGCGATGAACAGGCGCGGCGGCCTGAGCGCGCTGGCGTAGGGCAGGCCGTCGCGCGCGGTGACGCGCAGCACCAGGGTCTCGCCGCCGACCACCATCGGCTGGCGCTGGTCGTCGAAGCAGGGGCCGAGCAATTGCAGCTTGTCGGCGCTCGCGTCGTAGCGCGCGCGCTGCGGCGCGGCATCGTCGGCGAGGCCGCGCGTCGCCGGGCCGACCGGCTCGAAGGCGAGCGCGATCGGCGCGTGCAGCCACGACATCCAGGCGACGACGACGACCGCAATTGCGACGAGCGCGGCGAAGGCGGCGAGCGCGCGCGCCGGCGTGACGATCTCGCGCATGGCGAAGGGGCCGAGCGCCGGCTCGACCGCGTCGAGCGTGGCGGCGAAGACGAATTCGATCTCGGCCCCGGCCGCGCGCGCTTCCTTGCGCAGCCGCTCGAGCGGCGCCGCCTCGGCGGTCTCGAGCGGGCGGCCGTCGATCGCGGTCGCCGGCAGCGCCACCACCATCTTGCGGCCTTCGAGCGCCTGGCGGTGCTGGACGATGTAGTCGCCGATCAGCGACAGCTTGCCGCGCAGGCCGCCGACCGGGCCGACCGCGACGGTCGGCGCGCCGGGAGCGTTGGGCAGCACGATTTCGCCGGTGGCGAAGACGACGCCCGCATCGCGGCCGAACGCCTGGCAGATCGCCGCCAGTGTCAGGCCGAGCCCGGCCGAGCGCGCGTTCTCGTCCGACAAGCGGCCAATCTGCAATTCGGAAATGCGCAGATTCCAGCGATTGACGTGGCCGTTGCTGCGGCTGAGCCACAGCCTGGCGCGTCGCGCCGCGACGAAGCGGGTCGCCGCCTCGCGCACCGTCTGGCCGATGCCGTAGAGGCCGAAGTCGAACAGCTCGGAGATCTGCGGCATCAGCTTGGCCGGATGCGGCTCGGGGGCGAAATCGCCGGCGATCGCTTCGAACAATTGCGCCCCTTCGCCGTTCGCGCCGACCAGGGGCACGAAGACGCGAGCGGTCACGGCTGGGCGTCCAGCAGTTCGATTTCGAGCCGGGTGAAGTCGGCGCGCGTCAGCGCGTCGGCGTCGAGCACGACATGCAGGCGGCCGTCGCGGTCGAACATGCCTTCGATCTGCATCGCGTCGCCGAGGCGCACCCTGACCCCGCGCTGAGCGTAGGCGCTGAGGCCGACGACGCCCTGGGCCTGCAGCGTCAGCACCTTGGCCTCGTCGCCTTCGTGCTCCAGCCGCGCCAGCACCAGCCCGTCGCCGCTCAGGATCCCGGCGGCGGGGAAGCGCCATTCGTCGGGCCCCTTGGCCGCCAGGGCGGCGAAGGTCGAGACCGGCCGCGCGCGTTCGCCGGCGCGATCGAGATCGTTGAGCGCGATCGCCGTCTGGGTCGTGACGCGCAGGGTCCGCAAAAACCGCGCCGCGTCGCGAGAATCGAAGTCCTCCACGTAAGCGGCGAGATCGCCGTCGAAATCGGCTTTGACCCGGCGGCGCAGGAACAGGCTCTCGCCCAGCGCCTCGTTCAGCGTCCGTCCCGCCATGATCGCCGCCAGCAGGTCGCCCTCAGGCGGGGCGATCGCGCCCGCCTCGACCGCCGCGGCGAGATAGGGCGCGGCCTCCTGCTGGGTCATCAGCGGACCGTCCGCCTCGTCGGCGATCTCGGCCGCCTGGGTCGCTTCGACCGTTTCGAACGACAGCAGATAGGTCTGGTCCTGGCCGGCGACGCGCGAGACGATCGCAGCGCCGAGCGGCGTGGCGACGAAGGCCTTGCCGGTCTTCGCGCCCGGAACCGGCGCGGCGGCGAAGGCGGCCTCGATCTCTTCGTCGCTGGGGCGGCGGCCGAGCTTGTCGCCCATCTTCGCCTTCAGCGCCTTGAGGAAGCCGTTGGCCGCCTTGAGCGTGTTGACGCCGGCGGCGTCGTCGCCGACCAGCCATTCCTTGGGGCATAAGCCCAGCCGCAGCGTTTCGGCGTAAGGGCGGTTGGCGGCGTCGAGGCATTTGAGGATGCGGTTCGACAGTTCGAACAGTTCGCTGGTCTCGCGGAAGCGGCGCCGGCGCGCCGGGCCGCCGACCAGCGCCTTCCAGGTCGACAGCGCTTCGTCGCGCGGCGGCGGGGCGATCGGGCCGGCGGCGCGGGTGGCGATCAGCGCGGCGAGATTGTCGGCCGAGGTCGGCTCGTCGCGTCGCGCGGCGATCGGCCGGTCGAGCACGCGGTCGAAATAGAATTCCGCCGCCTCCTCGACGCCGTCGGGCGGCGGATAGGCCCAGACGCCGACCAGCCCCTCGGAATAGCGCTTGTTGACGGTCAGCAGCCGGCGCACCCGCTCGTAGAGATGGAACGGCTTGACGACGACGGTCTGTTCGGCCTCGCCGAGCGTGTCGTTGCCGTTGGCGAGATTGGCCAGATGCCCGGCGAAATAGGCGACGATGTCGCGCCCCGACTTTGCCGCCCGCTGAGCGCCCATGATCGCTTGTTCCGCTCGTCAGCCCGTCGCCGGCGGCGTCGACCCGCTCGCCCGAAGCGGCATTATCAGCCGGATCGGCCGGTTGACAAGCCGACGGACCCGCGGCGCGCGCTGGCGCTGGTTGACGAATGGTGATTGCATGCGGCCGTTTTGAAAAGGGGATTCGCCGCGGATGGGTAACGACGACGCGCTGGCCCTGGCCGTGACGCTGCTGACGCGCGCGCCGCTGTTCGACGGCCACAACGACCTCGCCTGGACGATCCGGATCGACAAGCATGCGCGCGGCGACGTCCACGCCTACGACCTGACCCGCGTCCATCCCGAGAGCGACACCGACATCCCGCGCCTGCGCGAGGGCAAGGTCGGGGCCCAGTTCTGGGCGGCGTTCCAGCCGACCAGCGCGCCGCATCCCGCGCGCACCGCGCTCGAACAGATCGACCTCATCCGTCGCGTCGAGGCGGCGTATCCCGACGTCTTCTATCCCGCGCGCTCGGCCGCCGATTTCGCCCGCGCGCAGCGGGCGGGCAAGATCGCCTCCTACATCGTCGTCGAAGGCGGCGTCGGGCTGGAGAATGCGCTCGCGCCGCTCAGGCTGTGGCACGCGGCGGGGGCGCGGATGCTGATCCCCTGCCACAACGAGACGCTCGATTGGGTCGATTCGGCGACCGACGCGCCGCGCCACGGCGGCTTCAACGCCTTCGGCCGCGCGGTGATCGGCGAAGCCAATCGGCTCGGCATGATCGTCGACGGCGCGCACGTTTCGCACGACGGCATCCGCCGCCTGCTCGACGTTTCCGAGGCGCCGATCCTGCTGTCGCACTCCAACGCCTTCGCTTTGTGCGACCATCCGCGCAACGCGCCCGACGACGTGCTGAAGCGGCTGAAGGCGAACGGCGGCGCCGTGCTCGCGACCTTCGTGCCGGGCTTCGTGTCGCAGGCCTTGCGCAACTGGCTCAGAGGCTCGCTCGATTCCCACGGCAAGGCGCCGATGGTCGCCGACGTCAAAGGGCGCATCGCCGCGCTCGAAGCGCGCAACGGCCCGGCGCCGCGCGTGACGCTCGCCGAGGTCGCCGATCAGATCGTCTATCTCGTCGAGACGGCGGGGATCGACCACGTCGGGATCGGCTCCGACTTCTACGGCGGCGCCCAGCCGCAGGGGCTCGAGCATGTCGGCTGCTTCCCGCATCTCTTCGCCGAGCTGATCCGCCGCGGCTTCTCCGAACGCGACCTCGAAAAGATCGCCCACCGCAACCTGCTGCGCGTCATGCGCAAGGTCGAGCTGGTCGGCGAAGCGCTGCGGGAAGCGCGCGAACCGGCGGTCGGCAGGATCGAGGATTATCCGGGGCCGTGAGGCCGCCCTCATCCGGCGACTTCGCCGGCGCTTCTCCCGCGAGCGTGAGAAGGGCTTGACCGTCAAGCGGCGCGTCAAGTTTTGTCAAGTTTCGTCAAGCGATGTCAAGGCGCGTCAAGCTTCTTGAGACGGATTGCATTTACGAATCAAAAGCTTGATGCGCGTCAAGGGTGGCTAAGGCGATGGACAGGCGCCAACCGTCGGCCGCGCGACGCCATCGCGCTTCCTCGCCGAAAGGCGCTCTCCGCCATCAGGTTGAGCCTGGCCCGCAGCCGCTTACGGGCCCTCGCGCAGCGGCGGCTGGCGGCCGAAGGCGAGGGGAGGGCTGTTTCGGTCACGGTCCGACTCCTTCGGCGCGCGCGGCGGGCGGATCGCCGGGCTGGTTATGAT
>NZ_JBEKVH010000160.1:0-14406 GCF_049514155.1 Roseiarcus sp. | reverse complement strand
TCCTCGTCGCCGCGCACCAGCGTCGGCCGCGGCGCCGCGATGGCGATGGCGACGCCTTTGCTCTGCGCCAGCGGCTCGTAGAACTCGAACAGGCCGGCGCAGATCGCCGAAAGGTCGACCGGGCTGAAGCTGCGCTCGCGCCGGCCGCTCTCCATCGCCGAAACGCGCAGGAAGGCGCTGATGGTCGCCGCCGATCGGTCGAGATGATCGAGCGCCTCCGCCATCGCCGCGCGCAATTCGCCGATCGTCGAGCCGCGCTCGAGCCCGCGCTCGATCTTGGCGCGCGCGACGGCGAGCGGCGTGCGCAGGTCGTGGGCGATGTCGTCGCCGATATGGCGCAGTTGATCGAGCAGGCGCCAGATCTCGTCGAGCATGAGGTTGACGTCGCGCGCGACGCGGTCGAGGTCGTCGACCTCGCTCATCACCGGCAGGCGCTGCTTGAGGTCGCCTTTCATGATCTCGGCGATGGCGGCGTGAATGTCGCCGAGCCGACGCTGGGCGCGGCGGGCGAACAAAGCGCCGATGAAGAGGATGAGAATCGTCGTGGGCGCCAGCGCCAGCGCGAGCGATCGCGCCACGGTCTCGCGCAGGTCGTTGATCTCGGAAAGGCTGCGCCCGAGGACGAGGATCGAGCCGTCGGCGCGGCGGACGGCGACGAAGATCGCCTGATCGGGACGCCCGGCGCCGCGCGCCGGGACCGAGGCGACGAGATGGGGTCGGCCGTCGGGTCGAATCGGCGGCATTATCGGCGGGTCGCCGAGCAGCAGGGCGCCCTTGGCGTCGAACAGCCCGGCGTAGTCGAGGCGCCGCAGGTCGGACACGAGGCGTTGGGTGATCTGCGCGCGCAGCTCGTCGTCGCTCGCTGCCAACGACCGGGTCGCCTCGTCGGTCAGGCGCGCGCCGACCATCCGCTCGGAGGCCGCGGAGAATTGCAGGTAGATGAGGGTGAAGACGACCGCCGCCGCCGCGGCGATCGCCAGCGCGAAAGCCAGCGCCAGGCGGAAGGCGCGGCTCTTGAGGACGTCAATCGTCCACATGCAATTTGAAGCCGGCGGCGCGCACGTTGACGATCAACCGCGGCTCGCCGCCGGCGTCGATCTTGCGCCTGAGATTGCCGATGTGGACGTCGACGACGTTGGTCTGCGGCAGGAACTTGTAGTTCCAGACGTCCTCGAGCAGCATCGCGCGAGTGACGATCTGGTTGGGCCGGCGCATGAAATATTCGAGCAGCTTGAACTCGCGCGGCAGCAGATCGACGCGCCGCTCGCCGCGCCGGACCGAGCGCTCGACCAGATCCATCTCCAGCGGGCCGGCGCGCAGGCGGGTCGCGCGCGAATCGGGGATACGCCGCGACAATGCCTCGACCCGCGCCGTCAGTTCGCGCAGCTCGAACGGCTTGACGAGATAGTCGTCGCCTCCCGCCTTGAGGCCGCGGATGCGGTCGTCGACGGTGGAAAGGGCGCTGATCACCAGGATCGGAGTCGGATTGCCTTCCTCGCGCAACGCCTCGAGGATCGACAGCCCGTCTTCGTGGTTGAGCATGCGGTCGACGACCAGCACCGCCGCGCCGCCGGCGCGCGCGACGCGCAAGCCTTCAGCCCGCGTCTCGGCGAGCGCGACCGGATAGCCCTCGGCTTGCAGTTCGTAACGAATTTCCTCGGCGAGCGCGCGCTCGTCCTCGATAACCAGGACGGCAGGCTTGGCGCCGGTGCTGGCGGTCTGCGGCATGGCTGGCGTTCCGGCGTCGGCGCGATGCGCGCGTCGATAATACTTTCGCAGAAACGGCGCCGGCGCAAGCCGCAAACCGTGAATGGGGCGCGGTCGAGATCGGCGCCGCCAGGAACGCCGCCGGCCTGTCGTATTGTAGCGATATGTCAGGGCGTTACATGGCTGCTGGCCGAAGCCTCGCGTTGGGCCTTGTTCACCGCGTTCGGCGACCGCCGGGGGCCGGCCCAAAGCGAGCCGCGGGTGCGAAATCTTCGTCAAAGCCCCGCGCCGTCGCCGCCGCCGCAAGTCCTTTGCGCGTTGAGTCGCGGCAGATCGGGCCGAGCAAGGCAATTTCAATCCAATAACGATGTTCGTACATCACACACTCCGCTTGTGGAGGAAGCCGGACGGACCTCTTGCTCGATCGCTAACGCGGCCGGTTCCAGCCAACATCGCCGTTCTTTTGAGAAAATGTTCGTAACGTCACAAAACGAACTCCGGTTCGGGTTGGAACGCGGACCTGATAATTGAGTTGCGTACATCATATTTTTGATGCATCAATCGCTGCGCGCAAGCGGCGCTACGGTCCGTGCTCGCAGGGAAGGGTTCGCCGCGACAGGGAGGTCGCCGCTTCGCAAAACGCCGAGGCCGAACGATTCGTCTGGTTCGGCTGGGTTCGTTCGAACAGGACGGCAACGCCCTCGGGGAGGGCATTTTTGGGGGGTTTCACCATGAAGCTACTGACATTACTGGCCGGCTCGGCCGCGGCGATCGCCCTTTGCCTGCCGCTCGCCACGACGGCGAGCGCCAGCTCGGCGAAGCCGGTGATCGGCTTCTCGATCGACGATCTGCGCGTCGAGCGTTGGGCCCGCGACCGCGATTACTTCACCGCGGCGGCCAAGGAGCTCGGCGCCGACGTCATCGTGACGTCAGCCGACGCCAACGAACAGAAGCAGGTCAACCAGGTCGAGAACATGATCTCGCAGAAGGTTGACGCGGTCGTGATCGTGCCGATGAATTCGAAGGTGTTCGCCGAAGTCATCGACGAAGCCCACAAGGCCGGCGTCAAAGTTCTGTCCTACGACCGCCTGATCCTCAACGCGGACGAAGACGCCTACATCTCGTTCGACAACGAGCGCGTCGGCACTATGGAGGCCGAGGCCGTCTTCAAAGCGAAGCCCGAAGGCAACTACTACCTGCTCGGCGGCTCGCCGACCGACAACAACGCCAAGCTGCTGCGTCAGGGCCAGATGAAGGTCATCCAGGCGGCCGTCGACTCCGGCAAGATCAAGATCGTCGGCTCGCAGTGGGTTCCGGAGTGGAGCCCGACCACCGCGATGTCGATCATGGAAAACGCCCTGACGGCCGCCAACAACAAGATCGACGCGGTCGTCGCCTCGAACGACGGCACCGCCGGCGGCGCCATCCAGGCGCTCGCCGCCCAGAACCTCGCCGGAAAGGTTCCGATCTCCGGTCAGGACGCCGACCTCGCCGCCGTCAAGCGCGTGATCGCCGGCACCCAGACCGTCACCGTCTACAAGCCGCTGAAGCTGATCGCCAGCGAGGCCGCCAAGCTGACCGTCCAGCTCATCAAGGGCGAGAAGCCGGCCTACAACGCCGAACTCGACAACGGCGCCAAGAAGATCCCGTCGCTGCTGCTGACCCCGATCGCGCTCACCAAAGACAACATCGATACGGTCATCAAGGACGGTTTCTACACCAAGGATCAAGTCGAGGGTAAGTAACCCTTCGCACCGTTCGGGGCGCTTCGGCGCCCCGGACGACGCTTGCGCTGCGGGCGTCTTGCGCGTCTGGGATTGAGGGTGGGCTCCGCTGACAAACGGGGACGCCGTCAGCGCCGCGACGCGCCTTCCCGGCGGAGGCGGAATTGCAAATGACCGCGCGTTCGTCCCAAGGGCGTTTGGGGGCGTAGGGGGCATCGGCGTTCAGGCTTAGATCTGACAGGCTTGTTTCTCACAAATCCTTGTGGATTGCTGGGGCCGGCGGCAAGAGGCTTGATCAAGCTCAGGCTGACGGATTCGCGGTCAGGATATGGCGGCAAGCAGGGTCGGGCGGTCGACGCCAAGAGCCGCTCGTTTCGGGGTGAGGGTTCATGGCCGAATATCTTCTGGAGATGCGCGGCATCACCAAGGAATTCGCCGGCGTCAAGGCGATCAGCGGGATCGACCTGAAGGTTCGGCCGGGCGAGATCGTCGGGCTCTGCGGCGAGAACGGCGCCGGCAAGTCGACGCTGATGAAAGTGCTTTCGGCCGTCCATCCTTACGGCACGTGGGAAGGGACGATCCTGTGGGAGGGCAAGGAGCTCAAGGCCTACACGATCCGCGAAACGGAAGACGCAGGGATCGTCATCATCCACCAAGAATTGATGATGGTGCCCCACCTGTCGGTGGCGGAGAACATCTTCCTCGGCTCGGAACTGACTCGGGGCTTCGGGTTCGTCGACTACGAAGCGATGAACGCCAGGGCGACGGCGCTGATGCAGCAGCTGAAGATGCCCGACATCAACGTCGCGCTGCCGGTGCTGGCCTACTCAGGCGGCAAGCAGCAACTCATCGAAGTCGCCAAGGCCCTCAATAAGAACGCCAAGCTGCTCATTCTCGACGAGCCGACGTCGGCGTTGACCACCACTGAGACCGAGACGCTGCTGGATCTGTTGAGAGAGTTCCGGTCACGCGGCATGGCCTGCGTCTACATCTCGCACAAGATCGACGAGGTGGCGGCGATCGCCGACACGGTGACGGTCATTCGCGACGGCGCGCACATCGGCACCCAGCCGATGCGCGAACTCGACACCGGCAAGATCATCACCATGATGGTCGGTCGCGAGATGAAGAACCTGTTTCCGCGCGAGGAGCACAAAGTCGGCGACGTCGTGTTCGAGGCCAAGAACGTCAGCTGCTGGGACCCGATCAATTCCGATCGCAAGGTGGTCGACGACGTCTCGTTTCAACTCAGGGCCGGCGAAATCGTCGGCGTCGCCGGCCTCGTCGGGGCCGGGCGCACGGAGCTCGCCTGCAAGCTGTTCGGCTACTGGCGCGGCGACCACGAGGGCAAGATCTTCCTCGAGGGCAAGGAGATCGCCGTCAAGAGCCCGTCCGACGCGGTTCGCCAAGGCATCTGCATGGTGCCGGAAGACCGCAAGCGCCTCGGCATCATTCCGCTGATGCCGGTCGGCTACAACATGACGATGTCGGTGCTCGGCCGCTTCGCGCACAATCAGCTGATCAACGCCGAAGACGAGCTGGCGGTCATTCAGGCGGAAATCATCCGCATGAAGATCAAGACCGCGCATCCGCTGCTGCCGATCGCCAGCCTGTCGGGCGGCAACCAGCAGAAGGCGGTGGTGGACAAGATGCTGCTGCCGGAGCCGAAGGTGCTGATCCTCGACGAACCGACCCACGGCGTCGACGTCGGCGCCAAATATGAAATCTACAAGCTCATCTTCGAACTCGCCAGGCAGGGCGTGGCCATCCTGATGATCTCTTCAGAGATGCCGGAGATTCTCGGCATTGCCGATCGCGTCCTGGTCATCGGCGAAGGGAAGCTGAGGGGCAACTTCCCCAACGTCAATTTGAGCCAAGAGACGATTCTCGCCGCGGCCATCGGCGCTGCAGAAACCGCCGCCGCGTGAATGCAGCGGTCTCAAACGGGTGATGTGAACTATGACGCTCTCAATCCCAACGCAAGCAACGGCGCCCGCCAAGAGAGACTATCGGCGGCTGATCGCCGAATACAAGATCGTCGCCCTGCTGCTCGTCATCGCGATCATCTGGATCTTCTTCGGGGCGTTGACTTACGATCGCTCCCTGGGCGTGTCGGAGTTCCTCACCGCGCGCAACTTCTCCAATCTGCTGAGGCAGATGGCGATTACCGGCATGCTGGCGAGCGGGATGGTGTTCGTCATCGTCGCCGGTGAAATCGACTTGTCGGTCGGCTCGCTCTTGGGCCTCCTCGGCGGCATAACCGCGGTGCTCGACGTGTGGTGGGGATGGCCGCTTTACGGCACCATCGCGGCGGTGGTGTTGCTCGGCGTCGCCGCTGGCCTGTTGGTCGGCTGGCTGGTCGCCTATGTCGGCATCCCGAGCTTCATCGTGACGCTCGGCGGCATGCTCGCCTTTCGCGGCGCCGTGCTGGGGATCACCGGCGGCATCACCATCGCCCCGGTCCACACCGACCTGAGGTTCATCGGGCAGGGCTATCTGCCCAACGCGATCGGCGACGTCCTGGCCGTGGCGCTGTTCGCGCTACTGGCGTTCCTCGCCTTCCGCACGCGGGCCGGCCGCGTCAAACACAAGCTGCCGGTCTCCTCGAGGCCGGTCGAGGTCTTGAAGCTCGTCATCACCGGCGCCGTGATCGCCGGCTTCGTCGTGACGCTGAATTCCTATCAGGGCGTGCCGGTGCCGGTCCTGGTTCTGCTGGTCATTCTCGGGGTCTTCACCGTCATCGGCGACAGGACGGTGTTTGGACGGCGCATCTATGCGGTCGGCTCCAACCTCGAGGCGACGCGTCTGTCGGGCGTCAACGTCAACCTGGTCAAGATGATGATCTGGGGCCTGATGGGTCTGATGTGCGCCTTCGCCGGCATGACCACCACCGCGCGCTTGGCGGCGGGCACGCCGTCGGCCGGCTTCGGCGGCGAACTCGACGCCATCGCCTCCTGCTTCATCGGCGGCACGTCGATGCGCGGCGGCATCGGTTCGGTGATCGGCGCGCTGGTCGGCGCGGTGATCATGGCCAGCCTCGACAACGGCATGTCGATGCTCGGCATCGACACGTTCTGGCAGCAGATCACCAAGGGCGTCATTCTGGTGCTCGCCGTCTGGCTGGACATCGTCACCTCCGGCGCCCGGCGCTGACCGTTCGACGCGTCGCGCCCTCTTCAGGCCCGGCCGCTCATTGCGGCCGGGTTTTCTTTGACCGAGCGCTCGAAGCGAACCGACAAAAAATCCCCGGCGCCGCAAGGCGCCGGGGGCGCCGTCAAACCAAGGATCAGGACGATCGCCGCCGTCACAACCGGCGGGCGAGGATCGTCTCCAGATATTCCTGTTTGCCGGAGCGGGGCTGCGGCGCAATGTTCTGAGCGATGGCGCGGTCGGCGACCTGAGCGAGCGTGCGCTTGCCGGCGAGGATCGCCTTGCCTTCCTCGCTGTCCCAGCCGGCGTAGCGGTCCTTGAGGAACCCGGTCAGAACGCCGTCGTTCAGCAGCTTCTCCGCGTTCAGCAGCGCGCGGGCGCAGATGTCGATCGACCCGACGTGGGCCTGGACCAGGTCCACCGGATCCAGCGACTGACGGCGGATCTTGGCGTCGAAGTTGAGGCCGCCGGTGGTGAAGCCGCCGTGCCGCAAGATCTCGTGGAAGACGACCGTCATTTCGCCGGCGTCCATGGCGAACTGGTCGGTGTCCCAGCCGAGCAGCGCGTCGCCGCGGTTGATGTCGACCGATCCGAAAACGCCGAGCGCGTAGGCCAGCGCGATCTCGTGCTCGAAAGTGTGGCCGGCGAGGAGGGCGTGATTCTGCTCGATGTTGACCTTCACGTCCTTGGTCAGTCTCCACTTCTCGAGGAAGCCGAAGACGGTGGCGACGTCGAAGTCATACTGGTGCTTCGTCGGTTCGCGGGGCTTCGGCTCGATCAGCAGCGGGCCGTCAAAGCCGATCTTGTGCTTGTGCTCGACCGCCATCGAGAGGAAGCGCCCCATCTGCTCGTATTCGCGCTTGAGGTCGGTGTTGAGCAGCGTCTCGTAGCCCTCGCGACCGCCCCACAGCACATAATTCTGTCCGCCGAGCCGCTTGGTGGCCTCGAGGCAGGCCCGCACCGTCGCAGCGGAGAAAGCGAAAACATCCGGGTCCGGGTTGGTCGCGGCGCCCGCCATGTAGCGGCGGTGCGAGAACAGGTTCGCCGTGCCCCACAACAGCTTCACCTTGGCGGTCGACATCTTCTGCTCGAGCACGTCGACCATGGCGCCGAAGTTCTTCAGATGCTCAGGCAGCGTCTCGCCGGTCGGCGCGACGTCGGCGTCATGGAAGGTGAAGAACGGCACGTCGAGGATGCGAAACAGGTCGAAGGCGACGTTGGCCTTGTCCTTGGCCAAGGCCATCGGGTCGCCGCCGTGCATCCAGGGCCGCAGGAAGGTCTCGCCGCGAACGAATGCCAGTAGCACACGGCGAAGCGCAGATGGTCTTCCATGCGTCGCCCGGCGACGACGCGGTCCTTGTCGTAATAGTGATAGGCGAGCGGGTTCTGGCTCGCTGGGCCTTCGAACTGAACCGGCTCGGGCAGCCCGAAGAAAGCGGGGATAGGGGCGTTCATTGGCTGATCTCCTTTGCAAGGGGGGCGAGGCGGCGCCGCCGGGCGCAGCCTTCGGCGAAGGGCGCGGCGTGCGCCGCGTCGGGTTGGAGGGTTTCGACGCGCCTGGCGCGCCGCCAAACAGCATTCGCGCTCGCGCCGCGCGTCTCGCCCGACGGGCCGGCGCCGGCGACGCCGTGATCGTCGCCGTCGAAAAGGATCGCTTTGGCGCTGCGCGCGCCGATGTCGGAATCGAGCTTCATTGTGCGTTCGTTGGCGCTTCAGGGTTTGCGCCGGGTCACGGCAGGTTGTCGCGAATGACGATGTCGATGCCGATCTGCTCCTGTTCGGGGATGATCAGCTCGTTGCGCGACAACGCCACGAGGATGCGCGCCGCCGAGCGCGCCTCACGGCCGGGATTTTGCGTGATGATCGCGGCCATCACGCCCAGCACCAGAAAGCGGCGCGTCTGCGGCGTCAGGTCGTGGCCGATGAACACCACTTCACGCGCCCGCCCGGCGTCGATCAACGCGTTGCCGATGCCGGCGGTTCCGGCCCCGATATTGTAGAGCCCGATCAGATCGGGATGATCGGCGAGCAGGCGCCGGATGAGATCGGCGTTGTGGATGTCGTCGTCCCGCCCTTCCACCGTCGGCAGCAGATCGAGACTGGGATATTCGGAGGTGACGACCTGCTGCACGCCGAAGAGACGTTCGGCATGGTCGCGCAGAGAAAGCGATCCGGCGACGACGGCGACCTTGCCTTTGCGTCCGCCGAGGAATCGCCCGAGCAGCGTTCCGGCTGTGCGGCCGGCGGCGATATTGTCGATGCCGACGTAGCGCGAGCGCCGGGACGACGGAACGTCCGACACCAGCGTCACCACGAGGATGCCCGCCGCCACAAGCTCGTCGATCGCGGCCCGCACGCGCGGATGATCGAGCGCCACCACCGCGATCCCCTGGTAGCGTTTGCCGGCTTCTTCCAGGGTTTCGGCCAAGGCGTCGGCATCGAACACGTCGGTTTCAACGACATCGATGAGCGTGCGTCGCGCCGCCAGCGGCGTTCGCAAGCGGCCGACATGATCGACGATCTCGGCCATGAAGACATTCTGGTTGCGGGGCATGATGAAACAGAAGCGATGGCTGCGTCCGCGCGCCAAATCCGCCGCCGCCGCGTAGGGCTGAAATCCGAGACGTTCGATCGTTTCCTTGACGCGACGGATCGTCGCTTCCTTCACGCCGCGCCGGCCGTGAAGAACGCGATCGACAGTGGCCGTGGAAACGCCCGCTTCCCTGGCGACGTCCTTCAACATGACTGTGGTGGGATCGACCGGCCCGCTCATTCATGATGGATTGCGCAAATCTGTGAGGTACGCAACTCGAATATTTGTTGCAATGCGAAAAAACGACCTTCGGAGTCGGCGCCGAGTTCCCACGCGAAGGGCGGAAGTTCGCCTAATGCCTTGAACAGCAGGGGTAAAATCATCGGCCAAGGAAATTGATGGCGCAAAAAGAAGTTTTGATGTGCGAACATCAATTTCACGCAAGCGTCAATCGCGGACCGAATTCGGCCGCCGTCGCGGGGCAATCGCCGCGTGGGCGAATCGTCTAACCGCGACAGCGCCCGTGTTTTTCGGCAAGCCGATTCGCACAAAATCGCGGCGCCGCGCAAAGACGCAGCGCCGACTTGAATTCGGGGACCCGAGTTCGTCTCTAGGAGGGCCGCCACACGCGGCGGAAACACGGGGTCTCGGTCAGGCCTTGGTCCGGCGCTGGCCGGCGATGAAGCTCTGGCGCTTGGCGCCCGCGCGGCAGATGACGGGAATCGGCCGGTTGGGTTGAAGACTTGTCCTTTCGCACGCATCGGCGGACGCGCTTCGTCTGGGCGATGCGCGCAATTTTAGCAAAAGTCATTGCGTTGCATTTTGCGCAATTCCAATCGTCGGTGGACGCGCGGCCGATAGCCTGTGTAAATCCGGGATATCGTCGAAGACGACAAGCCGGTCGGTGATTCCATGCGACACTTCAATCTGACAAATCGTCACGAAATCAAAGATGCGAAGCACGGCACCGTGGCGACGGTTCTATCCAGCGATTGGGAAACGTTCAGCGAACTGTCGCGCTATGGTTTCCAGCTGGTAGACATGAGCGGCCAGATGTGGACCATGCGTCGCGACGCTTAGCGTCGGCGCGCATTCCGTCTCGGGAGCGGCGCGCGGCTTGCGACCCCTGGCGTCGAAACGCGGACAATGACGCCGGAAGCTGCGATCCGCGGCCTCACGCGGCGATGGGCGGACGGAGCCAGGACTCTAGCGTCTGATGTTCGCCGCTGGCGGCGATCACACTCGGCGCGTCCAACGCGCGGCGACGGTGCCGTCTAGGGGGCGCCGACCGGCGCCTGCCGGCGGGTCTCGTCGCGCCGGACCGGGAGCGGCGATCCGGCCGACGTTTTGCGCGCCATGGGCTGGCCTGAGGTCAAAGCCGGAACGGCGCCCGAAAGCGCAACGGCCGGCTCAGCGCTTCGGCCGATTCCGGAACCATCAGCGGCTCATTGCGAGACTGGAGCGGGTGAAGGGAATCGAACCCTCGTATTCAGCTTGGAAGGGTATCGCCAAGCCCAACGATCTCAAAAGTGGTTCGGAAAAATACGCCGCCAAAATGGGCCGCAATTCGCACTCTTTCCGAACTCGCGCGACCGCTACTGGGGACCACGGTCGCAGCGTCAATAGACGCCCGCCGACATAAGGCCGTCAATCGACTTGGCGAAGCGCGTTAGCCACGTAGCCGGCTCGACACCGCGCCTGTTCGGGCCGGCGTCCCCGCTGTGTCCCGCCTGTGTCCCCGCTCTGTCCCTGGCAACTCCTGCCCGCATTTCCGGGCGGCTTGGCGGCCGTATTCGCATGGGTATGGAAGGGCGCAACCAACGAAATTCGCCCGATGTTGTCCTAGGTGTGAAATTGCACCGAACTGGACCTCCTGCGTCGGTGATGCCCAATATATTGATTCATCACAGAAAGAGGTGACGAGAATGGTCCCGGGTTGCATCGAACACGGACCCCTTACGGACGTAAATTTACTTTGTCGTTTCAATGGATTACGTCGCGTCGCGATGGGGGCCCGCTTCGATGCAGGTTCACACCATAAGCCACGCCCTGCATACCGCGGGTTCGTTCCTCGGCGACTTTCCGACACCTGACGGCGTCCGAAACTCTTCACGATTGGCGGCTTTCGAGCTTGGATGCAGAAAAATAGACGTCGCGTGTTACGGCTTCGGCCAAACATATCGTGGCGAAAAGCAATGCTGGAAATCGCTCCTTTCCAAGCCGCGGCCCCAGGGTGTAATTCTGCTTCGCCATCTGAGGGGGCCCATGCACATGCGATTAGCCGGGTCGTCGAGGCAACTGCCCGACGCCGGCATCTTCGTTAAGCGCAGTACGGGGTTTTCGATGGGAGTCGGCGCACGCAATGCCACGCCGATCATCGTTGCAATGCCTTGAGAGCGCTCATGCGCGCTGGCTCATTCCTTCGCATGTCTCGGTTCGCTGCGGCTGATTGACGCACTCATGGAACCCTCGCGCATGGATACGCGGTTTGGCTACCCAAATCTCCTCGAGTGTGCGGCGGCCGTACTTGTGGGTGCCGGGTTGCCGGACCAGATCGCACTCGCGGTCGCAAGCGGACTCTTGGAAGCTGACCTCCTTGGTCACACGACTCATGGGCTGGCGCTTCTCGGCGACTACATCAAAGAACTCGACCGCGGAACAATGGAAAAGTCCGGGGATCCTGTGGTCGTTGCCGATTACGGCGCGGTTTCGGTTTGGGACGCGCGACGGCTTCCCGGAGTTTGGACGACCGCTCTCGCTGTCGCCGAAGCGGAAAAGCGAGCTGGCCAGTTCGGCCTCGGCGCCGTCGCCATACGGCGCAGCCACCACATCGCCTGTCTGGCGTCGTTCCTTGAGGCACCTGCGCGGCGCGGTTCGCTCGTGCTCGTCTTTTCCTCGGATCCGAGCGACGCCCATGTCGCGCCGTTCGGGGGTTTGGCACCCGTTATGACGCCGAACCCCATCGCTGCGGGCATTCCAACGGCGACCGATCCGATTCTCATCGACGTCTCGACCTCCATCACCACCGCCGCAATGTTCGGGCGAACGATCGCCGCAGGCGCACGGCTGCCGGGCCGTTGGGCGATGGACAAGGACGGGGCGGCGACAGACGACCCTTCCGTCATCCGCGCAGGCGGCTCGATCCTGCCGATTGGAGGGCTTGATCATGGCCATAAGGGCTATGCGCTCGGCCTCCTCGTCGAGGCGCTGACGCAGGGGCTTGGCGGCTATGGCCGCGCTGAGGCGCCGACGCAATGGGGCGCGGCCGTCCTCGTTATCGCTTTTTCGCCCGGCCGGTTTTCCGGCGGCGAGGCGTTCGTTCGCGAGACCGGATGGCTGGCCGAAGTTTGCCGCGCGTCGCCGCCGCCGCCCGATCACTCGCCCGTGCGCCTGCCGGCGAGGCCGGTCTTGCACACAAGAAGGACGCCCTCGCGCATGGCGTGCCGCTTCGGGAGGGCGTCGTCGAGTCGCTGACTGCGCTTGCCAGGCGATATTTTCTCAATCCCCCTCGGTCGCTCTAAGTGGCGCGCCGTTGACTAGTGGCGCGGATCGGCGCTGGGACCTATCGGCAATTCGCAGCGGCGAAATGCGCCGTTGTTGCCTTGCTGTTGGCGGGAACGTTCTTCATCGAAAATCTCGATGCCGAGGTGATCACCTCCGACGATCCCGCAGACGACACCGATGCTTCGCGGTGTTCGCAGTCGACCTCAATCTCGCGGTAAGCGCACGTATGCTGACGCTCGGCGTCTTCATTCCGGTTAGCGGCGGGGTCGGCGACCCATTCGGCGTGTGCAAAATATTCGCCGACGCGATCTCGGTCTTCACGCTCTACTGGCTGGTCCGCTGCCTGGGGCAGTCGCTGCCAGAGTTCGTGCTGGTTCGCATCCTAGCCAGCACTGTTCGTGCTCGCGCTGTGGTCGCCGCTCTGCGGCTGATTGCCGATCAGGTCGGTCGGCTCTCGATTTTTTCTTCAACCTGCCATTCGGGCTCGTCGCCTTCGTGATGGCGTCTCTCCTTGTTCCCGACTCCAACGGCGGAGCCAACACTCCCTTCGACCGGGAGGATTCCTGCTGGCCGGCAACACCCAAGAATCAGACCATTCTTGCTGCCGTACGATGTCTCCCCCTATTGCATGTCGCGGCAAAGCGTCGTATTATTTGTCAGGTGACCTGATCACTAACGTGGTGATCCGATCATCCGAGTTTTGCGCGCCGATCTGTTTGGTCCTGTGAGGCGCCGCGGCTCAAAACGTGCACAGAAAATCCGTAAGGGAGGGAAACACGTGACAAACGAAGTCAAAGACCAGGCGGACATAGCGAGGGCCGCGCGCGCAATAAGCCGACGCACCGCTTTGGCGGGCGCTGCGACGCTGGGCTTGGGGGCCGCGGGACTTGGAGCTGGAATCCAACAGGCCTTAGCGGACACTCCCGCCGCCGGATTGCCGAAGAAACCTTTCAAATTCTTCTTTGTCTGCCATGTGACGCTGGATCAGTTTTTCACTCCTGCGATCTACGGCATCCAAGACGCCTGCGCCGCCTTTGGCTGCCAGTACCAGTGGACCGGTTCGGAGAAGAACGTCGTCTCCGAGATGGTCTCCGCCATGCAGACCGCCATCGCGGAAAAGGCAGACGGCATCGCAGTGTGTCTAGTGGACCCCAAAGCTTTCGACGCTGCGACCGATCAAGCGGTCGCCGCAGGCATTCCGGTCATCGCCTTCAACGCCGACGTGCCGGCCGGCAGCCCAAACAAGCGGGCGGCATATGTTGGGCAACCGCTCTTCCAATCGGGCTACAACGCCGCAGCAAAATGGTTGGCTTCGGTCCCGAAGGGCAGCCACGTCATGCTTGAGATCGGCGTTCCCGGCTCGCTGAACACCCAGCCGCGCCTGGATGGCGCCAAGCAGTATATCAAGGAGCACGGCGACGCATGGACCTACGATGTCGTCGACGCCGGCCCGGACCCGGCCTCGGAAATATCGAGGATCGAAAGCTACTACCTCAGCCACAAGGACGTGAAGGGCCTGTTCGGGACCGGAGGCTCGGACACCTACGCCTGCGGCTTCGTCTCCGCCAAGTATGGACTGGCGAAGGCCGGCGTGGCGGTCGGGGGCTTCGACCTGTTCCCGCAAACCCTGACTTACATCAAGTCTGGCGACGTGAACTTCACGGTCGATCAGCAGGCCTATCTGCAAGGCTTCCTGCCTGTCCAGCAGATGTATCTGTGGCACCTTTCGGGCGGCCTCCTCGGCCCGGCCGAGACCGACACCAGCCGCGCCTACGTGACCAAGGACAA
>NZ_JBEKVH010000159.1:0-8415 GCF_049514155.1 Roseiarcus sp. | reverse complement strand
TTCGTCTCCACGTTTCCGCCCTCCTCGTTCGCGACTTGATTTCTTATTTGGAGATTAAGAAATCAAAGCCAACGATTGAAATATAAAGTAGTCCAAACAAGCGTAAGGCCAAGACAAAACTACCGCACTGCTCCGCCAAATCAACGGCGATAGCTTTCTTAACCTTTACGCCTTCTACCGGGTTCTGCACAAAACTTGGGACGCCCGGCAAAATGAAGCTGGCACGAAATCAATCATTGGAAAATTGGCTATTTTCCAGTAATGCAATCGGATATTCCGATATCAAACGACCGCAGACGCGACGGGCCGCACGACAAGCGGCGCCGGCGAAGACCTCAGGGGGAGGATCGGAATTCCGCTGACATCGAGCGGCGGAGCCGACCGTTCAGGGAGCCGGGAATGTCGCTGCCGCGCATATCGTTACGCAAGATCGCCTGCTTCGTCGCCGCCGCCGACGAAGGCAGCGTCAGCGCCGGCGCCCGAAGCCTCTGCCTGTCGCAGGCGGCGATGTCCGAGGCGCTGAACGATCTCGAAAAAGAGCTCGGCCTCGATCTTTTCATTCGCCACAAAGCGATAGGCGTCACGCTCACCGGCGCCGGGCGCCAGCTTCTGGTCGAAGCGCGGCGGCTGGTTCGCCAGGCCGAGGAATTTCAAGCGTTGGCCGGCGGCCCCGCCGCCAACCTCGCCGGAGAACTGATTGTCGGCTGCTTCCCGACCCTTCTGCCGTTCCTCGCGCCGTCGCTGCTGGCCGGGTTTCAGGCTCGGCATCCGGAGGTGGCGCCTCGGTTCGTCGAAGATTCGCAGCTCAATCTCGAACACGCGATGCTGGCGGGAAACATCGACCTGTCGATCGTCTACGACTTCGACATCAGTCCTGGCTTCGAACGCGTGCGGCTGTATGACGCGGAGGCCTATATCCTGGTTTCGCCCCGACACCGGCTCGGAAACACGACGGCGCCAGTCGACCTCGCCTTGTTCGGCGACGACCCGTTCATCCAGATCGACGTCCTGCCGGGCCGCAACGATCACCTGTTCGCCGCCATCGGCATCACGCCGAACATCGTCCATCGGACGACGAATTTCGAATTCGTCCGCGCTCTGGTCGCCCACAATCTCGGCTATGCGGTGCTGGTTCAGCGACCGAGAAGCGACGTCACCTACGAAGGGCTGCCGCTGGTCATACGCCCGATCGCCAACCCGGTCCCGCCGCTGACGGTCGCCCTCGCCTGGCCGGCCAACCTGCATTTGCATCGCCGGGTGAAGGCCTTCGCCGACTTCACCGTGAAGGCCTGCAGGGATGGTCTCCACGGGTGATGGCGACGAAGCGATCGGGAAAGACCGGACGCAAGCAGACCCGACGTGAAGCGCAAATTGTCGGCGACAAGCTGCGCATTTTCGACACGCGGTTCACGCGCCAATCGGGCGAAGGCGGGAGAGGGCGGACCGATCGTGCGGCGATCTGGCGGCCCTCGTTCTTGTCTCGTTCGATCGCTCGCGCTTTCATCGCGCGATGAAAGAGGCCGAACGCCTCGCGCCGGCCAGCGCCGCCGAACTCGCCGATGCGATTGGTTTGCGCCGCCACGATCGCTCTTGCGCTGCATTTCCGCCGACGAAGGCGCGTCCGCAGCGCGGGCGAGATCATGGCGAGCATGGTCGCCGACCGCGTCGTCGAGCATCTCGAGCGCGCCGGCTTCGTGGTGATGAAACGGCCGCCGACGGATGGCGGCGCGGCGCTCGCGCGCGGGTTCGAGAGGCGATAGCGCGACCAGGCGAAGCGGCTCTTGTCAGCGACCTGGCGGCCAGGCTTGGTTCGCCTTGACGCCGACCAAGGGCAAACAATTGATTTTATGGCGCACCCCTCAGGACAAAACTGCGAACACCTCTGTGATTGAAATAACAATATGACTCTTAAGGCCCTGTTTATTCGCTTCGCACCAATGAGCGACGAATTTCGACGCGCTGCTCACAGGCGCATTGCGACCCGAAGCGAGACCTTCCGTCGACCGCGCCCGAATGACCGAGGTTGGCCGAAGGCGGAATGCCGGGTTTCTGGCAAACGAAATGGTGGAGCGGACGTTCGACGGGCTCGCATCAAACGACGCGATTTGCGAGCGAGCGCGGTCCGATGACCGCATGTTTTCGCGGAGACTGATTCGAGCCCGGCAACGGCGCGTGTTATTCGCTTTGGGCGTTGCCTAGAGTGGCGAAACCGACAGCTGCGCTAGCGGCGGCGGCGGCCGCGCAAATCAGCGCAAGGGCGGAGAATCCGCCGAATTTATCGCCGACGATTGCGCCGAGCGAGGCGACGGCGAAAAGGCCGGCGACGCGCGCGACGGCGTTGTTGATCGCCGAGGCGACGCCCGTTTGTCCTGCCGGGGCGCTGGCCATCACCGCGGTCGACAACGGCGCGACGGTGATCCCCATGCCGACGCCCATCAGCAGCATCGTCGGCTCGATTGCAGTCCAAAAATCGCCAACGACGACTGCAGGCGCGAGCGCTGCGAAACTCGCTGCAGTGATTGCCGGCCCGACGGTCAGAGGAATGCGCACGCCGAACCGGTCGGCAATGGCGCCGCCGAAGCGCGACAGAATCGCCAACATGGCGGTGAAGCCGAGGAAGATCGATCCCGCTGTTGCGGCGCTCCAGCCGTCGCGCTGAATGAGCGTCGAGGGCAAAAAGAAGATCGCCCCTGACAACGCAAAGTAGAGCAACAATGTCAGAATGTTGACGCCGTTGGCGCGCCGGTCGCGGAAGAACCGTAGCGGCATCATCGGGGCCCGCGCGCGCGACTCCCAGGCGACAAAACCCGCAAGCGCGGCAAGTCCCGCGGCCCCGCTGGCGATCGCCGCGCGGCGCGCGTCGGCGCCCGGTTCGCCGACCAGCGTCAGGCTCAACGCTACGCCGCCAAGGCCGATGACGGCCAAAAGCGCCCCGAGCCAATCCATGCCGGTCGCATTTCCGGCGGGAAGGTCGGTCACGCCGCGAATGACGATCCCAAGTCCGAGCGCCGCAAACGGCAGATTGATCAGGAAGATCGATTGCCAGGGAGCGTGGTCGATGAGCCAGCCGCCGAGCAGCGGCCCAAACGCCGCGGCGATGCTCGTCGTCGCCGCCCAGACGCCGATGGCGCGTCCGCGCTCGTCCGAGGGGAAATGCGCGGCGATGAGCGCCAACGATCCAGGGACCATCAGCGCCGCGCCGAACCCCTGCGCCGCGCGGGCGAGAATCAACTCCGTCGAATCCGCCGAAAGCGCACAGGCGAATGAGGCCATCGCGAACAGCGCGATGCCAAGGGCGTAGACGCGCCGCAGGCCATAGCGGTCCCCTGCCGCGCCGCCCAGCAGCAGCAAGGCGGAAAGGACCAGCGTGTAGCCGTTCGCGACCCATTGCATTTCGGCAAGCGAGGCGTCCAGCGCGACGCGCATCTTGGGAATGGCGACCGTGACGATGCTGCCGTCGGCGAAAGCCATTCCCGAGCCGACGATCGTCGCCGTCAGCACTCGGCTCTGCAGCGGCGTCACTGCCGCAGCCTCAGTGGGCGCGATCGCAGCGCCGACGACGACGCGCGCCACAGCATCAATCGACCTTCTAGCGTCGCGACCAGTCCCGTCGACTGGCCCAAGTCGAATGCTAGCGTCGTTTCGGCTGCCGAGCCAGTGCGGGCGACAGTACCATTCAAGGTCGAGCGGTCCCCCCGCCCGTTGGCGGCAAATAGCCGATCGTCGTCGACGTCACGTCCGTTTTCGAGCCGTCATTTCCGCATCGCTTCTGGCTGTCTTGGGCGCGATGCGGCAACCCGTTGGCTGAATGCGAACTGGCTGTTTCTGGATCGGTATCGCAATTCAGCCAAACGGCTTTTTTTCTCGCGCCCAAATGGCGTAGATGCGGGCGATCTCAATTTCCGAGATTGCATCGCCCGGGTCGGCGGTGCCGATGCTGAAAACCTGACGACCCCGATCGATGAGCGAACAAGCCGCCTCTATCGCCCGCTCCGGGCTTCGGAACGCCAAGACTCTCTCGCCAGATTCGTCATTATATTGAACGCGCCACGGCATACCGTCAGGCTGGCAACAGCGCCGACAATTTTCAATTGTCGGAATCTACTCACGCCGTCCAGCATGCAGTCCTTCGCCTTGGCGAGGTCGTACGCGGCTCGTTCGACCGCCGGCGTAATGTCGGCTTTCGGGGAACGACTAATGGCGCCGGAATGGCGTCGGAGGGCGCAACCTTGCCGAACCGATCGTGGCAGAAGGCTCCTCGATGCTGAGGTCGAGGAGCCGTTCAGTTGCTACACCTCCGTCCCCTCGGCAAGCGTGAGGGCATCCTCTACGTCGACGCCCAGATAGCGAACGGTGCTCTCGATCTTAGTGTGGCCAAGCAGGATCTGCACAGCGCGTAGGTTGCCCGTTTGCCTATAGATGATGGACGCCTTGGTTCGGCGCAGCGAGTGAGTGCCATAATCCTCTGGGCGCAGTCCGACCCCAGTCACCCACTCGTCAACGAGTCGAGCATATTGCCGAGTGCTGATGTGATCGGCGTGATCGAGCCGGCTCGGAAAGACGAAGTCATCAAGCGTGCCGCCTCGACGTTCGAGCCAGGCCAGAATGCTGCCGCGAGTCGGCTCGAGGAGCTCGAACTGGACGGGCCGGCCGGTCTTCTGCTGGACGACGATGGCGCGTGACCGAACCCGACCGCCGCTGACAAGGTCGCCGATCTTCACCTTCACGACGTCACACCCACGCAACTTGCTATCGAT
Source organism: Roseiarcus sp. (assembly GCF_049514155.1). Taxonomy (GTDB): domain Bacteria; phylum Pseudomonadota; class Alphaproteobacteria; order Rhizobiales; family Beijerinckiaceae; genus Roseiarcus. The sequence continues at coordinate 3,658 of NZ_JBEKVH010000159.1, read as the reverse complement.
GGCGAGATTGAACATTGCGCGATCGCGCAGCCGTCGTTCGCGGTCTAGCCAAAACCGGATAGCCCAGACCTGTTGCGGCTTCAGCGCGCGCTTGGCGCCAACCAACCGGCCCGCGTTCCACGGACGCTGATCATTGGCCGCCGGGTCATACTCTGAGTGCCCCATTGCCTTCTCCTTTTCCGGCCACCATTGGCCAGCAGGTGGAATAAGGCGTTGGACGCACGACCCTTGAAGCTGACCGAAGGCGGACGGCCCTGGGCAATCAAGAGACCCCGAACATTCGCTTATGAATGCGAACTTTCATGACGGTGCAAAAGCAAAGACCTGTTAAGTATATGAAAACACACATAAAACTGATGTTTTGAGACATTTCCTGTCGCGATCGACGGGTTAAGTTTCCGCGCGAGCGCTGTGAGGGTCCACAAATGTTTATTCATATGCCTTGACAGGAATATAACTGCGTGAGAATATGATGGCATGACAACCTTCGCAGCCATATCCGACCCCACTCGTCGCGACATCCTCGCCCTTCTCCGAAACGGAGAACAGCCGGCGGGCGACCTCGTGGAAGCGCTCAACTTGCCTCAGCCAAACGTCTCCAAGCATCTCAAATATCTGCGCGAGGCCGGATTGGTCCGGATGCGCGTCGACGGGCCGCGGCGGCTTTATAGCCTTGACGCCGCGCCCTTGGCCGAAATTGATCATTGGCTCGAGTCCTATCGCGCGTTCTGGTCACGCAAACTCGATGCGCTCGGCGATCACCTCAGCAGGAGCGACTGATATGGATTTCCAGGAACAGCTCGGCGGCTTCGAGCGGCGAGACGATCGAATCGATATGCGGTTCGAGCGACATTATCCGCGCTCGATCGAAAAAGTCTGGAGCGCGCTGACTGACCCGGTGCGCCTGAACGACTGGATGGGGGCCGCCTATGTCGAGCCTCGCGTCGGCGGCCGCTACGAACTGATGCTCGATGGACCCAACCCGATGATCGGTCACGTCGTGATTTGGGAGCCGCCGCATGTCTTGGAGTTCACATGGAGCAACGCCCATTCGCCCGATTCGACGGCGCGCTATGAGTTGTCTCCCGAAGGCGACGGCGCCCGCGTGATCTTCATGCATAGAGGCGCGCCTTATGCGAATCGGGCGCTCATGTTGCCGGGCTGGCACTTTTACTTCGAGCGACTCGGCGGTCACCTCACCGAGGCGGCGGCGCGTCAGTCGAAGCATAGCTGGCGCGAACTGCAAGCAATCTATGTCGCGCAATACAAACTAGGCGGCGCGAGATTGGACCCCTAAACGCGAAGCGGTTCAATCGATCTCGCGAGCGAAATTCTGAAACGCAATTGAACGAACTCCGGAGCAGCCGCTCCGGTGAATGGATCGGCGCGCCGATTTTCACCACTGGACGGACGATGCGCGAGATCAGTCGTCCGACAATCGATGACGAAAGGATCAGACGATGACAATTCAAACCATCATGGGAACCGTCGCCTTGGTGACGGGCGCCAACCGCGGCCTTGGGCGCGCGTTGACGGAAGAACTTCTGAACCGCGGCGTGAAGAAGGTCTATGCCGCCGCGCGCGATCCGCACACCTTGCAGGACCTCAGCGACGATCGTGTCGTCCGGCTGCGGCTTGACGTGACTGACGCCGAGCAGGTCCGCTCCGCCATGGAAGCGGCTTCGGACGTCGAGATTGTTTTCAGCAACGCCGGCTTGGCGCTTGGGACGGCCATCGTGGGCTCGAGCGTTCTCGACCAAGCCCAGCGCGAGATGGAGGTGAACTACTTTGGGCCGCTGCGGCTGCTCCAGCGCCTGGCGCCGACCCTGGCCAGGAACGGCGGCGGCGCCTTTGTCACCATCGCCTCGGTGGCCGGCCTGACCAACGTCCCGTTCCTGCCGACCTACGCCGCGTCGAAGGCCGCGCTCCATTCCCTCACTCAAGCTGCGCGTATCCTCCTCGCGGCACAGGGCGCCGCGGTCATCGGCGTCTACCCCGGCCCGATCGACACCGACATGTCGCGCGCGCTGGCAATCCCGAAGACTTCGGCGCGCGACGTTGCAATCGCGATCCTCGACGGCGTCGAAGCCGGCCAGGAGGACATATTCCCCGACGCGTTTGCGTTGGAATTTGCCCGATCGTTCGAAGCTTCGCCGAAGACCTCGGAACGGCAGGTCGCCGCAATGATGTTGGCCGCTGCGGCGTAAGCGAACGCTGCGAGGCCGCAAGCCCTGCGCCGTCAGCGCACAGGCGAACCGCAACTTAACCTCTCAAAGAATGAAGCAGGAGAACGTCATGACCAAGCAGCATCTCACCGCCGCCTTCACGGTCGACAAGACCCCGGAGGAAGCCTTCGCCGCGATCAACAATGTCCGCGCCTGGTGGTCCGGCGAAATTGACGGCGTCACCGACGAACTTGGGGCCGAGTGGACCTATCGTTACAAGGACATTCACTACAGCAAGCAGAAGATCGTCGAATTGATCCCCTCCAAGAAGGTGGTTTGGCTCGTCCAGGACAGCTATCTCAGTTTCATCAAGGACAAAGACGAATGGAACGGGACCAAAATCACGTTCGAGATCGCCGCCAATGGCGACAAGACCGAGATCAAATTCACCCATGTTGGGTTGGCGCCCAATGACGAGTGCTTCGAGGCCTGTTCAGACGCCTGGGGCAGCTATATCAAGGGGAGCTTGCGCAGCTTGATCGCCACCGGCAAAGGCCAGCCCAACGTGAAGGAAAGCTAGGCTTTGGACGGGAGGAGGACGAATCTGGACCCCAACCACATTTGGGCGCCCGTCGGCTTGATAAGTTCATCTCGCCGACGCGGCGCTCGATCTTTCCTCAATGCGGATTGGCTGCGCAAGCTACGCCTGCTGGTCAGCCTCGAACTTCGACGCGCTCGTACCGAAAGCGGTCAAGAGTTTACGACGCCGATCGCCGTCGGGACTTTGCGCCGAATGACAGTCCGAGATTTCACACAGCCGCCAGCCAACTCAGCCGATCGCACATTGCTCCACCCGCGCCTGCCGGCATAAAATCCCCCGGGGCGCCAACCGCCGCTGGTTGAAACTTCGGCGGCAATTCACCCGCAGGACGCCGAAGATGTGGAAAGAATGGCAGAAGCGGTGGAAACCATAGGCGCTTCTCATTCTTGGCTTGGTCAACGCCTGCCATGGGTATGCTGGCAGTCCGACTTGGCGCATCGCTATCGGCCTGGCGATAGCGGCGCTCGCGTTATGGATTGCACGCGAAAAATAGACCGCGCCACAACGACCGTGCAGGTCCGAGGCCAGGGGCAGGTGACTTTCTTCGGGAGATGAGGGCCGCTCTCGTGACCGGGGACGTGCGTTGGCGTCGATCCCAGCCGAAGCGGGAACGGCAGATTTTTCACCCATACTGTCGAGAGCGCTTCTCCAGCGCGGGAGGCCGCTTTCAAGAACCGCCTCATTGGCCGGGGCCGGTCGTAATCGGCGCGAAGCAACGGTCGGCGCGACGCGCTTGAGACGTTCGGCTTCCCCCTTCTGCGCCGTTCCATCACACCTCGAGCGATCGCCGATCAGAAGTTGCTCTGACCCCCAGTGTTCGCAGTTTTGTCCTGAGTGGCGTCGACTTTGGCGCACCCGACAGGATTCGAACCTGTGGCCTCTGCCTTCGGAG
>NZ_JBEKVH010000158.1:0-8607 GCF_049514155.1 Roseiarcus sp. | reverse complement strand
CCCACCTCGCCGCCCCAACCCCCGCCGCGCGCCCCGTCGCGAAGCACGCCTGCAGCAGGTAGCCGCCGGTCGGGGCTTCCCAGTCGATCATCTCGCCGGCGACGAATGCGCCGGGCAGCTTGCGCAGCATGAAGGTCTCGTCGATCTCCGCCCATTTGACGCCGCCGGCGCTTGAGATCGCGCGCGCGATCGGCGCCGGCGCGGTCAGGCGGATTTCGACCTGCTTGATTTGCGCCGCGAGCGCCTCGGCCGCGTCGGGCAGGGGGCCGGCCTCGCGCGCCAGCGCGATCGCCGCCGGCGTCAGGCCGGCGCGGCGCAGCAGGGTCGAAGTCGATTCGCCCGGCCGCCGGCGCAGACGCGCCGCGAGCGCTTCGAGGCCGAGATCGGGCTTGAGGTCGACGGCCAGCGTCGCGGCGCCGTCGCGCGCGATCGCGTCGCGCAAGGCGGCGGAGAGCGCGTAGACCGCGCCGCCCTCGATGCCGTCGCGGTCGATCATCGCTTCGCCGCGCACCGTTCGTCCCGCGTGCGTCAGCGCGATCGCCTTCAGCGGCGCGCCGGCGAAGCGGTCGCTCAGATGTTTCGACCAGCCGACGCGAAAGCCGCAATTGGCCGGCTTGAGCGGCGCGACTTCGACGCCCGCCGCGCGCAGTCCGTCGACCCAGCCGCCGTCCGCCCCCAGCCGCGGCCACGAGGCGCCGCCGAGCGCCAGCACGACCGCCTTGGCTTTCGCTTCCTCCGCGCCGTCCGGCCCGGCGAAGCGCAGGCGGCCGCCGCGCTCCAGGCCGGTGAGCCGCCGGCGCGGCCTCAGCGCCACGCCGAGCCCGTCGAGGCGCCTCAGCCAGGCGCGCAGCAGCGGGGTCGCCTTGAAGCTCTTGGGGAAGACTCGGCCAGAGCTGCCGACGAAGGTTTTCTCCCCCAGATTTTCAGCCCAGGCGCGCAGATCGTCGGGCGAAAACGCCGCGATCGCCGCTTTGAGCCGCTCCGCTGCGGGTCCGTAGCGAGCGAGGAACGCCTCGAGCGGTTCGGAATGGGTGAGATTGAGGCCGCCGCGGCCGGCGAGCAGGAACTTGCGCGCCGGCGAGGGCGCGGCGTCGTAAACGACGACGCCGTGGCCGGCGTGAGCAAGCGCCTCCGCCGCCGCTAGGCCGGCGGGTCCGGCGCCGACCACGACGGCGTCGACGGGGTCCGCGTTCACCATGTTTTTCTGGCCTCTCCGCGAGCGTTACAAGGCCGCGGACAATTGCTTGGCCGACCTCGTCTTTCACCCTCCATTAATCGACCGCTTCTATCGTTCCAAGGCTTTGGCGGGGATAGGACGCGCCGCCGCGAAGGTTGCTTTGCCCGTTGGAGGGTCCTTGAGTGCGCGCGAAGCGACAGCCCCGCCACGACGAGGCCTCGGTCGGCGGTTCCGCCCTGGATAGCCTGCTGCGCGCCGCCAGCGGCGCTCAAAGCGCCGTCGTCAGCGAACAGCAGGCGGAGATCGGTCGCCTCACCGGGGAATCCAGCCTCTTCCACGCCGCGATCGAAGCGCTGCCGCAAGGCGTCTGCGTCTTCGACCGCCAGGCGCGCCTGGCGGTCTGCAACCGCCGCTACGCGGAACTCTATCGGCTCGACGTGGAGCGCCTGAAGCCCGGCGTCGCGTGGCGCGAGATCGTCGACCTGCGGCTCGAGGCGCGGACTTTGCCGCTGGAGGTCGACGATTATCTGGTGTTGCGCGCGCCGATGCGTCTCGACGAGCAGGCGCGCCAGTGGCGCGACAAATTGTCGGATGGCCGGACGATCGCGGTTCGGCGGCAGGCGCTTCCCGACGGCGGCTGGATTTCGACTCACGAGGACGTCACCGAGTTCGGCGATCAGCGCGCCGGGTTCGACGAGCGCGTTTCGTTGCAGACCTTGATCGATTGCCTCCACGACAACCTGTGGGTCAAGGACGTCGAGAGCCGTTTTGTGATCTGCAACAAGGTCACGGCGACGCGCATGGGCTTCAGCGAAACCGCTGACATGATCGGCAAGAACGACCTCGAGCTGCTGCCGCTGGAGATCGCGCAGAAGTTCTTCGACGACGAGCAGAAGATCATCCGCACCGGCCGGCCGATGATCGACCTCGAAGAGTACCTTTACGACGGCGCCGGCGGCAAGTCTTGGCTCCTGACGACCAAGGTGCCGGTGCGCAACGCGCGCGGCGACATCTTTGGCGTCGCCGGCGTTTCGCGCGACATCACCGATCGCCGTCTTTCCAATCTGCTGCGCGACGGCCAGGCGCAGATCCTCGAAATGATCGCCATGAGCGCGCCGCTCGAGGCGATCCTCGACGCATTGGCGCGGCTGGTTGAATCGCAGCTCAACGGCATCCTGTGCTCCGTCCTGCTGCTCGACGAGGAGGGGCGCCGGCTGCGCCACGCCGCCGCGCCGAGCCTGGCGCCCGACTACATCAAGGCGATCGATGGCGCCGAGATCGGACCGAGCGTCGGATCGTGCGGCACCGCGGCCTATCGTCGCCAGCCGGTGATCGTCACCGACATCCTCGCCGACCCGCTGTGGGCCGACTTTCGCGAGCTCGTCAGGCCTTACGGCTATCGCTCCTGCTGGTCGACGCCGATCCTTTCCGATCGCGGCGAGGCGCTGGCGGTGTTCGCGATGTATTCGCGCGCCGTGCGGGCGCCGACCTCGGTCGAGTCGCGGCTGCTGGAGATGGCCATCCACATCGCCGGCATCGCCATCGCCCGTCGGCGCGCCGAAGAGCGCATTCAGTTCATGGCCACCCACGACGAGCTGACCGGCCTGCCCAACCGCGCCCAGTTCGGCGAACAGCTGGCGGGGGCGCTGCAGGCGGCGGCGCAGCGCGGCGCATGGCTATGCGTCGTCTACATCGACTTCGACAACTTCAAGTACGTCAACGACAGCCTCGGCCACGGCGCCGGCGACTCGCTGCTCAAGACCATGGCCGAGCGGATGGTCGCCGCCGTCGGCCCCAACGACATCGTGTCGCGGCTGGGCGGCGATGAGTTTGTCGTGCTGCTGATCGATCCGCCCAAGGATAGGCCGACAATCGGCGCAATGCTGCATCGCATTCGTTCAGCCGTCGTCGCGCCGGTGGAACTGGACGGCCGCAGCTTCCGTGTCACTTCCAGTTTCGGCGCGGCGATTTATCCGATTGACGGCGGCGCCGCCGAGACCTTGCTCGCCAACGCCGACGCCGCGATGTACGGCGCCAAGGAATCGGGCGGCGACGGCCTGGTGTTCTATGTGCCGGAGATCAACGCCAATTTGCGCGAGCGGCTGACGCTGCTCGAAGAATTGCGCAACGCCAATCCGAGCCGCGACTTCGTTCTGCACTATCAGCCGCAGGTCGATCTGCGCAGTGGCGAAGTGTTCGCGGTCGAAGCGCTGATCCGCTGGCGGCACCCGCGGCTCGGCCTGGCGCCGCCGGCGACGTTCATCCCGATCGCCGAGGAATCGGGACTGATCGTGCCGATCGGCGACTGGGCGTTGCGCGAAGCCTGCCGGCAGAACAAGACGTGGCAGGACGCCGGCCTGCCGCCGATCGCCGTCAGCGTCAACGTCTCGGCGCGGCAGTTCCGCGAGAACCACATCGTCGCCGCCGTCGCCGAGGCGCTCGCCGAGAGCGGGCTCGAACCGAAATATCTCGAGCTGGAATTGACCGAAAGCCTGGTCATGCGGGACGTCGATCGCGCGATCGAGACGATGAAGGAATTGCGCGCGCTCGGCGTGCGACTGTCGATCGACGATTTCGGCACCGGCTATTCGAGTCTCAGCGCGCTGAAGCGGTTCCCGGTCGAGCGGCTGAAGATCGATCGCTCGTTCATCCAGGATCTGCCCGACGACGAAGACGACCGCGCCGTCGCCTCTGCGGTGATCTCGCTCGGCCAGAAGCTCAACCTCAGGGTCATCGCCGAGGGCGTCGAGACGGAAGCGCAGGTCGCCTTCCTGCGCGAGAACCATTGCGACGAATTGCAGGGCTACCACTTCAGCCGCCCGGTCGCCGCCGACGCCATTCCCGCCCTGTTGCTGCGCCAAGCGATCGCGCCCGCATCGCGTCCGGCCAAGAAACGCCGGCCGCAGCGTCGGCCGCACGCACTCCGTCGGCCGCGGCGGCGGCGCGCGCCGTAACATCACGCGATCGTGAGCGCGTCTAAGTGAGCCGCCGCCGCCGGCGGATCGGTTCTGCTGGCCTCGCGCGCCGATTTCGACCAAAAGTCGCCCCGGAACGGCGAAAGCGGAGGCGCCGCTCGGGAGGCGAGGATGGATCTGGGGGTCAAGGGCCGCAAGGCGATCGTCTGCGCGTCGAGTCGCGGGCTCGGCAAAGCCTGCGCGAGCGCGTTGGCCGAGGCGGGTTGCGCCGTGACGATCAACGGCCGCGACCCGGCGCGGCTCGCCGAGACGGCGAAAGAGATCCGCGCCGCGACCGGCGCCGAGGTTTTCGCCGTTTGCGGCGATCTCGACGATCCGGCGACGCGCGACGCGCTGTTCGCCGCCTGTCCCGAGCCCGACATTCTCGTCAACAACAACGGCGGGCCGCCGCCGGCCGCGTTCGTCGATCTGACCCGCGAGATGATCCTCGCCGGACTCGAGGCCAACATGCTGACGCCGATCGCGCTGATCCAGCGCGCGCTGCCGGGCATGGCGGCGCGCGGCTTCGGCCGCATCGTCAACATCACTTCGTCCTCGGTGCGCGCGCCGCTCGCCGGCCTCGACGTCTCGTCGGGCGCCCGCGCCGGGCTCACCGCCTTCGTCGCCGCCAGCGCGCGCGCCTACGCCAGCCGTAACGTCACCATCAATTCGATCCAGCCCGGCGCGTTCGACACCGACCGCATCCGCGTCACCCTCGCCAAGTCGGCGGCAAACGGCGAAGACGCGGCGGCTCTGCGCGCGCGGCGCGAGGCCGCGATCCCCGCCGGCCGCTTCGGCCGGCCGGAGGAATTCGGCGCGCTGTGCGCGTTCCTCGCCAGCGCCTCGGCCGGCTACCTCACCGGCCAGAACATCCTGATCGACGGCGGCGCCTTCCCGGGAGCGCTCTGAACCAGTCCAATGCTGCTCGGGATCGTTCTCAAAATCGCCGCGACTTTCGCCTTCGCGGCGATGTCGGCGATCATCAAGTCGGTCTCGTTGCGGTTTCCGGTCGGCGAGATCGTGCTGTTCCGTTCGATCTTCGCCATGGCGACGCTGGTCGTCTGGCTGACGCGGCGGGGCGAATTCCCGCACGCGCTCGGCACCCGCCGCAAGCTCGGCCACATCGGCCGCTCGCTCGCCGGCTCGGGCGGCATGTTCGCCAATTTCATCGCGCTGTCGCTGCTGCCGCTCGCCGACGCGACCGCCTTCACCTTCGCCACGCCGCTGCTGGTCGTGCCGATGGCGGCGCTGACGCTTGGCGAGATCGTTCGGCCCTATCGCTGGGCGGCGGTCGGGATCGGCTTCGTCGGCGTGCTGGTCATGCTGTCCGACGACCTCGGCCAAGGGACCGGCGCGACGGCGGGCTATTCGCTCGGCGCGACTGTGGCGCTCGCCGGCGCGTTCTGCTCGGCGGTGGCGATGATCCAGACCCGGCGGCTGACGCGCTCCGAGGCGACCGGAGCGATCGTCTTCTATTTCTCGACGGTGACGGCGGTGATCAGCGCCGCGCTGCTGATCCTCGCCGCTGTCTGGCCGAGCGGCGCACCCGGCGCGAACTTCTTCGCCGGCCAGACGTTCGTCGCGCCGAACGCGCTCGAATTCTGCCTGCTGGCGTCGATCGGCCTGCTCGGCGGCGCCGGGCAGATCCTGATGACTCACAGCTACCGTTTCGCCGACGCTTCCATCATCGCCGCCTTCGACTATGTCTCGATGATCTGGGCGGCGACGTTCGGCTACGCCTTCTTCGCCGAGACGCCGTCGGCCGCGGTCCTGGCCGGCGCGGCGGTCGTCGCGGGGGCGGGCGTCCTGGTCCTGTGGCGCGAACGACGGCGGCGCGGCGTCCGCCCCGCCGCCGAACCGGCCGAGACCGTCGAAGCGCTGTGAACGCGCGAATGCCGGACGATTCCGTTCTATATTCCGTACGCCGCCCGCTATAATGGGCCGCGGGCGAACGGAGAGCGGACATGGGCGTCGAGGGCAAGGACAAGGCCAAGGTGCTGGAAGCCGGCGCGGCGGCGCTGTCGGGCCAGCTCGGCCGCACCGTCGCCAAGCTGCGCCGGAGCGCCGGCCAGTCGCTCGCCGACCTGTCCGCCCAGTCCGGCGTCGCCAAGTCGATCATCTCGCAAATCGAGCGCAATGAGACCAATCCGACCCTGACCACCATCTGGCGGCTCGCCCATGCGCTCGATGTCTCGATCGGGTCGATCCTGCATGGAACCGAGGAAGGACCGTTCGTCGAACGCGTCAGCCGCGGCGAGACGCCGATCCTGGTGTCGGACGACGGCCTGTGCCGGCTGGCGGTGATCGGCTGGCTGAAAACCGTCGACTGGCTGCAATGGTACGATTTTCAGGCCGAGCCGGGCGGCGCGCTCGGCTCGCAGCCGCACCCGCGCGGTTCGATCGAATGCCTGTCGGTGCTCGAGGGCGAGCTCGAGGTCGAAGTCGGCGAGGTGATCGAGGTCGCGCGCGCCGGCGAGACTTTGCGCTACCGCGGCGATCGCCCGCACGCGATCCGCAACCGCGGCGCGACGACCGCCCAGGCGACGATGGTGTGCATCCTCAAAGCCGCGGCGATGGATTGACGGCGCGGCGAATGACGCGCGCGAATCGGCCAACGCCGATTCGACCCGCTTTCGTCCGCGCTTTGGCCGCCGTTTCCCGCGCCGGGACCGCGCCGGGTCGCGGCGATTGACCGCTCCTCAACCATGCTCGCGCGTTTGGCGGCGCGCGGCGTTCGGCGGACTTGCTTCGCGCCGCGCTGTGGGAGCGAGTCGCGCGGCCCGCGATTCGTGCCGGGCTTGTTCGCGCTTTCGCCCGGACCGTCCCGTTTCAGGTCCGCAACGGACCGGGCGCCGCGACGGGGCGTTTACCGTCGCCCGCGAGACACCGCGGATTCGACTCGCCTTTTCCGCAAAATGCGGATTCGAATCGCGCGTCGCCGATTCGTGCCGGTTTTGTTTTCGCTCTCGCTCGCTTCGCTCCTGACGGGACACGCCACCCGGCCGGTAATTTGCGGTTGATTCGCGTGGGAAGCGCGCGCCTGCGCCTCGACAGCGCCGCCGGCGGCGGCTAAGAGCCGAAGGCGGTCGCAAAATCGGCGGAAGTCTGGTCGCGCGCGCCGCGTCGCCTTGGCGCTCTTAAGGGCCGCGCGAAGCGGGTCGCCCGCGCCGCGGCCACGCCGGGCGCCTCAGACGGAGGCTCAATGCCGATCGCCCCCGCCATCGCCTGCGAGCGGACCGCCGCCGGGGTCCGGCTGGACTTGGCCGGCGGTTGGACCATCGACGCCGGCGCGCGGCTCGAGAACGGGGCCGACGCGCTGGTCGCCGACGCCGAAGGCGCGCACGACGTATTGATCGATCTTTCCGGCGTCGAGCACATGGACACCGCCGGCGCCTGGGTCATCGACCGCTCGGTGCAGGCGCTCGTGGCCCGCGGCGTCGTGACGCAGGTGGTCGGCGCGCGCCCCGAACACGCGATCCTGCTCAAAGAAGCCCATTATCGTCCGGTCGAGACAGCCGGGCCGCGCGAGCCGCCGACGCTGACTTCGCTGCTCGCCGACATCGGCGAAAGCGTCTACGGGGCGGGGGCCGACTTCGTCAGCGGCGTCGCTTTCCTCGGCCGCATGGTTTCGGTCGGCCTGACCGTCCTCGTCCGTCCGCCGCGCTGGCGCTGGACCTCGACCTTCTATCATCTCGAGATCTTCGCGCTGCGCAGCGCGCCGATCATTCTGCTGATCAATTTCCTCGTCGGCGCGATCGTCGCCCAGCAGGGCATCTTCCAGCTCGCGCGCTTCAACGCGTCGCCGTTCACGGTCGACTTGATCGGCATCCTGGTGCTGCGCGAACTCGGCGTGCTGCTGACCTCGATCATGATCGCCGGCCGCTCCGGCTCGGCGATCACCGCCGAACTCGGCTCGATGAAGATGCGCGAAGAGGTCGACGCCCTGACGGTCATGGCGCTCGACCCGATGGAAGTGCTGATCCTTCCGCGCATCCTGGCGCTGATCCTGGCGCTGCCGCTGCTGACCTTTCTCGCGGACATGGCGGCCTTGGTCGGCGGCGCCTGCGTCGCCTGGGTCTATGGCGACATCCTGCCGGTCGTGTTCGTCCAGCGGCTGCACGACGCGATCGGCCTCAACACCTTCGCCGTCGGCCTGATCAAGGCGCCGTTCATGGCGCTGGTGATCGGCCTCATCGCCTCGATCGAGGGCTTCGCCGTCGCCGGTTCGGCCGAGTCGCTCGGCCGGCAGGTGACCGCGTCGGTGGTCAAATCCATCTTCATGGTGATCGTGCTCGATGGGCTGTTCGCCATGTTCTTCGCCGCGGTGCGCTATTGACCGAGCCCGAGACCAACCCCGCCGCGCCGCCGCCGGCCGACCTCGACGAGGGCGCGCGCGTTGGCGAGGTCGTCATCCGCGTGCGCGGACTGAAGGTCGGTTTCGGCGACCATCTGGTGATGGACGGGCTCGACATCGAC
>NZ_JBEKVH010000157.1:0-8711 GCF_049514155.1 Roseiarcus sp. | reverse complement strand
CGAACACGCCTTCGGTGACGACCTCGATCCGCGTGCGCGCCGAGACCAGGCTTTGCAGCCGCACGCGCAGGCCGATCGTCTCGCCGACGGTCTCGCCGAGCGTCGAGGCCATGCGCGCCGCCGCGGCGCGCGCGGCGAGCCGGCGCGGCTCGAGGACGACGATCTTCCCCGCGGCGGCGAAATCTTCGTCGAGCAGCGCCAGCGGCACGCGCGTCGTCTTGCCGGCGCCGGGCGGCGCGACCAACACCGCGCGCGTGCCGGCGGCGAGCGCAGCGGCGAGCCGCGGCAGGACGTCGTCGATCGGCAGCGGTTCGGCGAAAGCGCGCATCGCGCTTGCATAGCGCCGAACGCCGCGCGCGCAAGCGCGCCCTTCCCCTCGGCGCGCCGAACTCAGGGCGAACGCGTCAGGGGAAGCGGTCGGGCGTTCATTCCCGTGTTGGCGACGACGGCGAGCCAGGCGCTGACAAGGGTCATCGCCGCGGCGAAAACGCCGTAGGTCGCAAATCCCGCCCGGATGCCCCAGCTCTGCGCAATCGACGACATGAGGAAGGGGAACAGGAACGAACCGATGCCGCCGCCGGTCGCTGCGAAGCCGATCGCCTGACTTTGCGCCTGCGGGAAACATCTGCCGACCAGCGTCATCACCCCGGGGTAGTAGATCGAGCAGCCCAGACCCGCCAGAAACAACAATCCCCTGGCGATGTCGGCGTTGATCGCGGAAGGCGTGAGGTAGCCCAGCAGGATAAGCAGGGCGATCGACGCCGTCGCCAGCCCCGAAAGTCCGATCAGTTCGGCGTCGGGGCGCGAGCCTTTGTCGAGCAACGGCACGCCGAAGCGACCGACCAACACGCCCATCCAGAACAGCGAAACGAGCATCGCGCTGGCGTCCGCCGAATAGGCGAAGACGGCGACGAAATACTCGGCGACCCAGTTCGAGATCCCCAATTCAACGCCGACGTAGAGGAAGAGCGCGAAGAACGACAGCCAGTAGGCTGGGTTTGCGCTCAGTCGCTCGGCGGGGTGGTCGCGTTCGGCGGCCTGCGGTTGGACGGACGGCACGGCGGCGAACGCCATCAGCGCCGCCAGCAGCACGAAGATCGCGGCCATGCCCCGGTAGACGGCGGTCCAGTCGGCGCCGCTCTGCATCAGCAGACCGACCGCCAACGGTCCGACGATCGCGCCGACGGCGAACGCGCCGTGCAGGATGTTCATCGGCCGACCCGTGTTGCGGGCGTCGATGCGCACGATGATCGAGTTGACGCCGACTTCGACGCCGCCTTGGCCCAGACCAATGAGCGCGCTCAACAGCGTGTTGGCTGCAGGATCAGGCGTCGCAGCGAAGAAGGCGAGTCCGGCGACGATGAGCGTCAGGGCGAGCGAGATGGTCGGCTTGGAACCCCAGCGCTTCACCAAGTGGCCGGCGACGTACGTCGACACGAAGTAGGCGACGGCGCCGGCGCCGATGACAATTCCGGCAGCCAGATAATTCCAGTGGAAACTCGCCAGAATCTTCGGCAGCGTCGCGCCGATGACGGTCATCGACGTGCCGTACAGGATGAAAAGCGCGAAGAGGGAGAGGAACAGGCCGCGAAAGCGCGGCTCGATCAGATTCACTTTTCCGCCTCCGGGACGGCGCCGCATGGGGCCCGCCGATCTGCCGGCCATGGCGCGATCGCCCGCCGTTCGATCGCCGAGACAGCCGTGGCGAGCCGGCGCGGCGGGGCGTCGTCGATCGGCGGCGGTTCGGCGAAAGCGCGCATGGCGCGCTTGATCGCAGCCGGCGGCGGCCGAGGCAAGCGCCTAATCCCGTCTCCCCTTGCGGGAGAAGGCGGACGCGGGAAGCGCGGCCGGATAAGGGGCCGGCGAGCCCCCGCCTTGGCGCGTCACCCGGACGCCGCCTTGGCGCGTTACCGCGTCGCCGACGCGCGCGGCGGCGCGAGATGCTTAGCGAGCCATTCGAGCACCTGCTCCCAGCCTGCGCCATGATCGGCGCAGGAATCGCGCCGGCCGGCGAAGCCCTCGTGCCGGACCGTCACCCGCGAGCCGGCGGCGACCGGATCGATGGTGATGGTGAGCCGCGTCTCGGTCCCGCCGTCCCAATCGGCGCGCCACGACTGAACGATGCGGCGCGGCGGGTCGAGGGCGAGATATTCGCCGCCGACGACGAAAAGCGTCCCGTCGACGGATCGGCTGGTCGCCTTCCAGGCGCCGCCGACGCGCAGGTCGGCGGCCCAGCTCTCGGTGCGATAAACCTCCGGGGCGCCCCACCAGGTCGGGACCTCGGCCGCGTCGGTCAGGGCGCGATAGACCCGCTCCGGCGGCGCGGCGATGTCGATCTTGGCCAGGATGATTCCGCCGTCGAGATCGACGACGGCGTGGGCGGCGGGCGATCGGCTCATGGCTCTTCCTCCAAATGGCGCTTGAGGGCTTCGAGGCTCGTCTTCCAGAAGCGGCGGTAGCCGTCGGCCCAGTCGGCGACTTCGGCCAGCGTCTCCGGACGCAGGCGGTAGAGGCGCTCGCGGCCGCGCTTCTGCTCCGCCACCAGCTCGGCTTCGTGCAGGATTTTCAAATGCTTGGAGATCGACGGGCGGCTCGCGGAAAAGCCCGCGGCGAGCGCGTTGACCGGCGTCGGCCCGGCGCGCAGCCGGTCGAGGATCGCCCGCCGGGTCGGGTCGGCGATGGCGCGGAAGACGTCGGAATCGGCGCGGACGCGGTGCATAATGCGTAACCTTTCGGCTACCTATTAATGCGCCGCCTTCTGCGCGTCAATCGCGGCGACGCCCGCGCCGCGGCGAATCCTCGCCGTCATGCGCTCCCGGCATGCGTCCCATGCATGGATGACGCGCTGCAGCATTGATTGTTGTGCGACGCACCATCATATTGGACCTGTCTGGAGAGAAGGAACGCGCAACGGGTTCGCGCCGCGACAGGTCGAACGACCGCCGGCGGCATGACGAAAAAAAGGAGCCTACGATGGCCTTTGAATTCGTTCGCCAATATTTCGAAAATCGTCGCGTCTATCTGCGGACGCTGCGCGAACTGTCGTCCTGCTCCGATCGCGAGCTGCACGACCTCGGCATCGAACGCGGCGACATCGAGCACATCGCTCGGCAGTCCGCGCGGGGCTGACGACCCGCTGGTCAGGCGCCCGGCAGCCCGGCCGCGACGCCGGGCAGGGACGCCCCGCCGCGACGCCCGGCGTTTCGTGGCGACCGGCGCGCCGGCGGCGAGGCCGGGCCGCTCAGCGCGATCGGTCCAAACCGACGCGGGACGACCGGCGGGTCCGGCTCCGTCGGCGGGAGATCGCTTTCAGCCACGGCGCGGCATGGAAGGCGCTCATCAACGCGTACATCAGCGCCATCCCGTTCAGCGGCGAGGCGTCCGGCATCCCCATGCAAAGCCCGTCGGGTCGGCTGCTGAACACGCCCGTTCCCAGCGCCATCAGCGCGAAGGTCGGCGCGGCCGCGAGGCCGAGCCAACCGGCGGCGCCGAGAGCGGCGGGACCGCCCCCGGCGCAGGCGTCGACCTCGTCAGGCGCGACCGTCGACATCGCCGCGTCAGCCATGGTCGTACTCGTCGTGGCGGCGCCACCAGATCCCCTGCTCGTTGCGGCCCTTGGGCGCGCGATCGAGCCACTGATAGGCGCCCCACAGCCCGTCCAGTCCGCGCGCGTAGGTCGAATAGGCGTGATAGACGACGCCGTCTTCGCGGACGAAGGCGCTCATGCCCGGCCGGTCGCGCCGATAGGTCGCGGCGTCGCAGCCGCAGCTGGTCGCAAACGCGACGACGGGCGGGGGAACCGGAATCCGGTCCATCGCATGGGCGCCGCGCGCATAATTGTATTCGACCGGCCCTTCCCTCTCCTGCGCCTCGGCGAACGAGACGGCGAAGTCGAAATTGAAGTCGTCGCCGTGCGACGACGCCCACGGGAAGCTCCAGCCCATGCGCCGCCTGTAGGCCAAGAGCTTCTCTAGCGGCGCGCGCGAAACCGCCGTCAGCGTGACGTCGTGGTTGGCAAGATGGACGGCGAAGCCGTCGAAACCGTCGGCGATCATCGAGCACGACGGGCAGCCGGCCGTGTAATCGGGCCCGAACATGAAGTGATAGACGAGCAGCTGCGAGCGCCCGTCGAACAGCTCCGTCAGTGTCTTGCCGCCCGCCTCGGCGTCGAACCGGTAGGTCTTGTCGACCCGGACCCAGGGCAGGCGCTGGCGCAGCCGGGCGACGTCGTCGCTCTTGCGCGTCAAGTCCTTCTCGGCGGCGAGCAGATCGCGCCGCGCCTCCAGCCATTGTTCGTGGGTTGCGGTCGCATGCGTAGTCATCTTCGTTCTCCCTGCATTGTCCGCGGCGCCGACCGCATTTCAGCGGCGGCTTGCCGGGCGTCGGTCGCGGGATAGACTTACCGCCCACGCCGCGATGGCCGGGAGTGACAAGCGTGTCGGGATTTCCATGGACTCGCTGATCGCCGCCGCGGCGCGCGCTTTGGCCTCGGGCGACGCGCTCGGCGCGCTGAACTTCGTCGCTCTGCGCGACGATCCGCCGGCGCTGGCGCTGCGCGGCGTCGCGATGGCGCAGCTCGGCGATCTCGCCCGCGCCAAGGCGCTGCTCAGGCGGGCGGCGCGCGGCTTCGGCCCGCGGGAAGCCGTCGCGCGCGCGCGTTGCGCCATCGCCGAGGCCGAGATCGCGCTCGTCTCGCGCGACCTCGCCGCATCGGTGAAGGCGCTCGAGGCGGCCCATGACGCGCTCGCGCGGCGCGGCGACACCGCCAACGCCGCCCACGCCCGCTACCTCGAGAGCCGCTATCTGCTGCTGATCGGCCGCCTCGACGCGCTCGAGCGGCGGCTCGAAGGATTCGATCCCGCCCCGCTGCCGCCCGCCTCGCGCGTCGGCCACGAGCTGGTCGTCGCCGGCCTCGCCATGCGCCGCCTGCGGATCGCGGCGGCCTCGGCGGCGCTCGCGCGCGCCGAGCGCGCCGCGCGCGAGGCCGGCGTTCCGGCGCTGCTCGCCGAAGTCGAAAGCCTGGCCCGCGTCCTCGACGCGCCGGCGGCGCGGCTGATCGCGCGTGGCGAACAGCGATTGCTGCGGCTCGGCGAGGTCGAAGCGCTGCTCGAGTCGAAGGCCGTCGTCGTCGACGCCTGCCGCCGCGTCGTCCGCTGCTCGCGCAAGACGATTTCGCTGGAGACGCGGCCGGTGCTGTTCGCGCTGGTCCACGCGCTCGCCGAGGCCTGGCCCGGCGACGCGACCCGCGCCACGCTGCTGAAGCGCGCGTTCCGCGCCCGGCGCGCCGACGAATCGCATCGCGCGCGGCTGCGGGTCGAGATCGGCCGCCTGCGAAAAGTTCTCGCCGCCATCGCCGGGGTCGAAGCGACCCGCGACGGTTTCGCGCTCAAGCCGCGCGGCGGCCGTGAGGTCGTTGCGCTCGCGCCGCCGACCGACGACGCGCATGCCGATGTGCTGGCGCTGCTCGCCGACGGCGAAGCCTGGTCGAGTTCGGCGCTGGCGCTGGCGCTCGGCGCCAGTCCGCGCACCGCGCAGCGCGCGCTCGAGGCGCTGACGAAAACGGGCAAGGCGCAGGCGATCGGCCGCGGCCGGGCGCGCCGCTGGACGGCGCCGCCGGCGCCGGGTTTCCCGACAACCTTGTTACTCCCGGCCGCGCCCGCGGATGGGTAGAGTGGATGGCGATGAGCCCGAACCGCATTGGGCGTCATGGCCGGCCATGACAATGCTTCGGCGTGAAGGAGCGCGCATGAAACGAACGCCAGCGACCATCCTTCGCGAATATGGCCCGTTTCCCTGCGTCGCTCGCGTCAACGGGGTCACCTATGACGGCGCCCATGTCTGGATCGCGACCGACGACGCGCTCGCCGCGATCGACCCGGCGAGCGGCAAGACGGCGCGCAAGCTCGACGTCGCCGCCCATGCGGGAACCGCCTTCGACGGCCGGCGCCTCTACCAGATCGCCGGCGACCGCATCCAGACGATCGACCCCGAGAGCGGCCGCGTGATCGCGACCATCCCGACCCCCGAAGGCGGCGCCTCGGGCATGGCGTGGGCGGACGGGACGCTGTGGGTCGGGCAGCATCGCGCCCGCAAGATCCATCAGCTCGATCCCGAGACCGGCGCGATCCTGCGCACGCTCGAGTCGAACCGCTTCGTCACCGGCGTCACCTGGGTCGACGGCGAGCTGTGGCACGCGACATGGGAAGGCGACGAAAGCGCGCTGCGCCGCATCGACCCCGAGAGCGGCGAAGTTCTGACCCAGCTCGACATGCCGGCCGGCGTCGGCGTCTCGGGGCTCGAGTCGGACGGCGCCGACACGTTCTTCTGCGGCGGCGGCGCCAGCGCCAGACTGCGCGTGGTCAGAAGGCCGAAATGAAGGCCGGGGCCCGCGTTCGCGGGCGGCCAGGCGAGGAACGGATTTGACGGACGTTTCGCCGCCTCGTAACAGCCCAGTTCTTGGGCGACGCTGCGCGCGAGCGCGACGCGAGGCCCGGGGCCGGTCCCGCTGTCGCGATCCAACGAGGGGGCGAGCTTGAGGAAATGCGCTTTTGTCTTGGCCTCGTCGCTCGCGCTCGCCGGTTGCGGCGACGCCGATCTGTTTGCGCCGATGGAGCCGACGCGGGAGGCGATCGCCGCTCCCTGGCGGCCATTGAACGACGCGGAAAAGGAGATGATTTCCACCGCCGTGCTGCGCGAGCTGGGAGACCAGCCGCATAGAGATTTCAAATGGCTCCCGCTCGTCGTCAGGACCCGCGGCGACGCCATTGATTACTGCGGCCTGGTGAGCGGCGATTATCTTCCCGGCGAATACAACATCACCGACGCCAAAGCCGAGTATCGCGACTATTACGCGCGCCTCACGTTCGATCGCCGCGGGACGCTGTCAAACGTCGCCGTCGTCGCCATCGGCGACAGCCGCAGCAAGCAGGTCCCCACCAAGATCGAATCGATCTGCATGCAGGACGGCTACGCCATCCGTCCGTAGCCGCCCGCGGCCGGCCGGCGGCCCGGCGGCGGGGGGGGGACGAATGTCGGCCGAGGGCAAGACGTTCGAGCGTCTTCGCCAGCCGCGAATTCGGAGACGGTACGGACCTCGCCGTCAGGCTCTTGGCCGCGAAACTTCCAAACCGGAGCGGCTGTCAATGACGCGCCGATTAGGCGCGCCGCCGACGGCGGTCGCCGAAGGCGATCATTGACAGCCGCTCCGGTTTGGAAAAGCGGGCTCCCAAGAGCTCGACGGCGAGGCCCGTTCCGGCGGGGCGGGCGGCGGCCGTGAGTTTTGCTGAGCCGACCGGCCCTTCGGTCCGTCTCGCCGGCAAAACTCACGGCGGCGTAACGCCTGAGCCGCGCAGGCGTTACGGTTTGCGACCCCCGAATTTATAACGGCGCCGCTACGAAAAATCGCTTGCTTGGGCTCGGAACGATGATCCACGATGGCTTGACGCGGGGAAAGGCGGGAAACCCCAGGGGATCGCAGCAATCGATAACCGGGTGGGCGCGAGACGCGCCGTCGCCGGGCGCCGTCGATTGTCGCGCGCTCCTATCGATGTCGAGCCGGGGGGTCGACGATGAAGCGGGCTCTCGCCGCTGGGCTCATGGGTCTGGCGCTTGTGGGTTGTATCGGTCCGAGGGGCGGGCACTACATGGGCGGAGACGCCTCGGTGGCGATCTTCGACAGCCAAGGTCACGCGGACCACCTCTGCCGCGCGGAATTGCCCTCCCATTGGATCTGGCCGACCTCCGATCCGCTCGCGCACGGACTGACCCCGGAGGAACAGGTGCGCCTCCACTACCGCAACTGCATGACCATTATGGGTTATCCCGACGCCGATCTCGAACCCGCCGCCCCCGCCGCCCCGGCGCCGAATTAGCGGCGACGGCGCGCCACAGCCGCGCGGCGCCGAGACGGGTTGAATGCGCTGTCTCACCGCAATGCCGTAATGCGCGGGACGCGCCAGCCACCTCGGCCCTCCACCGTCAAGCCGCTGACGCGGCGCCTACGCACCGCTTCGGCCCTTCGGGTGACTGCGGCGGCCCGACGCGGCGATTGGCTGTCGTGAGGTTTGCGACACCCGGACACGGTCCGGGCGGAGCAACCGGCGAAGCCGGCTCGACCTTGACGCCGAGGACGGATCAGGCAACCGCAAACGCCATCTCAAGAGAGATGTGCATGCGTGAAATGCTCGGCCGCCTCCGTTTCCGCGCGCCGCCTCTTGAGATCGCAGACCGCCCGACGACCCACAACCGCCGACCGCCCCGCGGTCTGACAGGTCAAGCGCGCGACTGGCGAAGCCCAGCGGCGCACGCCTTACACAGGGTATAGGTTATCATCCACTTCGGCGCCAAGAAGCGGCGAGGCGACAGATTAAATGCGCTGTCACTGTAAACGCGCAATCCCTAGTAGAGATATATCGCTACTTGACTTCTAGCAATTGAGCCCGGCCCCCCTCTTTTCAAAAGGACGCCAGTCTTTTCAAGCGGAAGAATGTCTTTTACGACCTTTATTACGTTGTCTTCAACGGGGC
This sequence comes from Roseiarcus sp., assembly GCF_049514155.1. Lineage (GTDB taxonomy): Bacteria > Pseudomonadota > Alphaproteobacteria > Rhizobiales > Beijerinckiaceae > Roseiarcus. Next base: position 186 of record NZ_JBEKVH010000157.1, on the reverse strand, counting down.
CAGCTCGGTCCTTCAAAAGCGATGATGGTATAATAAAAGTCGTGTCCGGATCTTGTTTACCGATATCAACCTCGGTCAGGTCAGTAGCAATCGATGCGGCCTTAAATCCTGCAGCCAAAAGGCCGCCAACCAACGCCTTAGCGTCAGACTGCCGTCGATCCTTGTAATACACCAAAACAGAGTAAT
>NZ_JBEKVH010000156.1:0-8873 GCF_049514155.1 Roseiarcus sp. | reverse complement strand
TCGTCGGTGACGTTGCCCATGGCGATCTGCGCGTTGACGTAACCGCTGATCTTCAGGCAGGTGTCGGAGCCGGGAATGATGAAGCCGGCGATGTCGCCGACCTTGCAAACCTTGACGTATTCAGCGGCCGGAGCGCCTTTCTTCGTCGGAAGATCGGCGGCCTGCGCGCCGGCGACGACCACCAGAGTGGCCGCTGAGCCGAGCAGTAGGCTCTTCATGACAGTCATAATTCTTGACCTCCAGTGAGTCGCAATTGGGAGCGGTAAAAACCCACGGCCTTCGTCGTCGAGCTCTGCGCGCGCCGAGCGAATAAGCCCCTGTCCACCGGTCCCCCAGTCCCTAGTCCGCCGGCCTTCGCCGGTTCTCCGGCGTTCCCGTCAGACGGCTCGATTCGCACCCGGGAACTCCCGTGCACGCAAAAGACGATACGCCCAGGAGAATACAACTAAAACGCGAAATCGTCGGATTCCCGCCTTGATCGCCGCTTTTCGCGTATATGTTGCATAAAGGTCACGAGCGCTACTTATGCGTGTCCCGGTGGCGCGCGTGTCGCTTGCGACGGGGCAAGTCCTTGTCAGCCAAAGGCGATTGGAATTGTGGAGACGAGCCGGAAAGAAGCTGCGGTCAGCCGCAGAGCGGCCGGCTCATCGCTCCGGATGGAGGCTGCGGACCGTCGCGCTGCGCCTCGCCTCGCCGAGCCGGCGGTAGGTGCCGAAGACCAGGTCGAGCGAGGGGTTGGAGACTCCAAACCACAGCTTCTCGCTGATATAATGGTGGCGCAGGTGGTACTGCTTGATCCAGCGCCCGAGCGGGGTCAGCGGCCGGATCGGCGTATGGGCGACGTAGTGCGTCCATTCATAGTGGAGGATCGCTGCGACGACGCCGAGCATGGTCGAAGCTGTCGCGGCGAGGCCAAGGACGAGCGCGACCAGCGCGGCGGTGAGCGCGAGATTGGGGACGAGGAACCACAGCGGCAGGAACAGCAGGTCGAGCCGGTCGGGCTCGACGTGATGGTCGTAATGCAGGCGATGCTGCAGTCGCCGCACGAATGCATTGCGCGCCGGCCGCGCGTGGAAGGCGAAGCGGTGCATCAGGTATTCGCTGCCGTAGAACAGCAGCGCGCCGATCACGACGTCGAGCGGACGAAACGGGGCGAGGCCGAAGACGATCGTCCCGAGAAGCGCGAGCGCGCAGACGGCGAGCGCCGCGGTCGCGCCGTGGCGAAAAAATGTCCCGAACACGGACGCCCTCCCTAGCGGCCGAAGCCGAGCCACTCTAGCGCGCGCCGGCCGTCGGCGCCATCAGGCGGCGGCGCTGTCGGGGTTCGTCGGCTTTTCGAAGATCGCCTGGATTTCGACGCAGGCCCAGGGCGCAAGGGCGCCGAGACGGCGATTGAACCGCCACCACCAGCGATGGTGCTCGAGCGGCCGCAGCGGCCCGCCGGAAATGACGCGGAAGCCGCGCACTTCGACGAGCTCGAGGCCCAAATGGCGGCGGATCTGGCGCAGAAACGAGCGCTGCGAGAAGGTCTGGATGTGGCTCCATTGCTTGTTCGGCCGCCAGGCCAGCGAGGCTTTCACCCAGGCGTGGCGCAACGCGGCGAGCGGGGGCAGAAAGATCGGCACGCCGACGCACACTTTGCCGCCCGGCTTGGCGACGCGCGCCAGCGCGGCGATCGCCAGATCGACGCGCGGCAGGTGTTCCAGCGCCTGCTCGCAGACGACGACGTCAAACGCGTTCGACGGCGTGCTCGGATTGCCCGCCATCAGGTCGTCGGCGACGATCGCGGCGTAGCGTTCACGGCGATAGATCGTCTCGATCTCGATCTTGATGTCGGAGCCGTGCATCTCGATCGCCGCGCAGTGGGCGCGCGGTTCCAGATGTCGGAACAGAATGCCCGTGGCGCAGCCGATGTCGATCAGCCGCAGCGTGCAGCCCTGCGCCAGCGCCCCGGCCGCCCAATTGTCGATGTCGTCGGCCAGCGCGTCGTAGCGGGCCTGTCGAAGACTGTAATATTCCGCCCTTCGCGGATCGACCCCGTAAGCGAAACCGGCCCTGGGGAAGGTCGACGCTCGATTGTCGAACGTTTGAACCTGCGTCACTTGAACGCTCCGAGGCGCGGAGGCGACCGCGACATCGAAAAAGTTGATTGGCTCGCGAGGCGGCAATGCGGCGGCGCGATTACGGATTCGTATTGAAAGGCGCGGCGGCGCTTGCGTCGCGAGGGCCGCAGACGCAAGAATGGAATTGCACTGGGAATTACGAGGGTGACGATGAATCGACGCGAGCTGCTTCTCGGCGGCGCGGCGCTGCTCGGCGGCGCGGCGCTCGGCGCGCCGGCCCGCGCTGGCGTCGCGCGCGCCTTCGACCAGGATCTGTGGCCGCCGGTCGACAGCCGCGAGGCCTTCGTCGCCTGGATGAAGGACAATCGCGGCGAGGACGCCGGATTCCTCGGCCAGCGCTGGGACCGCTACTTGCAGTTGATTTCGCATAACGACGTCTGGGACCGCGCCGACAAGCGCGCGTTCCTGATGACGCCGCGCGAGGAGTTCGTCACCGCCGAGAACCTCTCGCGCGCCTACGAGTGGCACTATCTCAACATCGGCTTCGGCGTCACCATCACCGGCCCGCATACGGTGGCGCGCATGACCAACACGCTGGCGGTCAGGCCCAGCGACAAGGTGCTCGAGATCGGCACCGGCTCGGGCTACCAGTCGGCTTATCTGAGCTACCTGACCGACAGGCTGTGGTCGATCGAGATCATCCCCGCCTTGGCCATGCGCACCCGCGGCGTCTACGATTCGCTGATCGCGCGCGGCTACAAGGAATATGCGGCGATCCAGACCAGGACCGCCGACGGCTATTACGGCTGGCCGGAGGCGGCGCCGTTCGACAAGATCATCGTCACCTGCGGCATCGACCACATCCCACCGCCGCTGCTGCAGCAGCTCAAGCCCGACGGAATCATGGTCATTCCGGTGGGGCCGCCTGGCGCGCAGCACGTGCTCAAGGCTGTCAAGTCCGTCACCGCCGACGGCTTCGCCGTGTCGCGCTCCGACATCTACAACGGCGCGATCATCCCGTTCGTGCCGTTCACCGGCGGCCACCAGAGCTGACGACGCCTTTCGGCGCGTGCGGGAGAAGGGGGCGCCATAGGGCGTCGAGAGACGCCCGTCGCAATCGACGGGCTTTGGCGCCGGATGAGGGGCGCGACGCGGCGAGGGCCCTCGCTCACACCGCCTTGCCGATCAGCGCGCCGATCCCCGCCGTCACCGCCATCGCCAGCGCGCCCCAGAACGCGACGCGCAGCGTCGGCTTGAGCGGCGGCGCGCCGCCGAGCCAGGCGCTGAGCGCGCCGAGCGCGGCGAGAAAGACCAGCGAGGCCGCCGGCACGGCGGCGACGGTCGCCGCCAGCGGGACGAGGAAGGCGACCAGGGTCGGCAGCGCCGCGCCGGCCGAGAAGCTGACCGCCGAGGCGAAGGCGGCGAGCAGCGCGTTGGCGCCGCCCTGCGCCCCCAGCCCGAGTTCGTCGCGCGCGTGGGCGCTCAGCGCGTCCGTCGCCATAAACTGCTCGGCGACCTGGCGCGCGAGCGCCGGCGCAAGGCCGCGCCGCTGATAGATCGCGGCCAGCTCGTCGGTCTCGATCTCGGGAAAGTTCTCCAGCGCGCGCCGCTCGCGTTCGAGATCGGCGGCCTCCGAATCGGCCTGCGAGCTGACCGAGACATATTCGCCCGCCGCCATCGCCATCGCCCCGGCGGCCCAGCCGGCGCCGGCGGCGGTGAGGATCGCGGCGCGGCCCGCCCCTGACGCGGCGACGCCGACGATCAGGCTGGCGGTGGAGATGATCCCGTCATTGGCGCCGAGCACCGCCGCGCGCAGCCACGAGGCGCGGCGAACGTAGTGGGAAGCGGGGGGCGGCATTCGTGAAGACTCTCGCGAAGCGGGTCGAAGGCGCGCCCCGCAAATACCACGCGACCGTGACGACCGGTATGGCGCCGCTGTAACGCCCGCGGAAGCGCAGTCCAACCGCCGCAAATTCAGGCGCGCCGATAGCCCTCGAGCGAGGCGTCGTCGACGTCAGGCAGGTTCACGACGATGTTTTCCGGCGTGCGGCAGGCCAGCCACCACAGTTCTTCGGTCGTGCTCATATTGGCTTCGAGGTGAGGCAGGAACGGCGGAACGAACATGAAATCGCCCGCCGACATCTCTACGAACTCCTGGTAGCTCTTGCCGAAATAGATGCGGGCGCTGCCTGACAGCAAATAGGCGCCGGTTTCGGCTTCGCCGTGGTGGTGGGGCAACGAGCGGAAGCCCGGCGCGTTGCTCGCCTTGCCGAACCACAGCTTTGTCGCCGAGGTGATCGTTGGTCCGACCCCCGTCATCAGCGCCAAGCCGCCGGACTGAGCCGTGGCGCCGCTCTCGGCGCCTTTCCTGGTCACGATCGGTCGATCATTGGCGCCCATCCCCGTCTCCCGCCGACTTTGCGATCCGCTTCACAACGTCGAGCTTGCCGATGACGAGTGGCCTTGGCAAGCCGACGCGACGCGCGGCGCGTGACGTTTGACGATCTTCTCCCAGAGCGTTCCGCCCTTAGGCCGAACCTGCGCCATGGCCGTCCCCGGACTTGGTCCGGGGACGGCCATGACGCAAAGGGTGAATCCAACCAACTTCAATTCACTCTAGCGGGCGGACAATCCTGCGAACGCGCCCGCAAACGTCTTGGGCAGCGGTCGCGCGTAGGGCCCGAGCTTCGAAGTCGCGAGGCCGAGCCCGACCAGCGCCTCGGCGAGCTTGACCGCGGCGGCGACGCCGTCGACGACCGGCAGCCCGTGGCGGCGCGCCAGCGCGGCGGCGAGTTCCGCCATGCCGGCGCAGCCGAGCACGATCGCCTCAGCGCCGTCCTCGGCGATCGCGCGGTCGATTTCCGCCGACATTTTCTCGCGCGCGCCGGAGGCGGGATCGTCGAGCGCCAACACCGGGACTTCGCAGGCGCGCACGCGCGCGCAGCGCGTCGCGAGGCCGTATTTCATTAGATTGGCCTCGATCGGCGCGATCGAGCGCGACAGCGTCGTGACGGCGCTGAAGCGATGGGCGATCAACGAGGCCAAATGAAACGCCGCCTCGCCGATGCCGATCACCGGCCCGCGCGCGGCTGAGCGCGCCGCCTCGAGCCCGGTGTCGTCGAAACAGGCGACGATGAAGGCGTCGAAGCCGGCGGCGTCGCCCTTGGCCACTTCCTCGACCAGGCCCGGCGCGGCGAAGACCTCGTCGAAATAGCCCTCGATCGACGCCGGGCCGCTCGCCGGATTGACGGCGACGACTTCGACCCCCGGCCCCGCCGCGGCGCGCGCCGCCGCGCCGATGCGCTGGGTCATGCTCGCGGAGGTGTTGGGATTGACGACGAGCAGCCGCATCGCCGCCTCACGCCTGGCCGGCGTCGGAGCCGTGGCGCGCCTGGCGCGCGCGCAGGATGGCGATCGCGCCGAGGGCGACGGCGATGACGGCGAAGGAGACGGCGGTCGTCGACGTGCCGAGCGCATAGATGTCGGGCGTAGTCACCGTCGTCGTCAGCGCCTGCAGCTCCATCGGCAGGGTGTTGTGCTCGCCCATCGCCTGGCTCGAGCGCGCGATCTCGTCCCAGGAGAGGGTGAAGCCGAACAGGCCGACGCCGATCACCGACGGCAGGACGATCGGCAGCACGACGTGGCGGAGCGTCTGCCACGGCGTCGCGCCGAGATCGCGCGCCGCCTCCTCGTAGCGCGAGTCGAAGCGGTTGAAGATCGCGAACATCACCAGCAGGCCGAACGGCAGCGTCCAGGTCAGATGCGCGCCGAGCCCGGAGGTGAACATACCCATCGTCGTCGTCAGGCTGTCGGCGATCCAATCCGGCGCGTTCGCCTTGAGGAAGTCGTCGAGCATGCGGAACTCGAGCGCGATGCCGAGCGACGTGACGATCGAGGGCACGATCAGGCTGGCGATGGCGACGTAGAACAGCAGGTTGGCGCCGAGGAAGCGCTTGCGGAAGGCGAGCCCCGCGCTCAGCGACAGCACGACCGTCAAGATCATCACGACGATCCCGAGCTCGAGCGAGCGCTTGAATGCGCCGGTGATGTCGACGATGCCGTTCCCCTCCCACAAGCGGTAGAACCAGTGCAGCGACACGCCGACGAGCGGGAACGTAAGCCCGCCGGTCGGTCCCTGGAACGACAGGATGAAGATGACGATCATCGGCCCGTAGAGGAACAGCACATAGAGGCCGAAGAAGGCGGCGAGCGCATAGAAGGCGAAGGAGCGTCCCTCGTTCATGGGCTAGAGCTCCTTGCGGATGTCGACGATGCGGTTGAGCACGGCGATGATCAGCATCGTCGCGCCGAGCAGGATCACCGCGTTGGCCGCCGCGGGCGGGAATTGCAGCGCGCCGAGGCGCGTCTCGATCACCTTGCCGGCCGAGGCGATCTGCTCGCCGCCCATTTCGTCGAAGGTGATGAAGTCGCCCATGACGATGGTGACGACGAAGATCGAGCCGATGGCGATGCCCGGCTTGCACAGCGGGATAATGACGTTGGTCAGCATCTGCCAGCCGCTCGCGCCGGCGTCGTAGGCCGCCTCCATCAAGCGGCGGTCGATGCGCATCATCGAGTTGAAGATCGGCGCGACCATGAAGAAGGTGAACAGGTGGACGAAGGCGAGCGCGACCGAGAACGGCGAATAGAGCAGCCATTCGACCGGCGCGTCGACGACATGCGCGCCGACCAGCATCTGGTTGACGAGGCCGTTCCTGCCCAGCAGCGGAATCCACGAGATCATGCGGATGACGTTCGACGTCCAGAACGGGATGGTGCAGACGAGGAACAGGGTGATCTGCGCCGTCGTGCTACGGACGTGGAAGGCGAGGAAATAGGCGACGGTGAAGCCGATGACCAGCGTCAGCGCCCAGACGATGAAGCAGAACTTCGCCGTCGAGACGTAGGTCTTGAACATCGTGCAGAGGTTCGGCAGGTCGTTGAGGCAGCCGTCGAAGCTCTCGACGTAGCTGCGCGTCGTGAAGGTCGGCAGCATCTGGTAATCGTTGTAGTCCCAGAAGCTGACGATGACGACGAAGACGAGCGGCAGCACGAAGAACGCCGCGAACACCAGCCCGAACGGCGCGGCCTGCAGCCAGCCGGGGACGCCGTAGGAATCGAGGTCGCGGCGGGCCGCCATGAGCGTCGAGACCCTTTTGAACGGGTTTGAGGGGCGCCGGCGCGACGCGCGCGCCGGGCTTCGTTTTCAGCCGGCGGGGCCGCTCACGCCGCGATGAACTCGTTCCACTTGCGGACCATGTAGTCGTTCTCGTCCATCACCGCGTTCCAGCAGGCGACGCTACCCATGCGATCGTCGTACGAGCCGCCGTCGCGCGTCGCCCCGGCCTTCTCGAGCAGCGAGCCGTCCGGACCGTGAATGTCCTTCTCGGCGGGCTTGCCTTCCATCCAGTAGGCCCACTCGTAGGGCTCCATGTTCGCCTTCGCGGTGGAGAGCACCGCAGAGTAGTAGCCCTGGCGATTGAGATAGGCGCCGGCCCAGCCGGACAGGTACCAGTTGACGAACTCGTAGATCCATTCCTGCTGCTTGGGCGTCGTGCCTTTCGACATGCAGAAGCCCGAGGCCCAGGAGCGGTAGCCTTCCTTCAGCGGCTGGAACACGCAGGGGATGCCCTTCGAGCGAACGGCGGTGACCGCCGGCGACCACATCGACTGGATGACGGTTTCGCCCGAAGCCATCAGGTTGACGCTCTCGTTGAAGTCCTTCCAGAAGGCGCGGAACTGCCCGGCTTTCTTGGCGTCGGTGAGCACGCCGACCGTCATATCGATCTCGGTCTTCGTCATGTTGCCCTTGTCGGGATACTTGTACTTGCCCATCGACTCGACGACCATCGCGGCGTCCATGATGCCGATCGAGGGAATGTTGAGAATCGCCGCCTTGCCCTTGAATTCGGGGTTGAGCAATTCGGCCCAGTGTTCGATCGGCCGCTTGATGAGGTCGGGGCGGATGCCGAGCGTGTCGGCGTTGTAGACAGTCGGGATCAGCGTGACCCACTCGGTCGGCGTGGCCGAGAACTTGGTCGAATGCTCGCCTTCGAGGAACATCACCTTCTTGGGCGCGGTGCCCTGGTCGCCGATCACCTTGCCGTTCGGCAATTGGCCCTTGGTGAAGACCGGCGTGATGTTGTCGAATTCCTTGATCTTCTTGGCGTCCATCGGCAAGATGTTGCCCGACGGGACGAGCTTCTTGAGGCTGAAATATTCGGTGTCGAGAATATCGAACGAGTTCGGCTGGGTGATGACGCGCTTGGTGACGTCGTCCGTGGTGGCGACGATGTTCTGGAGCGTGATTCCGGTGTCTTCCTTGACCTTCTTGATGATGTCGTCGCTCTGGTTGACGGCGGTGCCGAGATAGCGCAGCACCTTCTCCTCCTGCGACCACACCGCAGGCGCCGGGAAGCTCGAGACCGCGCCCGCGCCGGCGAGGGCGCCGGCGGCTTTCAGGACATTGCGCCGCGTGACGCCGGCGCCGGCGTTAGTGTGTCTCTTCGTCATGCTCTCTCCTCCTTAACAAGACCGGCGCCGCTCAGGACGCAGGCAAAAGCGGATGCTCGTCCTCATCGGCCCAGGCGAGGCCTATGCGGTCGCCGATAGAGAGCGGCGTGTTGGCGAAGGCCGCATCGCCCAGGATCGCGGAAAGGTCACGCGCGGGGCCGCTTTCGAGCCCGACCGTATAGTTCGCGCCTTGGTATTCGATGCTGGTCACAACCGCCCCTAGGCGCGATGTGTTGGCCGTCTCGCTGACTACGGTCACGCGGTCGGCGCGCACGGCGAACTTGCCGGCGCCGTTGG
>NZ_JBEKVH010000155.1:0-17747 GCF_049514155.1 Roseiarcus sp. | reverse complement strand
TTGGCGCCCTCGGCGGTCTTCTTCACCGTGACGGTGATCTCTTCGAGCGCGGCGGCGGTCTCTTCGAGGCTCGAGGCCTGCTGCTCGGTGCGCCGCGACAGATCGTCGGCGGCGGTCGAGATCTCGCCCGTCCCCGCGCGGATCGCCTGCGTATTGGCGCTGACCGCCAGCATCGACTCTTCCAGCGCCTCGAGCGAAGCGTTGAAATCGACCCGCAGCGGTTCGAGGGCGGGAATGAATTCGGCGTCGATGCGGTGTTCGAGATTGCCGCCGGCCAAGCGGCTCAGGCCCGTGGCGATGTGATTGACGGCGCCGACGCGCCCCGTCACATCACTGAGGAAGTTGACGACCTTAACGACGCGTTTGTCGGGATCGAGTATGGGGTTGTATGACGCCTGGATCCAAATGTCCTTGCCGCCCTCGCCGACGCGCCTGATTTCCTCTTCGATGCGCTCGCCGCGATTCAGCTTGCGCCAGAACTCCTGGTATTCGGGCGACTGCGCGTAGGTCGGATCAACGAACATGCAATGATGTTGACCCTGGATCTTTTCCAGGGGATAGCCCGTCATTTTCAAAATGTTTTCGTTCGCGGCAAGAATTGTTCCGTCGGGGGAATATTCGATGATTCCCTGCATCCGCGAGACGGCGTCGAGCTTGCCCTCATTCTCGACAGCCTGAAGTTTGGCGGCTGTGATGTCGGCGAGAATGTTGACGACCTTCCTCACCCGGCCGGCCGCGTCGGTGATGGGATGGTAGGAAGCCTTGATCCATACCTCCTTGCCGCCCTTCGCGAAGCGCTTGTATTCGCGCTCGTCGTATTCGCCGCGACGCAATTTGGCCCAGAACGCCTGGAATTCCGAGCTTTTGGCGTAATCCGGGTCGACGAAGATGCGGTGATGCTTGCCGACGATTTCTTCGGCCTTGTAGCCGGAAGACCTGTAGAAGTTTTCGTTGGCGCGGAGCACGGTTCCATCCGGCGAGTATTCGATGATCACTAGCGATTGGTTGAGCGCTTGCAGGGTGCGCTTGGCGTCCGAACTGAAATCAAGCCCCAACATTTCAAACTCCTTGGCGGCGCGTCGGTCGTGCTGCCGAAAGTCGCCCGAACCCTTGCCGGCGCGCGAGGCGCGCCGCGTATCCACGGTTAGACAGAAATCCGGATTGAAACCGGGATGAGCGCGCGGCGTCATGCCCTCGACCGACGCCGCCGAGCGGTCGGTCAATGCCTCATCGTACGGCGCGACGCGCCGTCAGGGCTAAGGAGTTGCTGGGTTTTGGTATTCCTCGCAAACTCGTGCGCCGACGGTCGGGCGGCGCATCCCGTCGAAGGACAGTTTGCGAATGTCGCTTTAAGGGCGAGTTAAGGACGCCTTCGCCTTCGCCGCCAACTTTCGGCGGCGGCGGCGGCGCAGGCGCTGCGGCATGCGGCATGGCGTCGCGCGCGCACGGTCTTAGCGGGACGATCGTGCCATTTCGGCATGCCGCCGAGGCCGTTCCTTTCCCGATTTGGCGAACCGCGCAATTCGCGCCGCTGCGGTCGAGCGGTTCGCCCGCGCATATCGCCGCAGGGTCGCACATTGGAACAACCGATTGATTTCATGCCGATCGTCGCCTGCCAATGGTTTCCAATTCGTGAACCGGAAACAGGAATGTAACGTCCTGGCGTAACGCCCTCGGCGCCCCCCATGCGTGGCCGCGCGTCGGCGCGGATCGTCGCGTCGAAGAGGGCAGAAATGATGGACGAACGCCGCCAGTCGGCTCGCCGCCGAACCTATCTTGGCGGACGCGCCAGTTACGAAAAGCCAGTGTCGAGCGACGAATGTCTGGTGCGCGACCGTTCGCCGGGCGGCGCGAGGATCGAATTCTCCGGCTCGACGCCGATCCCCAACGCCTTCGACCTCACGATTCGCGATAGCGGCGAAACGCGCAGCGTCCGCGTCGTCTGGCGCGACGGATTGCAGGTCGGCGTCGCTTATGAATCCGCTGCGGTTCCGTTTGCGCCCGAGGCCGCGCGACGAATCCGTAATCTCGAAGCCGATCGCAACGCGCTGGCGCGCCGTCTCGCTCAGTCCGGTCAGCCGATGCGATGAGATGGGCTGTCGCCTACGCTTTCGAGCGGCTCTTCGTCTTGGCGCTCTTCGCGCTGCTGTTCGTTTGCGTTTTCCATGTCGCCGACGGGGGCGCCGACGCCTATGTCGAGCAAGTCAATCGCTGGCTGGGCTTTGACGCGCTGGCGCGCGCGCTCGACCAAAACTGGTGACGCGCAGGCCGCCCCGGCTGGCCGAAGCGCCGCGATGCGACGCTACTTCGCCGCCGCGGCCTCCTGGGCCTGAGCCTGGATGGCGGTCAGGGCGATCGTGTAGACGATGTCGTCGACCAGCGCGCCGCGCGAGAGATCGTTGACCGGCTTGCGCAGACCCTGGAGCATCGGGCCGACCGAGATGACGCCGGCGGAACGCTGGACGGCTTTGTAGGTGGTGTTGCCGGTGTTGAGATCCGGGAAGATGAAGACGTTGGCGTGGCCCGCCAGCGGGCTCGACGGCGCCTTCTGCAGACCGACGCTTTCGACCGAGGCGGCGTCGTACTGAATCGGACCGTCGACGACGAGATCGGGACGACGTTCGTGGACGAGGCGGGTCGCCTCTCGCACCTTCTCGACGTCCTCCCCTGCGCCGGATGCGCCGGTCGAATAGGAGATCATCGCGACGCGCGGATCGAGGCCGAAGGCGGCGGCGCTGTCAGCCGACTGGATCGCGATTTCGGCGAGTTCTTCGGCGGTTGGATCGGGGTTGATGGCGCAGTCGCCGTAGACCAGCACCTGATCGGGCATCAGCATGAAGAAGACGCTGGAGACGATGCTCGATCCGGGCGCGGTCTTGATGAGCTGCAGGGCCGGGCGAACCGTGTTGGCGGTCGTATGAACCGCTCCGGAGACCAAACCGTCGACGTCGCCCTCGGCGAGCATCATCGTGCCGAGAACGACCGTGTCCTCGAGCCCTTTCTCCGCCTGCAGCGGCGTCAGTCCCTTGCTCTTGCGGCGCTCCACCATCGGGCCGACATAATGGGCGCGGATGCTGTCAGGATTGAGAACTTCGACCTCGGCGGGCAAATCGACGCCGTGCGACTGCGCGACGGCGTGGATGCGCTCGGGATCGCCCAGCAGAACACAGCGCGCGACGCCCTTCTCGGCGCAAATCGCGGCGGCCCTGATCGTGCGCGGCTCGTCTCCCTCGGGCAGGACGATGCGGCGGTTCGCGGCGCGCGCCGCCTCGACGAGGCGGTGACGGAACACCGGCGGCGGCATCAGCGGTTCGACCGGCGCGTCGAGACGGCGGAGCAGCGGCCGGATGTCGACCCGCTCGGCGATGAAATCGATCACCCGCTCCATGCGCTCGCCGTCGGCGCGTCCGATGTGACGGGAGAGATTGCCGAGTCGCGTCGCCGTCGTGAAGGTGTCGTCGGGCGTCGCCAGCAGCGGCAGCCGGTCGAGCGGCGGGGCGCTCAACAAGGCCATGACCTCCGGAGCGGGGCGTACGCCGCAAGTGAAGAGGAAGCCGGCGAGCGGCATGCCGCGCTGGGCGATCAGAGCGGTGGCGAGGATGGCGTCGGAACGATCCCCTGGGGTGATGACCAGGGTGCCTGGACGCAAATGACCGAGCAGCTTCTCGGGCGCGCGCGCCGCCACAAGGGGCTTCTCCATCCGCGCCGTCTCGATGGCGCCGCGGTTCAGGATCTCGAGCCCCAGCGCGTCGGCGACGTCGACGACGCGCGGCGCCGAAAGACGCGGCTCGGTGGTCACCGCCGCCAGCACCGGAACCGGTTCCGCCCGGCCCTCGACGACGAGCGATCCAGCCTTGGCGAGCGCCGCCGCAATCGCCGGGGAGCAGTGGTTGAGCAGAACGCCGGCGATCGGTCGGCGCCCCTCGTCGCCGAATTGCTCGATCGCCGTGGCGGTCCTGACCGCGAGATCGCCCAGATCGCGGTCGCGCGCCGATAGGACAGGAACGACGTCGGCGCCGAGCGAGTTGATCATCGCGATATTGAGGCGCGTGGCGACCTGGATGTCGACTTCGGGAATGAGACCTTCGACGATGACCACGTCGCGGGTCGCGCGCACGCTCTCGATAATCGCGACGACCTCTTCCATCAGCCCCGCCATTTGCCCGGCCCGAACCATCTCCGCGGCATGACCGAAAGCAATCGCATCCGGCGTGACCTTGCCGCACAAGGAGCGGGCGAAGTGGACGGCGAGGTCATGGTCGCCCTTCACCGCCTCGGGCTGGAAGATCGGTTTGAAGAAGCCGACCCTGACGCCGGCCAGTCGCAAGGCCCGGACGAGTCCCAACGCCATCGACGTCAGCCCGACCTCCTGCGAGACCGGAACCAGATAGACGATGCGAGGGGCGGAAGACATGTTCATCGAGGAGTTCCTGTTAAATCGGTCGAAGCGCCCGGACGGCCGGCCGAGCGGCGTCGTGGCGGGGTTGCGAGCTTATGGCGACGGCGTACGAAACCCCCAAATCGATCGCGTATGACGGCCAAGGCGTCTCCTCGGCCGACGCAAAACCAATTGGGCCAAAGGCTGAGGCCCCGCATTGATGAAGCGCAGTCGCGGCGATCTGCATGCGCGAGAGGAAACTGGTGCCCCTGGCCGGAATCGAACCAGCACTCCTTGCGGAACTCGATTTTGAGTCGAGCGCGTCTACCAGTTCCGCCACAGGGGCCCGCGCCAGGCGGACGGCGGCGATATAGAACGGCGTCCACGCGGCGGTCAATCGGGCGGCGCGGGAAGGCGCTCATGCGGCGATTTTGGATTGGCGGCCAAAGCGGTGGACTTGGGACGCCGGCGTAGGCTATGCGTCGGCGCGACCCCGACCTGGAACGGCATGTTCAAACGCCTCTACGACTGGCTCATCGCCCTCTCGCAGAGCGCCAGCGCTCCTTATGCGCTGGCGGCGGTCGCCTTCGCCGAAAGCTCGTTCTTTCCCATCCCGCCCGACGTCATTCTGGCGCCGATGTCGCTCGCCAAGCCGCGGCTGGCCTGGCGTTACGCGCTCATCGCCACGCTCGCCTCGGTGCTCGGCGGCGTGCTCGGCTACGCCATCGGCGCGTTGCTCTACGACACGCTCGGGCGCTGGCTGATCGGGATCTACGGCTACGGCGACCGGGTCGCGGCGCTGCGCCAGGCCTATGCGAACTGGGGCGCGCTGGTGATCCTGATCAAGGGCGTCACCCCCATCCCATTCAAGCTGGTGACGATCGTCAGCGGTCTGCTGGGCTACAATTTCGGTCTGTTCGTCGCGCTGTCGGTCCTGACGCGCGGCGCGCGCTTCTTCCTGCTCGCCGCCGCGCTCAATCATTTCGGCGATCCGCTGCGGCTGGCGCTGGAGCGTCATTTCGCCGCTTTTCTGGTGATTCTCGCCGCCGTAGTCGTCATCGGCTTCGTCATCGCAGCCAAGGTGTTCTGATGTTCCTGCGTCTGGTCGCCCTCGCCTTCCCGCCCAACCAGTTCGGTCGCGCCCTGTGGACGACGTTCATCGCCCTGGCGATCCTGGCGACGGTGTGGATCCTGCAGTCGGTCGGCTATCGTCCGTGCGAACTGTGCCTGACCGAGCGGATCGCATTCTATGTCGGCGCGCCATTGGCGGCGCTGACCGCGCTGGCCGCCTATCGCGGCGCCGCCGTTCCCGCGCGGCTCGGCTTCGTCGTCCTGGCGCTCTGCTTCTTCGCCAATGTCGCGCTGTCCGGCTACCACGCCGGCGTCGAATACCACTTCTGGGAGGGTCCGACCGCCTGCACCGGCGCGATGACCAAGCCGATCGACGTCGCCGACATGCTCAAGCAGATCCAGACCGCGCAGGCGCCGCGCTGCGACGATCCAGCCATGCGCATCTTCGGCGTGTCGCTCGCCGGCTGGGACTTCGTGGTCTCCGCCGCCCTCGGCCTCTACGCGGCGTTGGCGGCGACGCTGAAGCGCTGAAGTGCGGGGCCGCCTCGGGCCTCAGATCGGCGACTTACCAAGCGGCAGGCCGTTGACCTTCATCACGCCGTCGGCGCCGATTTCACCGACCCACACCAGCGACCCGTCGCTGTCGGTCTTGGCGAGGCCCTTGGCCATCGCCAGCGCCGGCGCGACCTTCTTCTCAACCTCGGGGCCGAGCGTCTTCAGCGCCGCCTGGGTCTTGTCGAAATTGTGCATGTGGACGGTCACCTTGCCGGTCGGTTTGCCGCCTTTGTAGACGATGTGGCCTTCGAAAGAGACGTCGAGCAGCGGCGCGACGATGTGCGAGGGCTCGATGTCGACGACAATGCCGTCGGGCCCAATCAGCTTGGCGCGAATCTTGGCCGCGTCGTCGGGCGCGATCGCCGGCCCATCGCCTGCGAGATGCAGGTCGGCGACCATCTCCGTCGACGCCGAGGCGACGTCGAAACCGCTGGCGCGGAAGCCGATGGCGAACGCCGTCGGCGCGAAGCCGACGAACGGCGCCGGGATGAGCGTCGCCGGCAGCGTCAGCCCGTTCGCCTCGAAATGCTCGCCGAACGCGCCCGTCGGAGCGAGCGCGCCGCTGATCCCGATCTTGCCCGAGTCGATCGTCACTGCGCCCTGCGGAATCTGCGCCGCAATCTTCTCGAAGGTCGCCGACTCGTCGAGTTTCACTGGATTGGCGAGCGCGGCGGCGAGAAGGGTCTTGAACGCCGCCTCGTTGGCGGCGAGCTCGGGACGGGTCGGATGGGCGACAAGGAACGCCCACAGATCGAGTAGCGGGCGCGTCTTCAGTCCGTCGAGCTTAACGTTAGCGGAAAGCTGACCGGTCTTGGCGGTAACCGAATAGGGCTGCGCGTCGCCCGCCGACTCTTCGCCGCCAGGCTTGGCGGCCTTGATCGCGCTGGGATCGACATCGAAATTGAATGTCTCATTCGCCGCGGTGTTCGTCATCGTGACGGCGACAGCGCCGTCGCCGCCCGCTTGGCTGGTTTCGTCGATCTTCAGCCCGCCGAGTTGAAACGCCTCCTTGACGCCGGGGAGTTTCACTTCGACCTTGAGATCTTGGATTTCGCCAGCGACGCTCCGCCAAAAGCCGATGGCCGGGTCGACCAGCGCCTGTCCCTTGACTCCGTCGGCGGAGAACGTCTCCGTCCCGTCGATCGGCTGCCCATGTTCGTCCATGTGGACATGCGCAACCATTGTGGGGAAGTTGGCGAACTCGACGCGCCAGGCGCCGTCGTCCTGCTCGACGACGTGATATTTCAGCGTCGCCGGGTCGAACGAAAGACCCGCGGTCTTGAAGGGCGCCGTCAACGCGGCAAGGTCGAAGGCGACCATGTAGCCGGGGTCGGCAGGGCTCAGCGTCACCGGGGCCAGCTTGCCGACATAGGCGGCGAAGAACGCCTGCAGCTTGGCGGCGCCGTCCGGGCTCGGCGGCAGGTCCTTGGCGAAAGCGGAAGCGCTCAGCGCGGCGAGCGCGACGCAGGAGGCCAGCGCGGCGCGCCGGGCGGCTTGAGTGCGACGAATAGGCATGGCGATTCCCTCGCTCGTCTGTCCGTGCGCCGCTCGAGCCGCGGCCTGCCGAGTTTAGAGGCAACGCGGGCGGCCGTCTGCGCAGCCGGCGCGACAATCCGTCAACGCGGTTACGGTCTGACGAACGTCAGGCGGCGGGCAGAGCCGGCACGGCGCGCCGGCCGGGGATCTGGGTCAGGGCGACGCCGGACTTCACCGCCGCCTGCACCTTCTCGAAGGCGCGCACCTCGATCTGGCGCACGCGCTCGCGCGAGACGCCGAACTCGGCCGACAGCTCCTCGAGCGTCACCGGATCCTCGGCGAGCCGCCGCGCCTCGAAGATGCGGCGTTCGCGCGGGTTCAGCACCCTCAGCGCGCTCTTGAGCGCGGCGAGCCGCACGTCGGCCTCTTCGCGGTCGGCGAGCACGCTCTCCTGGCTGGGGGAATCGTCGACGAGCCAGTCCTGCCATTCGCCTTCGCCTTCTTCGCGCAGCGGCGCGTTGAGCGAAGCGTCGCCGCCGAGGCGGCGATTCATGTCGATCACGTCCTGCTTGGCGACGCCGAGCCGGGTGGCGATGGTTGTCACCTGGTCGTCGCGGAGGTCGCCGTCCTCAAGCGCCGAGATCTTGCTCTTGGCCTTGCGCAGGTTGAAGAACAGCTTCTTCTGGCTGGCGGTGGTGCCCATCTTCACCAGCGACCACGAGCGCAGGATGTATTCCTGGATCGAGGCGCGGATCCACCACATCGCGTAGGTCGCGAGCTTGAAGCCCTTGTCGGGCTCGAAGCGGCGCACCGCCTGCATCAGGCCGACGTTGCCTTCGGAAATGACTTCGCCGATCGGCAGGCCGTAGCCGCGATAGCCCATGGCGATCTTGGCGACGAGACGCAGATGCGAAGTGACGAGCTTGTGGGCGGCTTCACGGTCGCCGTGCTCGCGCCAGCGCTTGGCGAGCATGTATTCTTCCTGCGGCTCCAGCATCGGGAACCGCTTGATCTCGGAGAGATAACGCGACAGGCCGGATTCACCGGCGACGATCGGCAGGGCGGCGGCCATAATACCTCCACTCGGGGAGCTTGCGGCGGGCCGCGCTCCTGCGGCGGGACGACGCGCCGCACTGCAACATATAATTCCGCCGACCATGGCTGAAAGAGGGCGAACGGAAAGAGACTTTATCCCTCGCCGATGACAATTCGTTTATCCGCCGGCCGCCCCGCCGTCGACCCGCTCTCGCCGCAAGATTCTGACAAGATTATCTAAATCGGGTGGTCGAAGGCGAGGATCGCGGCGTGCAGGGCCTGGCGGCCGAGGGCGTCGAGCGCCGCCCGCGCCTCGCCCGAAAGGCGGCTCGCTTTGGTCTTGAAGCCCGCTCCGTAGACCGAATCGCCGAGCAGCGGATGGCCGATATGGGCGAGATGGACGCGGATCTGGTGGGTGCGTCCAGTCTCGAGCCGGCAGGCGACGAGGGTCGCCGGGCCGAGCCGTTCCTCGATCCGCCAGTGGGTGACCGCCGCCCGGCCGCGCTTGTCGGCGACCACCGCCATCCTCTCGCGGCTGAACGGGTGGCGGCCGATCGCCGCCGCGACGGTTCCCGCCGCGCGGTCAGGCGCGCCCCACACGAGCGCGCGATATTCGCGCCTGAGCGATCCGCTCCGGCCGTGGTCGGCGAACAGCGCCGCCAGGCCCTGGTGGGCGGCGTCGTTCTTGGCCACGACCAGCAGGCCGGACGTGTCCTTGTCGAGACGATGGACGATCCCCGGGCGCTTGACCCCGCCGACGCCCGACAGACTGTCGCCGCAATGGCGGATCAGCGCGTTGACCAGCGTTCCGGCGGCATGGCCGGGCGCGGGATGGACGACGAGCCCGGCCGGCTTATCGACGATGAGCAGATGCGCGTCCTCGAACACGATCGAAAGCGGCAGATCCTCGCCGGCGATCGTCGCGTCCTCGGCCGGCGGCACGGCGAGCGCGATCTCCTCGCCCTCGGCGACCCGCGCCGCCGGATCGCGCGCCTCGGCGCCGTCGATCGTCACTTGACCGGCCTCAATCAACGCCTTCAGCCGCGTGCGAGAAAGGGCGAGGCCGCGCGCAGCGGCGGTCTGGCTGAGAAACCGGTCGAGCCGCTCGCCGCCTTCGCCGGCGCCGACGGCGCAGGCGAGCTGGTCGGCGGCCGCGACGGCGGGCGGAGCGGATCGTTCGGGGTTCGGCGGCGATCGCATAGGATTCCCTGGCGCGGCCTGACTTAGGCGCGTGACGGGCGGCGGGCAAGGCGGATGCGCGGCGCCTCGCCATAGCGACAAGGCGGAGTCGTTCGCCTATCGTGCCGCCGTTTTGAGCGACGCGAACCGCGTCGGGAGGAGAGAACCATGGCTGTCGGCGCGGGCGAAACCTTTCTTGGGCTGGACATCGGCACTTCGTCGGTCAAGGCCCTGCTGATCGACGCCGAACAGCGCACGGTCGCCGACGTGTCCGTCCCGCTGTCGTTGTCGCGGCCTCAGCCGTTGTGGAGCGAGCAGAACGCCGACGACTGGGTCGAGGCGGTCAGCGCCGGCGTCGCGGCGCTACGCAAGAGCGCGCCCGACGCTTTCGCCCGCCTCGCCGGCGTCGGCCTCTCCGGCCAGATGCACGGCGCGACGTTCCTTGACGCCGCCGGCAAGCCGCTGCGCCCGGCGATCCTGTGGAACGACGTCCGCTCGTTCGCCGAATGCACGGAGATGGAAAAGCGCGTTCCCGACCTGCGCCGCCGCACCGGCAACATCGCGATGCCCGGATTCACCGCGCCGAAGGCGTTGTGGGTGGCCAAGCACGAGCCGAAGGTGTTCGCCGCGACCAAGCGCATCCTGCTGCCGAAGGACTATGTGCGGCTGAAGCTGACCGGCGAGGCGGTGTCGGAGATGTCGGACGCCTCCGGCACCTTGTGGCTCGACGTCGGCAAGCGGCGCTGGGACGACGAGCTGCTCGCCGCCACCGGCCTCAACGCTTCGCACATGCCGGGCCTGGTCGAGGGCTCGGAAGTCTCCGCCTATCTCTCGCCTGAGGTCGCCGCAGCCTGGGGCCTCGCCGGCAAGCGCATTCCAGTCGCCGGCGGCGCCGGCGACAACGCCGCTGCGGCAGTCGGCGTCGGCGCGACCGCGCCGGGGGCGGGCTTCGTCTCGATCGGCACGTCCGGCGTCGTGTTCTCGGTGACGGACCGCTTCGTCTGCCTTCCGGAGCGCACCCTGCACGCCTTCTGCCATGCGTTGCCCAACCGCTGGCACGGCATGGCGGTGAACTTGTCGGCCGCCGCGGCGCTGACCTGGATCGCCGAGCTGTTGAAGCGCGGCGACGACGTCGGCGGCTGCGTCGCCGACGCCGAGGCGTTCGCGACGTCGGCCAAGGCGGTCGAGACTGCGCCGGTGTTCCTGCCCTATCTCAGCGGGGAACGCACCCCACACAACGACGCCAACGCGACCGGCCTGTTCGCTGGCCTGAGGGCCGAACACGGGGCGGCGGCGCTGATTTACGCGGTGCTCGAGGGCGTCGCCTTCAACTTCGCCGATGGCGTCGACGTGCTCACCGAGGCGGGCGCGCGGCCGAAGGCGACGATGCTGGTCGGCGGCGGCGCGCGCTCGGCGCTGTGGGGACAGCTCATCGCCGACGCGACCGGCTTGACGATCGACCTCGCCGCTGGCGCGGAAGCGGGCGCGGCGCTCGGCGCGGCGCGGCTGGCGATGCTGGCGGCGGGAGCGGGCGACGAGACGACGGTGTGCAAGCGGCCGCCGACCCAGCGCCAGTTCGTCCCCGAGGCGGTCCGCGCCGCGCTGCTGGCGCCGCGGCTCAAGCGCTACCGCGCGCTTTATCCGGCTGAGAAAGGCGCGCGCTGAGCCGGTTACGTGCGATCGGCTTAACCGTTCCTGAACGCCGGTCCCGTTAGCCTGACCCGGATTTCCGTCAAGCAGAGCGGGGCGTGGCGTTGGCGAATTGGCTGTGGTCGGCGATCGGCGACCGTTTCGACCTCGCCTTCGGCGCCGCCGGCGCCTATGGCGCGCCGGCGATGGTGGGCGCGCTCTTCTGCTCGCTCGCCTATTATGTCTGGCGGCGGCGCTCGCGCGGCCGTCCGATCAGCGTGCGCGGCTTCGTCCGAACGATCTTCGCCGGCCGGATCGTCTGGAACCCGTCGACGATCGTCGATGTGAAGATGTGGGTCCTCAACGGCCTCGTGCTCGCCGGCGGCTACGGCTACCTCGCCTTCGGCAATGTCTTCTGCCGCGACGCGACGCTCGCTGCGCTCGAGGCTGGCTTCGGCGCGCGCACACCCGCCGCCTGGCCCGCCTGGATCGTGCTGGCGATGGCGACATTGTTCGAATTGCTCGCCTACGAGCTCGCCTATTGGTTCGGCCACTTCCTCTTCCACCGCATTCCGGCGCTGTGGGAGTTCCACAAAGTGCATCATTCGGCGGAGGTGATGACGACCTTCACCGAGTTGCGCCAGCATCCGGTCGAGATTCTTGCGTTCATGAACTTGATCGCGATCGCCACCGGCGCGGTGTTCGGCGTCATGACCTACGCCTTCGGTCCCGGGGTGCAGCCGTTCACCCTGCTCGACGGCAACATCCTGCTGATGCTGTTCCTCGTCACCTACGGCCACTTGCGCCACAGCCACATGTGGATCCCGTTCACCGGCGTCGCCGGCTGCATCCTGCAGAGTCCGGCGCATCACCAGATCCACCATTCCGACAATCCCGCGCACTGGGACAAGAACCTCGGCTACGCGCTGGCGGTATGGGACTGGGCGTTCGGCACGCTCCACATTCCGGGCGTCGAGCGCGAGAAGATCCACTTCGGCGTCGGACCGACCGAAGACGAATTCAGCACCGTGCCGCGCAATTACCTGCTGCCGTTCGTGCGCTTCGGCGCGCATGTCGGGCGCGGGCTTCGCCGTTTCGCGCCGCAACTGGGCCGCGCCCGCGTGCGCGGCTCGCACGGCTGAACCGCGGCGTCTTGGTCGAACCACGGTGACGGGCGGCGCCGTTCGCGGATAAGATCGCGGCGGTCGTGAGGGGCGCCGCATGGTTCAGGACAAGTTCGCGCTGGTCACCGGCGGCGGTCGCGGCATCGGCCGCGCGGCGGCGCTGGCGCTCGCCGCGGCCGGCTGGAACGTCGCCGTCGCCGGGCGCAGCGCGGCCCCGCTCGCCTCGGTCGCGCGCGAGATCGAGCGGTTCGGCCGGCGCGCGCTCGCCCACGCCTGCGACGTCGTCGATCCGGCGTCGGTCGACGGGCTTTACGCCACGGTGGAGCGCGCCTTCGGCCGGCTCGACCTGCTGTTCAACAACGCTGGAATCAGCACGCCGGCGGTCGCCTTCGAAGAGCTCGCCTACGAGCAGTGGAAGGCGGTGGTCGACGTGAACCTCAACGGCGCGTTCCTTTGCGCCCAGGGGGCCTATGGGCTGATGAAGCGGCAGCGGCCGCAGGGCGGCCGCATCATCAACAACGGCTCGATCTCGGCCCATGCGCCGCGGCCGATGAGCGCGCCCTACACTGCGACCAAGCACGCGATCTTGGGTCTGACCAAGTCGATTGCGCTCGACGGCCGCGCCTTCGACATCGCCTGCGGCCAGATCGACGTCGGCAACGCCGAGACCGAGATGACCAAGCCGATGGGCGAGGGCGCGCTGCAGGCCGACGGCCGCATCGCCGTCGAACCGCGCATCGACGCCGCCGAGGTCGGCGCGGCGATCGTCCACATGGCGAGCCTGCCGCTGTCGTCCAACGTCCTGTCGATGACGCTGATGGCGACCAAGATGCCTTACGTAGGGCGAGGGTAGTTCCGCCAGCCCTCTCGGCGGTGCGAAACGCTTAGACGGCGGGCGCGGCGCTGGCGACGTCTTCAATCACCTCGTAATGGCGGACGGTCGCGTCGAAGTCGATCAGCGCGGCGACTGCGCCGGGTTCCACGACGGCGCGTTCCGGCGACGGGCCGGCGAATGCTCGAATCGCCTCGAGCGACCGCCAACGGGTGAGGACGAGGAACTCCAACTTGCCGTCGATCTGACGGCAGCACAGTTGGGCGCCGACGAAGCCGGCAAGGCCTCGCAACCCCGGAACGACGCTTTCCCGGAAATGCTTCGGATAAGCGTCCGCCCGTTCTGGCTCGGCGCGGCCACGCCATTCGCGCACCACCATGGCTTTCCCTCCCGACTTCGTTCGCCCGAACGCATATCAGTCTAAGCTAGGCTGGGTCAGTCCGGCGCGGCGGTCAGCGGCTCGAACGGGCGCGGCAGCGTGTCACGGGCGAGGTCGCGCTCGAACAGCTTGATGCCGAGCGGCTCGTTGCCGTTGGGATGGACGAGCACGATCGAGCCGGCGTTGGGGCGCTGGTCGAGCGCCAGCCAGGCGTCGGCGCCGAGCGAGATCAAATGATGGCGGCGCACCGCCTGCATCAGCGGCGCGCTCGAGACGAGGCCGGGGAAGCGGAAGAACAGCGACGGCGTCTGGCCGTTGGCGACCAGCAGCCGCTCGACCTGAAGGATCTCCGCGTCGGCGTCGACGCCGGGCTCGAGCAGGAAGTTGCGGGCGTCGGGCGCCCCGCGCGCGTAGGGGTGATGGTAGGTGTGGTTGACCCACAGGATGTCGAGCGCGCCGCTGACCTGCTGGTCGACGAGCCAGCGATAGTCGGCGAAGTGGTGGATGAGCCACAGCCCGGAGATCGACAGCGCCACCGGCGTATGCGGCCCTTGCGCGGCGAGCTGTTCGAGGAAACCGCGCTCGAGCGGCTTCAAACTTGGACAGAGGTCGCCGGTGACGAAGGCGCCCGGCGCGTCGCCGTGGACGAGGCCGGCGTTGCGCAGGAAACCGCGATGGATGAGGCCGGGCGCCTCGGCGGACTCTTCGATCGCCCGCATCATGCGGGTCGAGGCGAGCGACGCTTCGTCCGTGTCCGCGCAGGTCCAGCAGGCGGCGCGCTCGATGCGGGTCGTCAGCTGGTCGGAATCGGCCAGCAGCAGCAGCGGCTCGGCGCCGACGCTCATCGAGCGGATCGCCACTGCCTGCCGTCCGTCCGACGCATGGCAGGCCTGAAGGGTCGAACGATAGTCGGCGACCGCGTCGGCGTGAGCGAGGCGCTCGGGCGCCGGCGGGCGCCACAGGCAGGCGGCCGCGTCGTCGTCGGCGCGCGCAGCGGCGCTGGCGGAGAGCGCGAGGGCGGCGGCGAGAACGAGGCGGGCGAGGCGCGAGGGCAGGGCTGGTCTCCGGGTTCGCGCTGCGGGCGACAGGTCCGTTTCGCGAACGAGCGTTATCAGCGGCTTGGGCGCCATTTTGCGCGCGGTCACGCTGGCCGTCAAAGGCCGGCGCTTGGGCGCCTCAAGCGGGGATGCCGCGGAAGGGCGGCGGGGGGACACTCGCGGGCCCCGCATGATTCGCTTCGCGGCGCGTTGGGCCGAGAGCGGCGCAGCGCGGCGGCGGAGACGATGGCCGAACCGACCGAGGGCGGCGCCGTTTTCGGGCGCGACGGTTTGTTTTCAGCGGCTTGCGCGACAATTTTCCGCCGCCTCGCCGCGCGGCGCGCGCCTCGCTCGCCAGCCGACGCCGGCCCATGGAGGGGTTGAGTAAGCTGCTACCGTAATCCGTTTTCTTGGCCCCATCAGTCAACTCGATCTTCCGGAAAGGGTGGACGGGAGACATTCGCAACAGATTTATGCACGCGGTAACCGCTTGATCTTCTTATCGTCACTGCGTGTTGCAAATATCTTGATTTCTGCACGTCGGCGAGAGCCGGAATGGGCGGGATGCGGACCGTGTCGCTACCGCTCCCTAATGCATAGCGTTGAGCATTGTCGTGAAGATATGAACGCTGGAGGCTACGCGACCGTTATCAGTGCACTTCCTCGATAGAAATATACTTGCAACATCTATATATTCTCTAATGGCTCTTTTGCCCAATTCGAGGTCACGGCTAGCTTGTTCAGAGCCGAAGGCGTCTTCATTTATCAATTCATTTACAAAATCTATCTTCTTATCAATGGTACCAAGCGCTAAGCGCAATTCATTGCAGCTAGTGGCGCAAACCGGCGAAGCACAAACAACCATAATACTTGTGAGGCTAATTAGTAGTGACTTCATGCTTGCCCCCCGGCGCGCTTCCCTTAGGACCTTCACGGCGGCAAATATTAACATGCGTAACCATGATGGGGTAGCGTCGGCCGCATCGGGCTTGCGTTCCGCCTCCCGATAATTCAGCCGGTGAAGGCCGCCGCCCGTTCCCGCGCGAGGGTTCAGGTTGACGGCTCTTTCCGCCGCGCGCGCCAATCTCTCAAAACTCCCGCCATTTCAACGAAAATCGCTTGTCTCAAAATTCTTGATTTTTGCAGCCGAGCGGCTACCCCCGTGGGGCGGATCGGCTATTTATCGTCTCTACGCGGCACCGCTTCACCCGCCTTAACAGCCTCGGCAACCTGCATACTGCTGATCGCCATAAACTCAGGGGGGATCGGGCTATGCCAGTAGGTTTGCTGAAAGTCTGGAACATGCCCGGCTTTCCCTCTCAACTCATGGCGGCGTTGTCGCCCTGCTGTATGGGCAATAAGGTCGGCAACCTCTAACCCCGGCTCCATCGCGTCCTTTCGCATAAAAGAGCCATCGACCGCGACGCGCTGACCACGCATATTTTTCAAGTCCATTGCCGCGAGTACAAAATCACGTTTAACCAACGTTTCGCCGCGCTCTGACCCCTCAAATATAAGCGCCACAACATCAACGTCGCTCTTGGCCACTATGCGCGACACATAGGCACTCGTAACAAGCGATACCGTCTTATGTGCATCAACGCCGTCCGATAATTCTGTTCGTGAATCGAGCATTACAGCGAAGCGCCAGAATGGCCGCGCGATAAAACTGTTGATGCCGCCTATCTGCCGCATCGTCGGTTTGGTTTGCTCGAAGTCGGCCGCATGAAACGGCTTCATTGCGCCCCCGAGCCTTTCGCGTTTCAGCTTGCGCCACGGCTTTTTGATTAGGTCTCTGTATGCGGGATAGAGGCAGCCGCATCCGCCCCGGCCAAAGGTCGGGTTTTTTGGATCGCTCAAATCCTCGTTGCCTGTCTCGTCCACGAAAACCAGTAGAGACCGCACCGGCAATTTTAGTTCTTCTTCGGTCATAGCGGGAGTCATTATATCGCCCGAACGACAGTCGCGCCTTCAATTAAGCTCCATTCCGCCAAACGCGACCCGGCCTCGCGGTTTTTCGTACCCGCGCCGCGCCGTCGTCGATCTCTCAAAAGTACCAGATTTTCAGGCGAAAAACGCTGTTCCGAATGTCTTGATTTCTGCACCTCAAGGAGGCTTGGCATAATTTCCCGGCGGCTAAATCAACAAAAGCGCGCATGTCACGGCGATGAACGTCATCCAAGAAAATACCGTGTCCCAGAATGTGCTGCCTCTCGCCCAACGCAAGTTGAAAAACGAAACGGGAAGCCATCCGAGCACGCCAAATGTTATAGACGCTATCGAGGTTGAGCCTGCGCGAATATAGGCGGGCTGACTGATTGGCGGTCGCCGTAGATCGCACAACACCTTATGCAAGCCGGCGACCAGATAGCCAAACACTACGGTCTCAACAATCCTAAGCGTGTCGGTGCTCAAAACGACGGCTTTTCCGATGAAATATCCAACAACGTTCAAGGCTCCGGAAAATAACAAGCCGGTAAGAGCAGCACCCAACACGATCGACGTGCCTTTACCCGTTACGAATGAGTGCGCGCTCATGAGGTCTGTGTCTCGAGCGCGCCATTTTGCGGTTGCCGAGTATGCCGCCCCGACGAATGACCAAAGCAGCGGTGCTACGATTGTGCTGTGTGTCGCTCCCCAATAGATCGAGGGCGCGAAGTGCATAATTAGAAACACGATCACCATGGATTCTGCTCCCTCGCGACGTCGCGATTGTCGCCAACAAAGCGCCACACAGGAATGGTTATCGTCAACGAAACGGTCGATGGAGCACGTGGCCCATGAGTGAACGGCTCGAACAGGTCCGAGTGCGCGTCGTGACGGACAACGTTATCTTGTCGAAGATATCGGCACCTGTCCCAAAAGGCGAGTATGACGGATATATCGACTGGCAGAATGCGGCGGACGGCGAGCGTCATATGACAGCCGTTCAACTCATCCTCGACCCCACTGCACTCGCTGAAATGGGGCATCCGGAGTGTGCTGCGCCCCTAACGCGAGACACACGATTTGAGTGACATGAGCCTTTAGGAGGCTTCATGTCACAACAAGC
>NZ_JBEKVH010000154.1:0-19767 GCF_049514155.1 Roseiarcus sp. | reverse complement strand
CCCATGGGCTGGCCGGCGAAAGCGAAGAACTCGGGAAACTGGTGGCGCGTTACCAGATCCGCCAGACCAAGGACGACCCGCTGCGCGCGGAACTGAAGAAGGCGGCGCCGCACGCCTTCCGCGAGGCGACGAAGACGGCCGCGCCCGCGACGCCGACGCGCGCCAGGCCCGAGCCGATCCGCCGGGCGGCGGTCAAGGCCGCCGTTAACGCGCCGGCGACGCAGGCCGCCGCAAGCGGCGGCGCGGACGACAACTGGCAGGAGTTCTGATTTCGGCGCCCCGGACCTCCGGGGCGCGTCTTCACTCCGGCTGGTGTCCGCCGCTCAGCGGCACGAACGGAATGATCGCGCCGCCGAAGATGTCCGAACGGACGACCTTCATCTCGCCGTCGGGGCCGACCTGCTTGACCGCCTTGAGGATGCGCTGCGCGCCGGGCGGCCCGACCGGAATGACCATCGTCCCGCCCGGCTTGAGCTGCTGCAGCAGCGGCGGCGGGATATGGTCGATGCCGCAGGTGACGATGATCTTGTCGAACGGCGAGGCCATCGGCAGGCCGTAGTAGCCGTCGCCCTGGCTGGTCTGGATGCTGGCGAATTCGCGATAGCCGCGGCCGATCAGCCGGTCGTAAACGCCGCGCGTGCGCGCGGCCAGTTCGGGAATGATCTCGATCGTCCACACCGCGCTGGTCAGGTAGGTCAACAACGCCGACTGGTAGCCGGAGCCGGTGCCGACCTCGAGCACCCGCTCGCCCGGCTTGAGGTCGAGCGCGCTGGTCATCCGCCCCATCGTGCCGGGCGGGGTGATCGTCACGCCGAAGCCGATGTCGAGATAATGGCCGACATAGGCCTGGTCGCGGTCCGCCGGCAGGACGAATTCCTCGCGCGGCGTGAACAGGAACGCGCGCTTGTCGGCCGGCGTCCAC
The DNA here is from genome assembly GCF_049514155.1 of Roseiarcus sp. Lineage (GTDB taxonomy): Bacteria > Pseudomonadota > Alphaproteobacteria > Rhizobiales > Beijerinckiaceae > Roseiarcus. The sequence continues at coordinate 18,845 of NZ_JBEKVH010000154.1, read as the reverse complement.
AGGTCGTTGAACTTGAGCACTTCGAGATAGCGGTCCCAGCGGCGACCGAGGATGACCGGGTCTTCGCCGCGATGGGCCTGCATCCAGGCGATGAAGTCGCCGCGCGAATTCATCGGCGGCCACAAGTCGGGCTGGAACGGGCTCGGCGGATCGGCGAGCGCCGGCGTCACCAGCGACGCCGCCGCGCCGATGAGAAATTCGCGTCTCAGCATGCCGACCTCCGCAGCGTCGCGTCCTCGGGCCGCAGTCGAGAGGACCGGTCGGCCGAATCGGCGGCGAAAAGACGATTGAAACGCGCACGCGTGACGCACGCGGCGCGGTGAAGGTCTCGCCCAGCCGCGCGCCGGCGTCAATCGCCCTCGCCCGCCCGCGACAATGTCTTCGCCAGAAATCGGCGCAATTCGCCTTCGGCGCGCGCCGCCGCGGCGCCGTCGTAGGCGAAATGCATGCCCAGAACGACCCGGCCGCCGGCGGAGGCGGGATCGTCGAACAGATGACCGGCGCCGGGCAGAACGACCAGCCTAGCCACGCTCGGCGGCTGGGCAGCGACGAAGGTGCGACAATCCGCGGCCGGCGTCACCGAATCGGCCGCGCCGACGACGACGAGGGTCGGAACCGCGAGCGCCTCGCCCTGGCGGTTGGCGCAGGGCGGGTAATAGGCGGCGGCGGCGCGCAGGCGCAACCCACGCGGCGGCGACGCGGCGAGCGTGAGCGCGACGTCGCCGCCCTGAGAGAAGCCGATCACGGCGAGGCGCCTCCCGTCGACGAACGGCTGACGGGCGAGGAAAGCCAACGCCGCCGCCGCGTCGGCCGGGCCGACGGGAAAATCGACCGAACAGGTCTCGGCGAGGCCGCGCGGCGCGAACTCGTCGACGAACAGCGCGACATAGCCCCAGCTCGCCAGCGTCGCGGCGAAAGCGGCGCGGTTGTCAGGCAGGCCGAGGCAGGAGTGGATGAGCGCGATCGCCGGGAACGGGCCTGCGCCGGCGGGCGTGGTCAGGTAGCCGGTCAGCGGGCCAGCGGCGGGCGGCGGCGCCGGATCGGCGACGACCACGCGCCGTTCGGCGGCCGAGGCCGCGCCGGCGAGCGCGAGGACGGCGAGCGCCGCGAAGGCGAGAATGCGGCGGATGAACGAAGTCACGAGGGGCGCTCCTTGCGCTTCAAGCACCACGCCGCGCCGTCGAGATTTCGTCAAGCGCTCTCAGCTCCAGGCAAGCCAGGCGGTTGCGAAGGCGAGCGTGACGAGGGCCGGCGGCTCGCCTTCGGCCGCAGATCACGCCAACGAGAAGAGCCGCCCCCTTCGCAGGGAGCGGCTCTTCCATTGTCGCGACCACGCAGAGATCGCTCGAGGGTTCAGGAACGCCTAGCGTCTACGATGCGCGGTAAACCTGCGCACGGACAATGTTCCAGGCCCCGCCAGACTCGCATGGCGATTGACAATGAGACACTGGATCACCTCCTTTCTTGTAGTTGACGACCCGAACGAGAATAAGGCGATTCGTCTGATTTGAAAGCTCGGAATGCGGGCGCCGGCGCCTTGCTTATAGGTCCGCTGCCGCGCCTTTAGGCCGCCGCCTTGGCGACCGCGGCGCAGACGTCGTCGACCAGGGCGTCGACCAAAGCGCGATCGTCGGCCTCGGCCATCACCCGGATCACCGGCTCGGTGCCGGACGGGCGCACGACCAGGCGGCCGTGATCGCCGAGCTTCGCCGTCGCGGCGGCGATCGTCTTCAGCACCGATTCGTCCTCGAGCGGCCGGCCGCTCTTGAATCGGACGTTGCGCAGCACCTGCGGCAGCGGCTCGAAGCGCCGGCACACTTCGCTGACCGGCCGGCCCTGCTTGTGGACGACCGCCAGCACCTGCATCGCGGCGATCAGGCCGTCGCCGGTGGTCGAATGGTCGGTCAGGATGATGTGGCCCGACTGCTCGCCGCCGACGTTGAAACCCTTCTCGACCATGCGCTCGAGCACATAGCGATCGCCGACGGCGGTGCGCTCGAGCACGAGGCCGCGCTCAGCGAGCCGGCGCTCGAGGCCGAGATTCGACATCACGGTGGCGACGATGCCGGGCTTGGCGAGGCGGCCGTCGGCCTGCCAGCTCTCGGCGACGACGGCGAGGATCTGGTCGCCGTCGACGACATGGCCCTTTTCGTCGACGATGATCATGCGGTCGGCGTCGCCGTCGAGCGCGACGCCGACGTCGGCGCGCATCTCCCTGACCTTCTGCGCCAGCGCCTCGGGCGCAGTCGAGCCGACTTCGTGGTTGATGTTGAGGCCGTCCGGCTCGACGCCGATCTTGATCACTTCCGCGCCGAGCTCCCACAGCGCCTCCGGCGCGACCTTGTAGGCGGCGCCGTTGGCGCAATCGACCACCACCCGCAGGCCGTCGAACGAGACGTCGCGCGGCAGCGTCCGCTTGGCGTATTCGATGTAGCGCGCGGCGACGTCGTCGATGCGCTTGGCGCGGCCGAGCTCGGGCGATTTGGCGAGCCGGCCGGCGAGATCATCGTCGATCAGCGCTTCGATGTTCGCCTCGATCTCGTCCGACAGCTTGAACCCGTCGGGCCCGAACAGCTTGATGCCGTTGTCCTCGTAAAGATTGTGGGAGGCCGAGATCATCACGCCGAGATCGCAGCGCATCGACCGGGTCAGCATCGCCACCGCCGGCGTCGGCGTCGGGCCGAGCAGCAGCACGTCCATGCCGACCGAGGTGAAGCCGGCGACCATCGCGTATTCGATCATGTAGCCGGAGAGGCGGGTGTCCTTGCCGATGACGACGCGGTGGCGATAGTCGCCGCGCTGGAACAGCAGGCCCGCCGCCTGACCGACCTTCATCGCCAGATCGGCGGTGATCTTGGCGTTGGCGCGGCCGCGAATGCCGTCGGTGCCGAAATACCTGCGCGCCATGGCCAAACCCCCGGGTCGACTTGCGGATTGCTCCCATAGCCGATTATCCGACCCGGCTCATTCAAAAATCGTTGCCAACCATGAACGCGCGCGTCATCGCCGCCCGGCGCCGGCGGGCGGCGTAACGCCTTGGCGGGTGGCTAAGCGAGCGGAAACGCCCGGCTTCAGGCCTTGGCGGGCTGCTTGATCGCGACGCCGGCCTCGGTCAGCATCGCCTGCAACTCGCCCGACTGGAACATCTCGCGCGCAATGTCGCAGCCGCCGACGAACTCACCCTTGACGTAAAGCTGCGGGATCGTCGGCCAATTGGCGAACTCTTTGATTCCCTGGCGGATCTCGGCGTCTTCGAGCACGTTCACGCCGACCACTGGCGCGCCGAGATGGTCGAGAATCTGCACCACCTGGCCGGAGAACCCGCACTGCGGAGACTCGGGCGTGCCCTTCATGAACAGCACGACGGGGTTCTCGGAAATCAGCTTCTGGATGCGCTCTTGGACGTTCGCCATGACTCGGACCTTTCCACAACGGGGGTCAAGGCCCCGTCTTCCCGTCATTCATATAGAGCAGCCCGGCGCGCCTCGCCAGCCTTCAGCCGCCAGTCGCGCTCATGTGCCGGTCGGTCGAAGCGTGGCTGCCGGCGCGGGCGACGACGAAGTCGTGGCCCTTGGGCTTGCGCTGGATCGCGGCGCGGATCGCCGCCTCGAGCGCTTCGTCGCTCTCCGAGCGGCGCAGCGGGGCGCGCAAGTCGGCGGAATCCTCGCGGCCGAGGCAGAGATAGAGCCGACCGACGCAGGTGACGCGGACGCGATTGCAGCTTTCGCAGAAATTGTGGGTCAGCGGCGTGATGAAGCCGAGCCGGCCGCCGGTCTCGGCGACGTCGTCATAGCGCGCCGGGCCGCCGCTCGCATGCGCCGACGCCGTCAACGTGAAGCGCCGCTCGAGCGCCGCGCGCAAGTCGGTCAGCGGCAGGAATTGATCGAAGCGGTCGCGCTCGACCGCGCCGAGCGGCATGACTTCGATGAAGGTGAGGTCGAAGCCGCGGCCGTGCGCCCAGGCGACGAGGTCGGGCGCCTCGCCGTCGTTGAAGCCCTTGAGCGCCACCGCGTTGATCTTGACCTTCAGGCCGGCGGCTTGCGCCGCGTCGATCCCCGCCATCACCTTGTCGAAGTCGCCCCAGCGCGTCACGGCGCGGAACTTGTCGGGATCGAGCGTGTCGAGCGAGACGTTGATCCGCCGCACGCCGCAATCGGCGAGCTCAGAAGCAAAGCGGGCGAGCTGCGAGCCGTTGGTGGTCAGCGTCAGCTCGTCGAGCGCGCCGCTGTCGAGATGACGGGAAAGCGCGCGGAACAAGGTCATGATCCCGCGCCGGACCAGGGGCTCGCCGCCGGTGACGCGCAGCTTGCGCGTCCCCATCCGCACGAAGGCCGCGCACAGCCGGTCGAGCTCCTCGAGCGACAGCACATCCGGCTTGGGCAGGAAGGTCATGTCTTCCGACATGCAATAGACGCAGCGGAAGTCGCAGCGGTCGGTGACCGAAACGCGCACGTAACTGATCGCCCGGCCGAAAGGATCGACCAGCGCCGGCGCGGCCGTCGGGACGTGCGCGTTCATGGCGCAACGATAGCCGCCTACAGCAGCGAAAGAAAGGCGAGGCGCGCCGGCGGCGCGCGCGCGGACCCTTATTGCTCGACGATCACCTTGGCGCCGACGCTGGCGCGGCCGTAGAGGTCGGTGACGTCGTCGTTGGTCATGCGGATGCAGCCGGACGACACCGCTTGCCCAATCGTGTCGGGCTCATTGGAGCCGTGGATGCGGTACTCCGAGTAGCCGAGATACAATGCGCGAGCTCCGAGCGGGTTTTCGATGCCGCCAGCCATGTGGCGCGGCAGATCAGGCCGGCGCAGCAGCATCGGCGCCGGCGGCGTCCAATCCGGCCACTCGCGCTTGTTGGCGACGAAGGTGACGCCCGACCAGGTGAAGCCGGGGCGCCCGACGCCGACGCCATATTTCAACGCCTGATGATCCGACAGGACGAAATAGAGCCGCCGCTCCCGGGTCGAGATGATGATGGTGCCGGGCGCGTAGGGACCGTCGTAGTTCACGGTCTGGCGCGGAACCGGCGAAGCGAGCGGCCGCGAATCGGCCTGGAAGTTGGGCGTCGGCGAAGCCGGAATCGCCAAAGCGACCGAGGCCGCCGTCAGCGCCCATCCGGCGGCCAGGCCGGCGAGAAACAATGCAGAACGGCGCATGTACGTCCCCCGTCGTCAGAAGCGCGGTCCGCCGATCGAAGCCGCAACAGCGACTCGCGCAGCGTAAGACAATCCTAGAACCACGCCAATCGCGCAATCATTCGCCGCCGAATTTGCGCCGCCGCGGCAAAAATACGTCCGCAGCGTTGCCGCTGCGCCACAGTGCGAACCCCGGCGGCCGGGATGGTGGGCGATACAGGGTTTGAACCTGTGACCCCTCCCGTGTGAAGGGAGTGCTCTACCACTGAGCTAATCGCCCTTGAGCCGCGGGCGCTCCGTTTACGGCCGCCCAAGCGGGCGAGTCAAGGCGCGGCGCGCTTCCGGCGCCGTGTCGAGCAGCGCGGCGGCGGCGTCGAACACCGCGTCGAAATGCGACACGACGCGATCGGGGCCGAGCTCGGCGACCGGAACGTCGGTGTAGCCATAGTCGACGCAGATCACCGGCGCGCCGGCGGCGCGCGCGATCGCGACGTCGGTCTTCGAATCGCCGACCATCACGGCGCGCTCGACCGCGCCGCCGGCGGCGCGGACCGTCTCGACGAACGGCCTCGGGTCGGGCTTGCCGATTCCGAACGTGTCTTGGCCGCAGACGAAGGCGAAGCGGTCGAGGACGCCGAGCTTGCCGAGCAGCAGCTTCGACGATTTCTCCATCTTGTTGGTGCACACCGCCAGGCGCCAACCGGCGGCGGCGCAGCGATCGAGGCCGGCGACGACGCCAGGATAGAGCGTGGTCCCATCGGCGATATGGGCGTTGTAGTGGGCGAGAAAATCGACGAACAGGCGCTCGAGCGTCGCCGCGTCGATCGCGCGGCCGGCCTCGGCAAAGCCGCGCTGGATCAGCGCGCGGCCGCCGGCGCCGAGCAGGCGGCGCGCCGCGGCGACCGGCAGCGGCGCGACGCCCTCGCGCGTCAGCACGAAGTTCAGCGCCCCCATCAGGTCGGGGGCGGTGTCGGCGAGCGTGCCGTCGAGATCGAAAACCAGGGTGGCGGCGGCGGACACGTTCGGCTCCTCAATCGTTCCAGAAATCCGGTTCGGCGGGGCAAAGCGCGCCGCCGAGGCGCAACGGCGCGATGCGGCGCGCGAGCCCGTCGGCGCCGGTCTCGACCGCGACGCCGCACAGCGTCGCCTCGCCGCCGGCCGGCTCGAAGCGGCTCGAGGGAATGCGGCGGGTGAAGCGGCGCAGCGGCTCCTCCTTGTCCATGCCGATCACCGAATCGTAGTCGCCGGTCATGCCGACTTCGGTGATGAAGCCCGAGCCGCCGGAGAGGATGCGCGCGTCGGCGCTCGGCACATGCGTGTGGGTGCCGACGACCAGGCTGACGCGACCGTCGACGAAAAGGCCGAACGCCTGTTTCTCGCTCGTCGCCTCGGCATGGAAATCGACGACGCTCGCGTCGCAGCCGATCCCGAGCGGGCAGGCGGAAAGCTCCTGCTCGATGCGTTGGAACGGATCGTCGAGCGCGTCCATGAACACGCGGCCGAGCAGGTTGATCACCAGCACCCGCGCGCCGGCCGCGGTCTCGAAGACGTTGGCGCCGCGCCCGGGCGTGCCGGCGGGGTAGTTGGCGGGGCGAATCAGCCGCGGCTGGCGCTCGATGAACACCAGGGCCTCGCGCTGATCGAAGGCGTGGTTGCCGAGCGTGATCGCGTCGACGCCGGCGGCGAGGCACTCCTCGCAGATCGTCTCGGTGATGCCGAAGCCGCCGGCGGCGTTCTCGCCGTTGACGACGACGAAATCGAGCCGCCAGCGCGCGCGTAAAGCCGGCAGGCGGTGAATCAGCGCCGTGCGTCCGGCGCGGCCGACGATGTCGCCGATGAACAGCAGCCGCATCAGCCGCGGCCTCTGGCGTCGATCCACTCGCGCTCGGTGAGGATGAAATCGAGCCGTTGGTCGTGCGGCTCGTCAGGGGCGGCGGCGATCTCCGAGACCGAATAGGCGACGCCGACGGCGCGGATCGGCCCGCTCGCGCGCAGTCGCCTCAGCGCGTGGTCGTAAAAGCCGGCGCCGTAGCCGATGCGATGGCCGCGCCGGTCGAAGGCGGCGAGCGGCACGAACAGCAGATCCGGTTCGACCAGCGGGGCCGCCGCGCCGGGCTCGGGCGCGCCCAACGCGCCGCGCAAGAGCGGTTCGCCCGCCCGCCACAGGCGGAAGGCGAGCGGCGCCGAGCGGCCGCTCGCGACCGGCAGCGCGGTGGCGAAGCCATGCGCCTGCAAGGCGGCGATGAGCGGCCGGCAATCGGGCTCGTCGCGGATCGGCGAGAAGGCGGCGACGATTCGCGGCCGCCAGCGCCGCGCCCATTCGAGGCCGACGGCGGCGAGCCGCCCGCTCAGCGCGGCGCGCGTCGCCGGATCGACATCGCGGCGGCGAGCGAGCGCCTGACGGCGCAATGCCGACTTGGGATCGCCGGACTTGAGATCGCCGGACTTGGGATCGGCTGCGGCAAGAGGCATGGTCGCGATCGAATTGCCGATCCCGGAAAGAGAAGCGCGGGGCCGAGAAGGCCGTTGGACGGAGATCCCGGGCGCCTACGTAAGTAGGTGGGCGCCGTGTGTCCAAGCCCACGGGCGAGGATAGGGACAGCTCCCATTGGGATCGTACGGCCCCGAGGAATATGGTCCTGACAAACCCCCCAGCTCCGCAGCCTCCTACTTAGGCGCTGGCGAGCCGAATGGCTAGGGCGGCGGCGCTATGGCTCTGCGCCTCCTGCTCGTCACGCCCGTCCCGGAGTTGATCCGGGCGTCCAGGCGGCGGCGATCGCTCGGCGCCGTCAAGTCTCGCGCCTTGACCCGTCAAATTTCGTCAAGTTTTGTCAAGCGGCGTCAAGTTTTGTCAAGCTTCGTCAAGGCTTTCCTTGACAGGGCCGCGGGCGATTTCAAAGGCTTGCGGGCTTTCCTTGACAGGGCCGCGGGCGATTTCAAAGGCTTGCGGCGCCACGGGTTGACAAATGGGCCTCAGCGAAAATGTCCTGCCGCGTGACCGCCGCCGCTTCGAGCGGAGGCGCCTCGGCGACCTGAGATTCATGATAGGCCGGGTTCGGCAATTCGCGAAGACTTTGTCGGAGCCGCAATGACGAGGCTTGACGAGGACAGGATGCGAATTCCCGATTGCCGCCCCACGACCTTACGCGAGTCGCGCGACCGGGCGGCGACGGGCGCCGCAGCCTCGACCGGCGCCGGCGCGGTGGCCGGCGCCGCAGGGCGAAGTTCGACAATCTAAAAGGAAACAACGGGCGTGTCACCGTAATCCGTAATCCCGTAATCCCACTCAAATCGCCTGTCTCACCTTAGGGGCGCAGCACACCAGTTTGGCCCGCAATCGCTGCGCCGCTGCGCTGTCGCCGTCTTGCGGAGGCGACGATGGCGATGCCGGCGAGCATCATCAGCATTCCGACAATGAGCCAGAAATCCATCTTCTCCCCGGTGACGCAGGCCGAAACAGTGAGCCCCACAATGGGCACAGCGAGCAATGCGTTGGAGGCGGTGATCGCCGAGAGACGACGGTTGGCTTCCACGACCGCCCAGTAGGCGAAGGCTGTGGCGAGAACGCCAGTGTAGAGCGTGGTCATCCAGAACGCGGGACCGAAATCGCCTGGCGCCGGACCGTCGACCGCTAAGGCCGCGATCACCAACGGCGCCGCCGCGAGCAGCATCTGCCAGGGAGCGAGTTCGAGCGGACTCGCCTGCCAGCGATGGCCACGGATGTGGACAATGCAGATCGACCAGGCGATCGCCGCCAGCATCAGCAAAATCTGGCCGAGCACCATTTGCCGGTCGCTCCAGTCGAGCGAGGTCGGGCTGAAGAGAAGCGCCATGCCGGCCAGTCCGAGAAATGTTCCGCCCAAGGCGCGCGCCGTTGGACGCTCGCCCAGAAGCATGGCTAATGGAACGACCCAGAGCGGCGTCGTGTAGCTGAGCACCGAGGAGCGCCCGGGCGGAACAAAACGCAGTGCAAATATGACTAGCGTGGCGTTGGCCAGCATGTGCAGCAAGCCGACGCTGACGACGATCGGAAGATCATTCCGAGGCGGCAACCGCACACCCCCGCGCGCCGCTAGGACGGCGAACATCGCCGCCGCTCCGAGTGTAAAGCGCAGCGCGGCGATCCACAGCGGCGTGGAGTGCCCGAGCGCCAGCTTCATCACCGTCCAATTCGCGCCCCAGCAAGCAATGGCGCAACCCAGCAGTAGAACATCACGAACCCGAAGCGGCGCAGCAGTGCCCATCGCGAAAAAATGCCTCTCCGAAAGCCGTCGTCGCCTCGCCCACGGCGCAATTATACCAAGTCACGCAGGATTACGGTGACACGCCCGATTACGCGATTACGGTGACACGCCCGTCAATTTCCTTTTATCGTCCGCCGACTGAGGCGACCAGCGCCTCGACAGCGCGGCCCGCCTGCGGCGCCAAGCGATCGCCGCCAACGATGCGATGGGCGCCGGCGAGCGACCGCCGACCCCGCTCACCGCCGCGCGAACTTGACGTCAACCGGCTTGCTGTCGGCGGCGCGAGCGTAGAGGGTCAGGGCGATCGTCGCTGGCGCCTTGGAATCGGCGAAGGCGGCGAGGATCTGCGCGACCATCCCCTTTTCCGGCCTCAGCTCGGCGCCGTCGACCGCCGAAACTTCCATGCCGACGAGGGCCTTCTGCTTCGCCAATGCGCAGTTCGGCGTTCCCGCGGCGCAATCGGTCAGCACGACGACCTGCTCGGTCTTCTGGTAGTGCGGGCCGTTGGCCGGGCCGAATTCGACCTGGACCGACTGAATCCTGAAGGAGAGGCCGCCGGCGTCGCCGAGCGGCGGCCCGCGGTCGGGCGTCGGCGCGATGTCGGCCCAGGCGATCGAAACGATCAGCGGCGCGGCGAAGGCGGCGGCGAGAATTCTCAGGCGCATTTCATCCTCCTGTCGAAACCGACGATTCCGCTGGCGGCGGCGCGTTCGCCTCGCGGATCGCTTCGTTTTGAAGGGCCGAAGCGGGATCGAGCGCCGCGTCGAGCACGGCGCGATGCAGCGGCCAGCCGGCGGGATCGTCGAGCCAGCCGAACTGGCCGTTGGGATTGACTTCGAGAAAGGTCGGCTCGCCGTCGCCGCTCAAGAAATCGAGCCGGCCGTACCGCAGGCCGAGGCGGCGCATGGTGGCCTCGACCCGCGCGGCGAAGCCGGGCGGCGTCGCCCAAACCCGCCAGGCGTCGGCATGGGCGCCGACGCGCGTGCGCCAGTCCTCGACGCCGAGCTCGGCGCGGGTTTGCTCCATCTCGAAGGCGAAGATCCGCCCGGCGACATAGAGCGCGGTCGCGTCGCGCGTTCCCGGCGCGATCGCCTGGGTCAGCCACGGCCAATCTGGCGACAGGCTCTCGGCGTCGACCGACTGAACGTAGATCTGGCGGTCGCGCTCGGGGCCGAGCGGCTCGGTGGTGAGGCGCTTGACCATCCGCCGGCCCGCCGGCAGCCGCACGCCCCAACCCATGGTCCATTCGGGGACGGCGAAGAATTCGCCGGCGACGCGCATCTGCGCCAGCCGGCCGACCCGCCGCGGGCCGTTGGGCTCGATCAGCCGCAGCAGCCCTCGCGCCCGCGCCCATTCGGCGATCTCGCGCATCAGCGCGTGCAGCTCGGCTTCGGTCGCTTCGCGCGCCTGCGGGTCGCCGCCGACCCAGCCCGCCGTTTCGCGTAGTGACGGGCGACGCCACAGGCAGGCCGTGAGCGCCTGCGACGCCGCGACGCGGCCGGACGGATCGGCGAAGGCGAATCCGTCCGGCGTCCAGGCGAAGCGATAGCGCGCCCACAGGTCGATGTTGAAACGGAAAACGGATTGGCCGCGTTCGGCGCACAGGCCGACGAGCACGTCGGCGGTTTCATCGAGGCTGTTGGTCAGCAGGAGCAGCATCGGGGCCGACCGCGACGCGGCCGGCGCGATCAGTCGAAGCCGCAGTCGGGCACGTGATCCTGGCCGTTGTTGGTTTGCGCCATCACCGTGTTGCAGTGCGCGGTGCCGTCGGCGACCGACAGGCCTTTCGCGCCGCCGCCCTGCTGCAGGCGCCAGTCGTAGGGCGCGCCCGTGAGACTGACGAGCGGCGGCCGCACCGCCAGTGAGGCCGGCGTGACGTCGCCGACGGCGGGCGCGGAGATCGCGGACAAAACGAGCGCAGTCGCGGACGTCAACATTTCTGCCTCTCCCACAGGTCGCGAAGACTTCGATCCCAAGTTCGGGGCCGCCTGACGCCAGCGGCGCGCCTCCATCGCGGCGCTGTATTTTACCGCCGCGCGACGGCGACGCGCAAGGACGCGCCGCCCGCATTCTCGGGCTCGAAGTCGATTTCAATGGCGGCCGGCGCGGCTTCGTCGCGGAACGCGGCGACGATCTGCGAGCGCAGGGCGACGTCGGCGTCGAACGTCTTGCCGTCGAAGCCGACGACGCGACGGCCGATCAGCCCTTTGGCCTGCGCGAGGGCGCAGTTCGGCTTGCCGTCGACGCAGCCGACGAGCTCAGCGGTCGGATGGCTGGGCCGCGTGTAGTCGCGGGCGATGACCAGGAAGGTGAGATCGCCGACGGTCACATCGATGAATTGCAGCGGCGGCGGCGCGATGTCGGCGCGCGCGGCCGCAAGCGTCGCGGCGAGCGCAAGGCCGATCGCGGCGAGTCGACGCATGCGCGAACCCCTTACCAAGCGCGGAAGCTTGTCCCATTGTGCCCCTGTCATCAGGACCTGTCCATGAGCGGTCCGGGTTCACATCATATGAGACGCGCGGACGAATGCAGATTTCTCCATTGTTTGCTTGGCGGAGCGAGGCGCGAGAGGAATTCGAAGTCAAGGATGCGTGAAACGCACCGCCTCCGGCGGCGGCCTTCCAGGCCGTCCTTGAGTTCGAATTCCTCTCGCGCATAATCGCCTCCAAGCCATCAATGGAGGGCTGGCGCCTAGGGCCAGCGCGAGTCTCACATCTCTCTGAGCCCGGACATGAGCGAAGCCGAAGCCTTGCTGATCTCGATGGCGATCGAGGGGCCGGTCGCCTTCGTTCTGGTCTCGCTCGCGCGCTGGCCGAACCGCGGGCCGCTGCACGCCGGCCTGGCGTCGATGGTCGCCACCGCCGTCACCCACCCGCAGATGTGGACGCTGGCGATCTGGTCCTACGGCCGCTTTCCCTACTGGCCGGCGATCCTTTCGATCGAGGCGCTGGTCGTCGTCGTCGAGGCGGCGCTGATCGCTTGGATGGCGCGGCTGACGCTCGCGCGCGCCGGCGCGGTGTCGCTGGTCGCCAATTCGGCGTCGTTCCTCATCGGGCTGTGGCTGACGGCCTAGGCGGCGCGCTGAAGGCCAAAGGCCGTAGGCGTCTTGTAGACGCGGTCGCTGACCGCGTCGGCTTCGGCCCATCCATCGCCAAGCGAGGCGCTTTGCGTCTGGCGCGGTCGGCGACCAAACGGAGTCACAGATCTTCGATCTCTGTCTGCGAGGTCCGCTGTGCCTGATCCGTGCTCGCCGTCAAGGCCAAGCCCGCTTTCGCGGGTCGCGCGTTTACGCGCGAGCCTTGACCGCTGCGCGCGGCTCAGGCTCTTGGCTTCCATGGTCTTTGCTGCGGGAAGCCGGCCCGGCGGGCCGGCTTCGCTCAGCAAAGACCATGGATGCACAACGCCGCATCGGAACGGCGCCGTCACCGCGAAGCGGGCGGAGCGCGGCGGAGCAGCCGCAAAGCGGCTTAACGGCGGCGGGCCGATGTGGCCGCCGGCCAACAAAGATGTGTGACTCCCTTAGGTCGACGACCGCGCCTATAGGCGGCCCTGCGCGCGACCCGCCGACGCAGCAAAAGCGGTTGCCGCGCGGCGCCGACGCTCTTATGTTGCGCCGCTTTCGAAATCCGGCCCGAGACTTAAGGAAACTCCGCCATGGCCTTCCTCGCCGACGTCCTCTCCCGCGTGAAGCCCTCCGCGACCATCGCGGTGACGCAGAAGGCGCGCGACCTCAAGGCGAAAGGCCGGCAGGTGATCTCGCTGTCGGTCGGCGAGCCCGACTTCGACACGCCCGACAACGTCAAGGAGGCGGCGATCGCCGCCATCCGCCGCGGCGAGACCAAGTATCCGCCGGTGCTCGGCATCCCGCCCTTGCGCGAGGCGATCGCGGCCAAGTTCAAGCGCGAGAACGGGCTCGACTACAAGGTCTCCGACACGATCGTCAGCACCGGCGGCAAGCAGGTGCTCTACAACGCCTTCCTGTGCACGCTGAATCGCGGCGACGAGGTGATCATCCCGGCGCCGTATTGGGTCAGCTATCCGGAGATGGTGGCGATCAACTACGGCGAGCCCGTCTTCGTCGCGACGACGCTCGAGAACAACTTCAAGCTGCGGCCCGAGGACCTCGAGCGGGCGATCACCCCGCGCACCAAGTGGGTCGTGCTCAACTCGCCCTCCAACCCGTCGGGCGCCGCCTACACGCGCGACGAATTGAAGGCGCTGACCGAAGTGCTGCTACGCCATCCCCACGTCTACGTGCTGACCGACGACATGTACGAGCACCTCGTCTACGGCGACTTTGCCTTCACCACCCCGGCGCAGGTCGAGCCGGCGCTGCGATGACCGGCTGGCGCATCGGCTACGCCGCCGGCCCGACCAAGCTGATCAAGGCGATGGACATGGTGCAGGGCCAGCAGACCTCGGGCGCCTGCACCATCGCCCAATGGGCGGCGGTCGAGGCGCTGACCGGACCGCAGGACTTCATCCCCAAGTGCCGCAAGGCGTTCGAGGAGCGGCGCGACCTCGTCGTCTCCATGCTCGGCCAGGCGCAATATTTGAAGTGCCCGAAGCCGGAAGGCGCGTTCTACGTCTATCCCTCCTGCGCCGAGGCGATCGGCAGGAAGACGCCTTCGGGCAAACGAATCGCGACCGACGAGGACTTCGTCACCGAACTGCTGGAGACCGAAGGCGTCGCGACGGTGCAGGGCTCGGCCTTCGGCCAGGGCCCGAACTTCCGCGTCTCCTATGCGGCGTCGCTGCAGAGCCTCGAGGAAGCCTGCCGCAAGATCCAGAGCTTCACGGCGTCGCTGCGGTAAGGCAGGACGGTTGCAGAGGACAGACGAGCGAAGGCGGGGCGCGCCGGCTATGGCGCGCCGACCAGCGCGAGCCGCCCGTCCTTCACGTCGATCGTATGCGTTCCGGTCTGGAAGAAGTCGCCGGGTCCGAGCGCGAGACTTTCGCCGTCGGGCAGCATATAAATCAGGCTGTTGAATTCCTTGAGTTCATCGGCGTCGCTCCAGGAGAAGAAGAAGTGTGGCCCATGTTCCGTCCGCTCGCCCGAGAGACGATCGGTGCTGTAGACCCGTCTGGCCCAGGTCAATGTCGCCGTCGAATTCTGTCTTCGCATGGCGATCGTCGCCGGCTCCTTGAGTTTCTTCACAATCAGGTCGATGGCGCTCTTCGTTATTGTAACGGACATGGCTGACTTCCCGATAGACACGGCAAGACGTCAGAACGTGTAGGGGTAAGGATGCGTCGACTCACATGGCGAATTACCATCAATTTCGAGGGTGAAGTCACGCAAGGGCGTCCGATAGGTGCAATGCGTGATATTCGCGACTTTGTCATACCGCATGTCGATCAATACGCCGGCAAAGGCGAACTCCTTGCCCCGAGGGCTTTCGGCCCCGCCAGACGGACGGCCGTCCTCGGGCTCGGCGGCGCCTGAGTCGTCTTTCGGCGCGAACCACCCCGGATTCGGCGGCGTCCCCGTACGCGGGTGATTCGCCTCGTCCCAGTCCTTGGCCAGAAGGCCGCTTTCGCGCAGGCAGGCGAGCTCTTCGCCGCGAGCGTTGGGATCGGGCTTGCCTAGATCTGGATCGGGTAGGCGCAACAACAATGCCGCGATCTGTGCGCGCGCCAGTTCGCCTTTGTTGAGCGCTTCGGCGACAACCGCCAAACCTCGCCGCCTGTCGCTGGCGCAAATCCTGGCGGCGTACGCCTGGCTGAGAACGCGGTCGATTTCCGACTGGGCTAACGGTCGCCAATTGCGGACGCCTAAGGGCGCGCCAACCGACTCGAGGAGTTGCGCGCCGCCAACCCGCAAACCATCGGTGTCACATTCAACGCCCCCGGCGCGCAGGCGGAAAGTCCTCATCTTTAACGAAGTTCGCATGGCGCCAACCTCTGCGCTTTCTGATTTATAGAATAGAACGAACGCGGAACATTCGTCAACGGCGCGGTCGCGGATTTCGGCTCGCTCCTCTGGCGAAGCGTCGCAGCGCGCACGCGAATAGTCCGCTTTGAGCCGGGCCCAAGGCGCCGCCCGCCCCGCCGCCGCGACGCCTTCATCCTTGCGCAGCCCGCGCGTGGGGTGTTGTTAGGCGCGAAGAACAATCACAGCGAGGGTTCGTCATGTCGGAGTGGCCGCAATCGCTCGTCCTGGTCGGGGCGGGCAAGATGGGCGAGGCGCTGCTGCGTGGCTGGCTCGCCGGCGGCCTCGCGCCGCAGCGCGTGACGATCGTCGAGCCGAAGCCGTCGCCGGCGATCGCGCTGCTGGCGGCGGAACGCGGCATCGCGGTCAATCCGCCGCTCGCCGGGCTCGCGGCGCCCGAGGTTCTGTTTCTCGCCATCAAGCCGCAGACGCTTGCAGCGGCGGCGTCCGACCTCGCGCCGCTCGCCGGCCCCGACACGCTGGTGATTTCGATCCTGGCGGGCAAACGCATCGCCGATCTTTCGGCGCGCCTGCCGAACGCGCGCGCCCTGGCGCGGGTGATGCCGAACACGCCGGCCGCCGTCGGGCGCGGCGCTTCCGCCGGCTTCGCCAGCCCGGCGGCGAGCGCGCGTCAGCGTCATTGGGCGCAAGGCCTGATGAGCGCCGTCGGCCAGTTCGATTGGCTCGCCGACGAAGAACTGATCGACGCGGTGACGGCGATCTCCGGCTCCGGCCCGGCCTACGTCTTCGCGCTGGTCGAGGCGATGGCGGAAGCCGGCGTGAAGCTCGGCCTGCCGGCCGAATTGGCGCTGAAGCTCGCGCGCGCGACGGTCGAGGGCGCGGGCGAGCTGTTGCATCGCGAGCCCGCCGTCACTGCGGCGAAATTGCGCGAGAACGTCACCTCGCCCGGCGGCACCACCGCCGCGGCGCTGGCGATTCTGCGTGCGCCGGACGGCTATCCGGCGCTGCTCGCCAAGGCCGCCGCGGCGGCGCGCGACCGGGCGCGGGAATTGGCGGGATAAAAGGCAAGAGCGAACGCTCCTCGTCGTTCGAGACGCGCCGTTGACGCGGCGCTCCTCACGAAGAGGAGGTTTGCCTCCGCCTCGGATATTTCAGCCAGCGCGGTCGACGACCGCGCCTACAATTACCGGCCGCGCGCGTGTAGGCGCGGCCGATGGCCGCGCCCTTCCGCCTCAATTTCCCTCGTCGCTCAGCCCCGCCAGCTGCAAACTCAGCGCCCACAGTCTCGCCCGCGCTTTGGAATCGTAAGCTTGCGCATCGGCGCGCGATTCCGCGAGGCCGTTGAAGTAGAGGCCGCTGCGACCCTCGACAACGGGCGATTGGGCAAGCTGGAGGATCGCCTGTCCGCCCTCCTCGACCGTGCTCAACGGCGTCGCGCCCGCTTCGCGCACCATCGTCGTCGCCATATAGGTCGCCGGGTGCAGGCAGTTGACGGTGACGCCGGTCCCCTCGAGCCGCGCGGCGAGATCGAAAGTGAACAGGATCTGCGCGAGCTTGCTCTGCATGTAGGCGCGGCCGCCGGAATAGGAGCGCTCGAGCATGACGTCGTCGAAATCGATCGCGCGCTGGCCGACCGAGGCGACATTGACGATGCGCGCCGGCGCGCTCGCGCGCAGCAACGGCAGCAGCCGCATCGTCAGCGCGAAGCCGGCTAGGTAATTGACGGCGAAACGCAGCTCGAGGCCGGCCGCGTTGACCTGCCGCCGCGCGCCCGATCCGCCGGCGCCGACGCCGGCGTTGTTGATCAGCAGGTCGAGCCGCGGCGCGGCCTGCGCGACCCGCTCGGCGAGACTGCGCACGGCGGCGAGGTCCGAGAGGTCGGCGGAAAGAAAACGCGCGCCGCCGCCGACGGCGGCGATCGTGGCGACGACGTCGGCGCCGCGCTCGGCGTCGCGGCCGTGGACGATGACGTCCCAACCGTCGGCGCCGAGCCGTTCGGCGACGAAGCGGCCGACGCCGTCGGTCGAGCCGGTGACGAGCGCGATTCTGCGTGAGGACTGCGGCATGGCGGACTCCATCGATTCGCCCGGTTTTTGGCGGATAAGGCGAAACAGGCTACAGATATAGGATCGCTGTGGGAGGCGCGCATGGCTGCCGACAAACAGGCCGAAACGAAGGGCGATCCGCGCGCCCGGATCGTCGACGCGCTGCTGGCGCTCGCCGCCGAGCGCCGATTCGAGGACATCTCGATCGCCGACATCGCCGGCCGGGCGGAAGTGTCGTTCGCCGACTTCCGCGACGCCTTTCCCTCCAAGGGCGCGATCCTCGCCGGCTTCGCCCGCCGCATCGACCGCGCCGCGCTATCGGCCGGCGGCGCCGATCTCGACGCCGGCGCCCGCGACCGGCTGTTCGACGCCCTGATGCGCCGCCTCGACGCGATGGCGCCCTATCGCGTGGGCCTGCGCGAGATCTTCGCCTGGCTGAAGCGCGATCCGGTCGCGGCGCTGGCGATGAACGCCTCGATCGTCAATTCGCTGCGCTTCGCGCTGGCCTCGGCGGGGATCGACGCCGAGGGCGTTTCCGGCGCGATCAAGCTGCAGGGCCTCGCGCTCGCCTGGACGCGCGTCGTCGGCGTCTGGCTCGACGATGCCGAACCGGATCTCGCCAAGACCATGGCCGAACTCGACCGCGAGCTGACGCGCGGCGAGCGCGCGGTGGCGGCGGTGGAAGGGCTGGAGCGGTTCGCCGCGCCCTTCGCCGCGGCGGCGCAGGCCGCCTGCGCCAAGGGTCGGCGCGCCGGCGAAGCGGCCCGCCGCCGGGCGCGCGGCGACGACGCGCCCCGCTCCGCCGGCTCGCCCTAGAAGCGATCCGCTCAAATTCGAGCGAACGGGGAAACCCGGCGCTCGCCAAAGCGAGCGGAACTTAGCGAAAAAGCTAGGTTTCAGAGCCAGTTAACTACGATCGTTAGCCCCCTCGCGGCTGCGGCGCGGCATGCTCTCCCTGGCGAGATTTTCGCCGAGGGATTCTGCGCTCGATGCAATCCGCGCCCAAAACCGTCGCCTTCGAGGCCCGTCGCTTCGCTGCGCCCGACCCGCGCGCCGACGGCCGGCGGCGCTTCGTGCGCCTCGACGGCGACAAGGTCGCAATCGATCGCGTCGTCGGCGGCGTGTTCATGCGCGTCACCGTGCCGACCAGCGCCTATCGCGGCGTCGCATTGCGCGTCGTCGACGCGCGCGAGGACGGCTTCGCCTACGAGATTCGCCTCGTTCACGTCGACCCCGACCTCGGCGTCACGCTCGCCGAGACCAACGACGACAGCGAGATTCAGGCCGAATGGCGACTGTGGGCGCGCGCGCTCGGCCTGCCGGCTTTGGTCGAACGCGCCGAAGGCCGCGACGAACCGGACCAGCAACTGCTCGGCCGCGTCGCGATCAGGCCGTCGGCGCCGCGCCGGCGCGGCAAGACCATTCTCGCGCGCCGGCCGCGCTTCCTCGCCCGCCGCAAGCTCGGCCGGCCGGAGCTGTGCGTGAAAGTCGAAAGGATCGAAGAGCTGTTCGGCGGCTTCGACTTCGA
>NZ_JBEKVH010000153.1:0-13793 GCF_049514155.1 Roseiarcus sp. | reverse complement strand
CGTTCGAGAAGGGCGAGCCGTGCGGGCAGACCGATCGTCTCGCGCCCCTGCCGCCCCGGCGCGCCCCGCGCGCAAAATGGCGCCCAACCCCCTGAAATCGCCCGCCCGTGCAACGGACTTGTCGCCGCCTCACTCGTCGTCTTCGAACGGTGCCCTGTCCACCCCGTTGCCGACCAGGATCTCGCGCTTGCCCGAGTGGTTGGCCGGGCTGACGACGCCTTCCTGCTCCATGCGTTCGACGATCGAGGCGGCCTTGTTGTAGCCGATCGACAGGCGCCGCTGGATGTAGCTGGTCGAGCATTTGCGGTCGCGCAGCACGATGTTGACGGCGCGGTCGTAGTAGTCGCCGGCCTCTTCGGAATCCATGGTCGACAGATTGCCGGCCTCCGCCGCCTCGACCTCCGCGTCGGGGTCTTCCTCGGTGATGGCGCTCAAGTATTCGGGTTGTCCCTGCGCCTTGAGATGGGCGACGACCCGCTCGACTTCGGAATCGGAGACGAACGGCCCGTGGACGCGGCTGATGCGGCCGCCGCCGGCCATGTAGAGCATGTCGCCCTGGCCGAGCAGCTGCTCGGCGCCCTGCTCGCCGAGAATGGTGCGGCTGTCGATCTTGCTCGTCACCTGGAACGAGACGCGGGTGGGGAAATTGGCCTTGATCGTGCCGGTGATGACGTCGACCGACGGGCGCTGGGTGGCGGTGATGATGTGGATGCCGGCGGCGCGCGCCATCTGCGCCAGGCGCTGCACGGCGCCTTCGATGTCCTTGCCGGCGACCATCATCAGGTCGGCCATCTCGTCGACGACGACGACGATGTAGGGCAGCTCCTCGAGCTCCATCTCCTCCTGCTCGTAGACCGCCTCGCCGGTGTCGCGGTCGAAGCCGGTCTGCACCGTGCGGGTGATCGCCTCGCCCTTGGCGTTGGCCTCGGCGACGCGCGCGTTGAAGCCGTCGATGTTGCGCAC
Source organism: Roseiarcus sp. (assembly GCF_049514155.1). Taxonomy (GTDB): domain Bacteria; phylum Pseudomonadota; class Alphaproteobacteria; order Rhizobiales; family Beijerinckiaceae; genus Roseiarcus. The sequence continues at coordinate 12,830 of NZ_JBEKVH010000153.1, read as the reverse complement.
GCCGACCTTCGACATCTTCTTGTAGCGGTCCTCCATCTCGCGCACCGCCCATTTCAGCGCGACGACCGCCTTCTTCGGGTCGGTGACGACGGGGGTGAGCAGATGCGGAATGCCGTCGTAGACGGAGAGCTCGAGCATCTTCGGGTCGACCATGATCAGACGGCACTGCTCGGGCTTCAGCCGGTAGAGCAGGCTCATCACCATGGTGTTGATCGCCACCGACTTGCCCGACCCCGTGGTGCCGGCGACCAGCAGGTGCGGCATGCGGGCGAGGTCGACGATCACCGGCTCGCCGCCGATCGTCTTGCCGAGCGCGATGGCGAGGCGGTGCTTCGACTTCTCGAAATCCTGGCTCGCCAGCAGCTCGCGCAGATAGACGGTCTCGCGCCGCTGGTTGGGCAGCTCGATGCCGATCACGTTGCGCCCTTGCACCACCGCGACGCGGGCCGAGATCGCCGACATCGAACGGGCGATGTCGTCGGCGAGGCCGATGACGCGCGACGACTTGATGCCGGGGGCGGGTTCGAGCTCGTAGAGCGTGACGACCGGGCCGGGGCGCACGTTGATGATCTCGCCCTTGACGCCGAAATCGTCGAGCACGCCTTCGAGCAGGCGCGCATTCTGCTCCAGCGCGTCCTCGGAGATCTTCGAGGCGACCGCCCGCTTCGGTTCGGCGAGCATCGCCAGCGGCGGCAGTTCGTAGGCGTCGCGATCGAGCAGCGACAGCTGCGCTTCGCTTTGCGCGCGCCGGCCGGGCTTGAGCGCGCCGGCCGGCGGGGCGACGCGAATCGGCCCGTCGACTGCAGGCGCGGCGCCGGTCAAGGTCGGTTCGATGCGCTCGCCGCGCGGCGCATAGGCGGAAAGGTCGGCGACGAAGGCGTCGGGCTCGCGGCCGAGCCAGGGCGCGCGCGGCGCCGGGCCGACGGCGGGCAAGGGGGCCTTGCGCAACAACAGCCGCCTGAGCGCGCTCTTGATCGTCAGCGCGGTGTGGATGAGGGCGCCGAGCGAGACGAGGCCGAAACCCGGCTCGCCGTCGCTGTCTTCGTCGTCGCTGTCATAGCGCTCGGGCTCGCGCCGCAGCGCGGCGGCGTCGGCCGCCGGCCCGGCTTCGGCCTCGGCCGCCGGCTTGAGGTGGTAACCGGCGGCGGCGGTCAGCGACAGAATCGCCGAAGCGGCGAGCGCCAGGCCGAAGGCGGCTTGGCCGAGCGGCCAGCCGGCCAGCAGCCGGTGCGGCGCCCATAACACCGCGTCGCCGATCACGCCGCCGAGCCCGGTCGGCAGCGGCCAGCTTGCCGGAATCGGCAGCAACGACGCGCAGCCGGCCGCCAGCGTCGAGCCGAGCGCCCACAGGATGAGCTTGTTGCGGATGCGGTCGAGGCGCTTTTCGGTCGTCAGTCGCCAGCCCCAATGGGCCGGCGGAATCAGCGCCACGACGCAGGCGAGGCCGAAGAACTGCATGGCGACGTCGGCGAGAACCGCGCCGGGACGTCCGAGCAGGTTGTGGATCGGGGTCGAGGTCGCGTGGTTGAGGCTGGGGTCGGCGACCGACCAGGTCACCAGCGCCAAGCAAGCGGCGACGAGCGCGGCGAGCACGCCGAGGCCGACGAACTCAGCCGCTCGCCGCTTCGGCGCCTCCCGCAGCGAGTCGGGCAGGTAGTCCAGAAACGTGAACGTCGTGGTGCGCATCGCTCGACCGCTCGCCCGGGGCCGCGGCGAACGCACGCGGCTCAGCCGGAAAGGCTAGGCGGAGCGAGTTAATGTCGGCCTAACCTTAACAATTCGGGCGCCGAGACAGGGCGGGCGAAAAAAAAGGACGCCGAGGCGGCGTCCGAGTCGGGGAGGAACCACGAGGAGCCGGTCCGGCGGGGGAGGAACCGCCGGACCGGGTACGCTTTACTGAACGACTTCGCCGTGCAGGGCGAGATCGAGGCCGTCGCGCTCGACGTCGTCGCTGACGCGCAGCCCGATCACCATGTCGATCACCTTGAGGATGATCAGCGAGATGACGCCGTCGTAGATAATGACGGTGCCGATGCCGATCAGCTGGTTGATCACCTGGCCCGGGTTGCCTTCGATGAGGCCGGAGTGGCCGCTGTACTGGTTGATCGCGAACACGCCGGTCAGGATCGCGCCGATGATGCCGCCGACGCCGTGGACGCCGAAGCAGTCGAGCGCGTCGTCGTAGCCGAAGGCGTGCTTGAGCGCGGTGGCGCCGAGGTAGCAGCCGACGCCGCAGGCGACGCCGATCACCATCGAGCCGATCGGGCCGACGTAGCCGGAGGCCGGGGTGATGGCGACCAGACCGGCGACGGCGCCGGAGCAGATGCCGATGACCGTCGGCTTGCCGCGGTGCGCCCATTCGACGAACATCCAGGTCAGCGCGGCAACCGCGGTGGCGATCTGGGTGACCGTCATCGCCATGCCGGCCTGCACGCCCGCGCTCACCGCCGAACCGGCGTTGAAGCCGAACCAGCCGACCCACAGCAGGCCCGCGCCGATGAAGGTGAGGACCATGTTGTGGCCAGGGCCGCTGTCGCGACGCTTGCCGAGCATGATGGCGCACATCAGACCGGCGACGCCGGCGTTGATGTGAACGACCGTGCCGCCGGCGAAGTCGAGCACCACCTTCCAACCGGCGAAGTTGCCCTTGTCGTCGACGTTGGCGGTCGAGAACATGCCGTCCGGACCCCAGACCCAGTGGGCGATCGGCGCGTAGACGAGAATCGCCCACAGGCCGATGAACCACAGCATGGCCGAGAACTTCATGCGCTCCGCGAAGGCGCCCGCGATGAGGGCCGGGGTGATGATCGCGAACGTCATCTGGAAGCACATGTAGACGGTTTCAGGGATCGTCGGCGCCAGCGAATTGGGGTTGCCGATGCCGCCGTTGTTCACGTCGCTGAGAATCCCTTGCAGGAACGCGCGACTGAGCCCGCCGATGAAGCCGCCGCCCGAAGTGAACGACAGGCTGTAGGTGAAGACCGCGTAGAGGACCGTCACCAGGCAGGTGATGGCGAAGCTCGTCATCACGGTGTCGCCGACGTTCTTCTTGCGGACCATGCCGCCGTAGAAGAGGCCGAGGCCCGGGATGGTCATCATCAGCACCAGGGCGACGGAAGTCAGCATCCACGCGGTGTCGCCGCCCGACGGCGTGCAGTTTGTCATAACCGCGGGAACGGCCGGGACGGCCGCATATTTGTCGGTGGCGTCGATTGCCGCGACGCCCGCGGCGCAGGCGGGCGTCGCCGGCGGCGGGGGCTTGACGGCCGCGGTCGCAGCGGCGGCAGGCGCGGCGGCGGCGGGGGCAGCGGCGGCAGGCGCCGAGGCTGCAGGCGTCGGCGTCGCGTCGTCGGCGAATGACGGCGCGGGGGCGGAGAAGCCGATCAGCGCGGCTACCGCCAACGCGGGCGCCAAGCCTTTGAGGAACCGAGTCAGATTCATCGTTTAAATCTCCGATTCAAAGGGAATGGTTGGCTCAGAGGGCGTCCTTGTCCTTCTCGCCCGTGCGAATGCGGACTGCCGCCTCGATGTTGGTGATGAAGATCTTGCCGTCGCCGATCTGACCGGTTCGGGCCGCCGCGACGATTGCGTCGACCACTTTGTCGACAAGCTCGGCGTTGACCGCGACCTCGATCTTCAGCTTCGGCAGAAAACTGACCGCGTATTCCGCCCCTCGATAAATCTCGGTGTGACCTTTCTGGCGGCCGTAGCCTTTCACTTCGGTCACAGTCAGGCCGTTCACTTCGGTCACAGTCAGGCCGTGAACGCCGATGGCGGTGAGCGCGTCGCGCACCTCCTCGAGTTTGAACGGCTTGATGATGGCCATTACGATTTTCATGAGCCTCGCCCCGTTTTGGAGGTCGCGACGCGGATCGAAGATGACCCGCGCTTCCCTCGTGCAATGGTCGACCGGGCGCGTAGGCGCGCGGTGCGCGGCCCTCCTTACAAGGGTCGTGCCAGCGACGGCTGTGGGATTAACGCGATGACAACTATACGGATTTCGCTCGTCTCGCGGATCGTTGCCCAATTGGCGGGCGGCTCATCGCGACAATGGCGGACAATTAGGCGCCCAAAAAACAGTCAGGCGATCGGCGCTGTGCGGATCGGACGGACAAGCCCTTCTTGGGCCACGCTCGCCACCAACACGCCGTCGCGGCTGAACAGCATTCCGCGGGTCAGCGCGCGCGCGCCGCAAGCGCTCGGGCTGTCCTGCGCGTAGAGCAGCCACTCGTCGGCGCGGCGGGGGCGGTGCAGCCACAGCGCGTGATCGAGGCTCGCCACCTGATGGCTGCCGTCAAAAATGGCGTGGCCGTGGGCGACCAGCGCCGTGTCGAGCAGCGTCATGTCGGATAGATAAGCCAGCGCCGCCGTGTGGATCATAGGGTCGTCGGGAAGTCGACCGCCGATGCGAATCCACACCGATTGCTCGGCGGCGCGGGTTTCGCCGGCGCGCAAGGGGGCATAGCGCCGCATACTTGTCGGGCGGAACTCGATCGGACGGACGCGATCGAACAGCGTTTGCAGGCGCTTGCGCGCCGATTCGGGCATCGCGGCGAGCGCCGCCTCGGGATCGACGATCTGTTCCGGCGGCGGCGCCTCGGGCGCCGACGCCTGGTGTTCGGGGCCGCCTTCGGCGATTTGGAAAGACACGGCGAGGACGAAAATCGGCTCGCCGCGCTGGCTGGCCGTCACGCGGCGGGTCGAGAAGCTGCGGCCGTCGCGGACCCGCTCGACCTCAAACAGGATCGGCTCGGCGGGATCGCCTCCCAGCAGGAAATAGGCGTGGAGGGAATGGGGCGACCGCCCCGGGACGGTGCGCTGCGCGGCGACGAGCGCCTGGGCGATCACCTGTCCGCCGTAGACCCGCGCCCAACCCATGTCCGGCGAGCGACCGACGAAGCGGTCGACGCCGGCGGGCTCGATGTCGAGCAGGGCCACGAGATCTGCGGAGGTCAGCGGCATGATCGCTCCAATCGCCAGCGGCCTTTTGGCGGTCCGCGGCCGGCTTCGTCAACCCCTACGCTGCGGCGCGGGTCCGTCCGCGCCGCAGGAGCCGTAAATGCCGCAGAGTTTCGTCGACTTGCGTAACGCTCCCGTAATTCCTCGCTGCCACTATGGCCCGACCGAAACGGGCATTGACGCTCACCCATGCGATCGCTTCGACGCCTCTTCAACGCCGGCCGCCGCGCCGCCGCCGCCTTCGCGACCCGCCGGGATGGCGGGCCGGCGGCGGAGTTCGCCCTGGTCGCGCCGATCTTCATCGTCGTGGTTTACGCCACGGCGCAATGCGCGATCATCTTCATCTGCAACTCCTATCTGGAGACGGCGGCCGAGGAATCGGCGCGCCAGGTGCTGACCAACCAGGCGGGCTCGCTTTCCGCCGCGCAATTCAAGACCGCGGTGTGCGCCGACATGCCGGCGCTCTTCAATTGCGCCAGCGTCATGATCAGCCTGCAGCCGGCGACGTCGGAGTCGTCGATCAACACCGCCCCGCCGACGTTCAATTCGAACGGCGTCTTGAGCAGCACCCTGCCTTACCAGCAGCCGACGTCGGGCCAGATCGGCGTGCTGCAGGTCATGTATCCGTGGCCGGTGATCGGCCTACCGCTCGGGTGGAATTTCGCCAATCTCGGCAACGGCGCCTACCTGATGACGTCGACTCAGGTGTTCAAGGTCGAGGCGCAATGACGAACGCAAGCGCTCCTATTTCGAACATTCTGCGGCGCGCCGCCCACGTCGGGCGCGCGCTGCGCGACGACACGCGCGCCATGGCGGCGGTCGAGGCGGCGCTGATCCTGCCGGTCGCGCTGACCATGTTCGCGCTGCTGCTCTACGGCGCCGAGGCCTTCGACGCACAGCGCAAGGTGACGCTGACCGCGCGCACCGTCACCGACCTCATCACCCAGACGACGCCGACGATGGTCAGCGGAAAGCCGTCGGTGCCGCAATCGTCGATCGACGCCGATCTTTCGTACGCCTCGTGCGTCATGACGCCTTTCTCGTCTTGCCCCACGCCGTCGTCCAATCTGACGATGCTGGCCACGGAGGTGTTGATCAATTCCAACCAGACCACCGCCACGGTGCAATGGAGCGAGCCGTTCAACGGCGCGACGGCGCGGGTCGTCGGTTCGACGGTGACCCTGCCGACCGGCCTAGGTACGGGACAGCAAGGCAACTATTTCATCATGGGCGAGGTCTACTACGTCTACACGCCGCTCAACCTCTACACCCCGGCCTCGGTGATGACGCTGCACGATGCGATCTATCTGACGCCGCGCGCCTCCGCGAGCCTCAACATGCTGGTCGGGCAGTAGCCGCCAGCGCGCCCATTATGCGTCGACGCGCGGCTCGCCGGCGTCGGACGCCGCCAAAACCTCCTTGCCGTTCCCGCAAAGCTCGGCGCTCGCGCGCGCACGCGCTTCGGGGCCGCCGCGACGAAACGTGCGACGAGAGCGGAGTCGCGCCCGGCGCGTCGACGGGAGCGCGACGCGATCAAGTCGAGTCGTTCAGGTCGCCGGTGCGAGCAGTCCCCGGATCAAGTCCGGGCGGAGGCCATCCAGACTTGGAGTTTGCGGCGGCGGCTTGGTCGGAATCGCGTCGCCGTCGCTCGCAATGGCGCAGACGGCGTTCCAGCGTGGAAGCGACAGGCTCCGGTTCGGCGTCGCCGCGCGCTTGGCTTCGCCGCCGCCGCTGCGCGGTCGCGCGACGGCTCGGGCTTCGCTTCGTCGCGTCTGTGCGGCGCGTCGAGCGCGAACGAGCGAGAAAGGATGCGGCGGCGACGTGCGGATCGCGTCCCTTCGCGTCCGACGACGCGCCGCAAGGCCGATCGGCCGCGACGTTGAGCGGTCGAAGTCGCCCAAGAATCAGCGCCTGACCATCGCAAACGAAGACGGCGCGGCCGATGGCCGCGCCGCGCAGGAGAGGAAGAGGGGAGGCGCGGTCGACGGCCCGCGCCCGCAGGACTCAGTTGGTCAGATGCGCCGTCGCCGTGACGGTGTTGAACAGCGTCTGCAGGTCGGAGCCGAGATTGCTGCTGTCGACGCCGGCGTCATAGAAGAGGCCGGACGAGGCGCACGTCTCCAGGTTGGTTGCGATCTGCGAGTTGGTGGGCGGGTTCGTGTTGAAGGGCTCGATCCAGTCCTCGTACCACGTGTTCGAGGTCACCGGCAGATAGTCGGTGTAAAGGATCGCGATGCGAACGCCGCGGTTCTTGATCGTGGTGCACAGCGCCGTGTTGATCGGCTCCTGGCAGCGGCTGCCGGTTTCCGTTTGGCTGCACGACGGCGGACTGAGTTCGTCGGCGACGCCGTCGGTGACGATGAACAGAACTTCCTGCGGCGTGTCGCCGACCACGTTCGTGCCGTTGCCGGGGTTCGGCATGATCGTGTTCACCGCGCCGAGGGCGTTTTCGTAATTGGTGGCGTAGTCGCCGCCGCCGCCGCTGCTGCTGCACGCCGAATTGCCGCACTCATTGTTGTTCGAATAGTACTCCATGACGCCGAAGTTGGGCGAAGCGCTCGCCCAGCCAGAGACGAAATTGTTCGTCATCGACATCAGGTTGTTGTAGTTGTTCGTGCTGGTCATCCCGATCTGCCAGGAAGAATCCATCGTGTAGGCGGCGAATTGGTAGACGGGCGGCGTGCCGGTCGCCGTCTGCTCGGCGTTCGACGCTGCGGTCATCAGATCGCTGATGCCGGTATTGAGCGCATCCAGGCGAAGCGGGATGGTGTTGTGGCGCGCGAGCGAATAATCGTCGATCTGCGTTCCTTGCGTCGCCGAGCAGTACGCGTTCGGGGTGCCGCCGGAGGAGACCGTCGGCGTGGTGTAGGTGGTGCCTTTCAGGCAGGGATTTCCTTGCGTGTCGCCATTGCCGGTGCTGGCCTGATGGCAGGCGAAGGCGCATCCGCCTTGCTGCGGCGTCAGGGTCTCCATCTGCGTGATGCCGGCTGAGGTCTGCGGCAGCGCCATCGACGGCGAATTGTCGAGCAGCACATAGAAGTTGATGTTGGGGGCGATCGACGCGTTCGCGGTCGAGGAGCCTTTGACCTGCAACGCCGAATAGCCGAGGACGCTGGCGAAGATGTTCTGGTTGGCGGCGACGTAGCTGACCGTGACCGTGCGCTTCAGCGAGTTGTTGTTGGGATTGGTCACGGTGACGGTGAGGACGGTGTCGGTTGCGATGAGCGAGGATATGGCGTTCGCCTGAGCGTTGAAGAGGTTGGTCGCCGCCGTTTGCGCCGCCGCGTCGGACTGCTGCATCATCGAGGGCGTCAGCGCGGCCAGCACCGCCGCGTCGGCGGCGGCGTCGAGCTCGGTCTGCACCTGCATCGCGTGGGTGTAGTCGATCGCGAATCCGGCGCCGAACATCAACACCGGGAGCATCAGCGCGTACATCATCGCGACGTTGCCGCGCCGGTTCGCGATGAACCTGGTCGGGGAGGGGAAACGCATGGCCAAACCCGCTTTGGTCGAGTCCGCGACCCGCCGTCGTCGCGACCGCCGCGACGCGCCGAGCCCGGAAACGCTTCGGAATGCCATGTCCAGGCTAAACGAATAGCTAATATAGTCGCTGAAACTCCGGGCCGGTCGGCGACGGATGGGGGAAAGACTTCGCAAGGTTACGGAATCGTGGCGGCGATCGACAAATCTTCGGCGCTCCGCCTGGGGCCGCGGGCGCGATCCAAAGCGATGCGCCCGACGATAGCCCCGAGCGGGCGGGCGAGGGCGCCGAGATGCGCCATCCCCTGACTTTCCGTCGCAGCCGAAGGCGGCGCGTTGCTTCGGCGCCACCGGGCGAATTATGCTCGATTCGCAGGGGAGGGGCGCCGCCATGCGGTTCAGGGCTTTGATTTTCACGGTTGGCGGGCTCGCAGCCGCGGCGATCGTTGCAGCGATCGCCTACTGGTTCCTGGTCCTTCAGCCGCACGGCGCGCCGCCGGCCTCGGTCGTCACCGCGACCTTCGCGCCGACGCCCGCCCCGAGTTCGCCCGCCGCGGCCCCGGCGGTCCAAGCCAGCGCCGCCAAGTCGCCCGCCGCGGCGCCGTCTCCGGCCTCGACGCCCGCCTTCGACATCGTGCGGGTCGAGCCGAGCGGCGAAGCCGTCATCGCCGGACGCGCTGCGCCCAGCGCGCGGGTCGAACTCAGCGACGACGGTAAGGCCATCGGCGACGCCGCCGCCAATGACGCGGGGCAGTTCGTCATCCTGCCGGCCCCGCTCAGCCCCGGACGCCACCCGCTGCGCCTGTCGGCCAAGGTCGGCGACGGCGCGCCGCAGGTTTCCGACGTGGTCGTCGTCGAAGTAGCGGCAGCGCCGGCCGCGGTCGCCGCAGCGCCGGCGGCGACGCCTTCGCCCGCCGCCAAGCCGGCGCCGACCGTCGCCGCGGCGCCGACCCCGACTCCGGCTGCGATCCCGGCCACGAGCGCCGCCGCGACGCCGATCCCGGCGGCCACGAGCGCCGCCGCGACGCCGACTGCGGCCGCAAGCGCCGCCGCGTCGACGCCCACGCCCTCGGCGAAGCCGGCCGCAACGCCGACGCCGACGGTCGCCGTCGCGGTCGCCAGCGTGCGGCCGGTCGATCCGGCCGGGCTCGAGGCGGTCGGCTCGGCGCCGGCCGGCGCGCATGTGCGATTGCGGCTCAACAATTCGGTGCTCGCCGAGGTGATCGCCGGCGCCGATGGCGAGTGGCGGCTGACGATCGAACGCGGCCTGACCGCCGGCGATTATGTCCTCGAAGCGGCGGCGATCGACGCGGCAGGCGCGATTCTGGCGCGCGCCGAGGCGCCGTTCGTCTATCCGCAGCGCGAGGCCGTCGCCATCGCCGCTCCGGCGACGCCCGCCGCGGCGCCGTCGCCCGCGGCGTCCTCGCCGGCCGCCGTCGAGCCGACGCCCGCCGCGCTCAGGCCGTCAGCTTCGACGCCGGTCGCTTCGGCTGCGCCCGCCGCGGCGCCGTCGCCCGCGGCGTCCTCGCCGGCCGCGCCCGCCGCGGTCGAGCCGACGTCCGCCGCCTCGACGCCAGTCGCGGCGGCCGCGCCGTCTTCGCCGCCGTCGCCGGCGGCTTCGTCCGCCGCCGCCGAGCCGACGCCAACCGCGACGCCCGCCGCGCCGGCCCCGACGGCGCGCGTCGCCGCCGAGCCGGCGCCCTCAGCCGCCTCGCCGGCGTCGACCCCGGCCGCGGCCGAGACCCCGCTGGCGACCGCCGCTCACGCCGTCGTCGCCGAAGTGAGCACCTACACGGTGGTGAAGGGCGACAATCTGTGGGATCTGGCGATCAAGTACTACGGCGACGGGTTGCGCTACGCCGATATCTTCTCGGCCAATTCGTCCCAGATCCGCGATCCGAACTTGATCTACATCGGTCAGATCTTCGTCGTGCCGCCAAATCCGACGACGAATCCGCCTCCGGCGCGCTGACGCTCGCCGACCAAGATCGGATTCAGCGGCCCGTCGTTTCCTGTGAGGCCAGTCGCTCGAGCGTCGCCAGCGACAGGAAGCGGCCTTCGCCGTCGCGGATGCGGACGTTCGGCCGCTTGTGCTTCACCAGGGTCGCGACGAGGTCGCGCGCGGCGCGCGCATCCTCGCGCCGATCGACGATCGGCCGCAGTTCCGTGCCAGAGGAGATCGTGAAACGCATCGCCCCTACGCTTGCCCCCGGGCGACGTCTAGCACAATGGCGCCGCCCCGGCCAGCGGCGGGTGCGGGCGGGCGTCTTGGGGCCCCCGATCGCGGTCTTGCGGCTGAAGCGCGGTGGCTCCCCGAGCAGGACTCGAACCTGCGACCATTCGATTAACAGTCGAATGCTCTACCAGCTGAGCTATCGGGGATCAGGCCGGAACGCCGGCGCGATATAGCAGAAAATCGCGCGATGGAAAGCGCCAATTTTCCCTGCGGCGGCGGCGGGCCTTGCCGCGCTTCGACCGCGGCGCCACGATCGCGCCATGCTCGATCCGCGCCGTCGTCCCGAATTGCTGACTCCGGCCGAGATGGCCGAGGTCGACCGATTGACCATCGCCGCGGGAACGCCGGGCATTACGCTGATGGAGCGCGCCGGCCTGGCAGTCGCCGGGGAGGCGGCGCGCATGGCGCCGAGCCGCGGGCGGATCGCCATTCTGTGCGGCCCGGGCGGCAACGGCGGCGACGGCTTCGTCGCGGCGCGGCTGCTCGAATCCTGGGGCTATCGGGTCGAGCTGGCGCTGCTCGGCGACCGCGCGCGGATGCGCGGCGATCCGGCCTTGGCGGCGGAGCGCTGGCGGGGGCCGGTTCACGCCGGCGAAGGATTCGCGTTCGACGCCGCCGACCTCGTCATTGACGCCTTGTACGGCGCCGGTCTGTCGCGCGACATCGACGACTCGGCGCTCCGTTGCGTCGAGGCGATCAACGCCGTCGCGCGTTCGGGCCGGCCGGTTCTCAGCGTCGATACGCCTTCCGGCGTCGACGGCGCGACCGGGCAGGTGCGCGGCGCGGCGGTCCAGGCGAGCGCGGTCGTCACGTTCTTTCGCCTCAAGCCCGGCCACCTGCTGCTGCCCGGGCGCGCGCTGTGCGGCCGTCTCGTTCTCGCCGACATCGGTCTCAGCGAGCGCGCGCTCGAGACGATCGCGCCGAGGGCCTTCGTCAATGCGCCAGCGATTTGGCGCGCCGCGGCGCCGCGGCTCGACGCCTTCGCCCACAAATATACGCGCGGCGCGGCGCTCATCGTCTCCGGCCCCGCCCACCGCACCGGCGCGGCGCGACTGGCGGCGCGCGCGGCGCTGCGCGTCGGCGCGGGGTTGGCGACGATCGCCAGCCCGCCCGACGCCGTCGCGGCCAATTCCGCCCATTCGACGGCGGTGATGGTCGCGCCCTTTGCCGGTCTCGCCGGTTTTGCGCGACTGCTCGCCGACCCGCGGCGCAACGCCGCGCTGATCGGTCCCGGCGCCGGCGTCGGCGAGGCGACGCGCGGCCTCGTCGCCGTCGCTTTGACCGAGCCGAGCGCTGAGCCGCGCGCGATCGTCCTCGACGCCGACGCGCTGACGAGTTTCGCCGGCGACGCCGGCGGATTGGCGGCGTTGATCGCCCGCGAAGGCCGGGCGACAATCGTCACGCCGCACCAAGGCGAGTTCGTCCGTTTGTTCCGCGGCCGTGCCGAAGTGCTTGATCAGTCATCCAAACTTGGTCGCGCCCGCGCCGCCGCCGCAGCGCTCGGCGCGGTCGTCGTCCTCAAGGGCGCCGACACGATCGTCGCCGCCCCCGACGGTCGCGCCGCGATCGGCTTCGACCTGCCGCCGACGCTCGCCACCGCCGGCTCGGGCGACGTGCTCGCCGGGCTGGCCTGCGGCCTGTTGGCGCAGCGCATGCCCGTCTTCGAGGCGGCGGCGGCGGCGGTGTGGCTGCACGGCGCGGCGGCGCGCGCGCTTGGGCCGGGATTGATCGCGGAGGATCTGCCCGAAGCGCTGCCGGGCGTGTTGAGTGAACTATCTTCCTCAAAACATTCAGTTCTATAATAACATAAACGATTCGAAGGCGCATCCAATGTATTATCACGTTCTCATAGAGACGACCGAGAAGATCGGAAAGTCACAATCAAATAGGCAGTTGTTTGATTTGGACAATACCGATCTTAAGGAAATAGAAAACAGAATAGTAAAACCATTTCTTCAAAGAGATGAATTTCAGATTGATGGTTATTTCCTGAATTCGACCGAAGTAAGGCGTCTGGTAGTTAAGCAAACGTCGAGCACGACCCGTGAATTATCAGAATTCGAAAATGAGCATATGCCGCCTGGAATAATAATGTACGTTTCACCTAGCGATATAGTGAGTTATGACAAATATACAAAGGATATAACAGTTGAAC
>NZ_JBEKVH010000152.1:0-9112 GCF_049514155.1 Roseiarcus sp. | reverse complement strand
AAGCCGCGATAGGCGTCGAGCACCGTGTCGCGCGCCGCGCTCCAGGCGAAGACGCGGCTCGGCGCGTCGGGCAGCGGCGCGTTGCGGTCCCAATGCTCGAGCTGCGGCTTGCCGAACCAGCGCGCCTTGAGCGCGTAGTAGCGGTGCGAAAGGCGCGGATAGGCGTCGACGACCGCCGCCGCCAGCGCATCGACCACCTCGCGCTCGACCCGATTGGCGAGATGGCGCGAATCGGCGACGTCGGCGAACTTGCGCCAGCGGTCGGAGATCTCCTTGTCCTTGATCAGCGCGTTCATGATCAAGGTGAACAGCCGGACATTGGCGCCGAGCGTCTTGGCCAGCGCCGCGGCGGCCGCTTCGCGCACGCGGCCGTCGGAATCCTGCAGCTTGCCGAGCAGCGGCTCAAGCGTCAGCTCCTCGCCGTCAAAGGAAAACCGCAGCGAGGCGATCGTCTCGTCGAACAACCGGTTCCACGCCGCGGCGCCCGGCATCGACTTTTCCAGGAACAATTGCTCGAGCTCGTCGCTGAGTTGGTGCGGCCGCTCCTTGCGGATGTCGACCAGCCACGGGCGATAATGGGCGAGCGGCGAATCCTCAGTCGCCGCGTCGAGCCCGGCGTCGTCGAGCCGGTTGAGCTCGAGCTCGAAGAACAACAACTCGCCGGCGAGCGCGGTCACCTTCTCCTGCGCGTCGCCGAAGAACTTGGCGCGCGCCGGATCGCTGGTGTCGCCGGCGTAAAGCAGCGAAGCGTAGGACATGATGCGGCCCATCAGGTCCTGCAGCTCTTCGTAGGCGCGGGTCGCCTCGAACAGGCGCGGACCCGCTTCGGCGCCCTGCGCCAGCTCGGCGAGCTTGCCCTGGTAGGTCGCGGCGAAGCGCTTCGCTTCCGTAGCGGCGCGCGCAAGATCGGCGGCGAAGCGCGGCGAATCCATGCCCGGATAGAGGTCGTCGAGGCGCCATTGCGGCAGCGGCCCGAGGTCGACCGCGGGCGCAGCGGCGCACGAGGAAGCGTTCGAACCGCGCGCGGCTCGCGCGCCGACGCCGCCCTCGAATGCGCCAGCGAAGGAAACGCGTCCGCGGTCAATCATGCCATCGGCCTCTTGGTAAGGGGAACCCCGGCACTATCGCCGAATGCGAGCGCGCCTTCAATCGAAGCGTCACGAATCGCGTCAATTTGGGACGCCATTAACATGACATTTACCGCGATGTCCGACTGTCGGCCCGCGAGCGGCCGCGCCAGGCCGCGTCGGTGGAAAGTTCATGGCCGCCTTGATTCTCGTAGTCGACGACGATCCGATCCAGCGCCGGCTACTCGAGGCGATGACGCGGCGCTTCGGCTACGAGGTCGAAACCGCCGAAACCGGCGAAGCGGGGCTGACGCGGCTCGAGGCGGCCGACCGGCCGCCGGTCGATCTCATCGTGCTCGATCTGGTGATGCCCGACCTCGACGGCATGGGCGTGCTCACCCGCATGCGTCAGCGCGGAATCGCCATTCCCGCCATCGTTCAGACCGCGCACGGCTCGATCGAGGCGGTGATCTCGGCGATGCGCGCCGGCGCCTACGATTTCGTCGTCAAGCCGGTCGGGGCCGAGCGGCTGCAGGTGTCGATCAAGAACGCGCTGCGCGTCGACGCGCTCGAGGACGAGCTCAGGCGCGCGACCCGTCGCCGCGACGGCGAGCTGACGTTCCGCGACGTGGTCACCAAGGTCGAGAGCATGGCGCGCACCATTCGCCTCGCCGAGCGGGCCGCCAAATCGAACATTCCGGTGCTGATCGAAGGCGAGTCGGGCGTCGGCAAGGAACTGATGGCGCGCGCCATCCAGGGCGGCTCCGATCGTCGCGGCAAGCCGTTCGTCACCGTCAATTGCGGCGCCTTGCCGGAGAACCTGGTCGAATCGATCCTGTTCGGCCACGAGAAGGGCGCCTTCACCGGCGCGACCGAAAGGCACGCCGGCAAGTTCGTCGAGGCGCACGGCGGCACGCTGTTCCTCGACGAGATCGGCGAGCTGCCGATGGGCGCGCAGGTGAAGCTGCTGCGCGCGTTGCAGGACGGCGAGATCGACCCGGTCGGCGCCCGCCGTTCAATCAAGGTCGACATCCGGCTGATCTCGGCCACCAATCAGAACCTGATCGACCTGGTCAAGCGCGGCCGGTTCCGCGAGGACCTGTTCTACCGCCTCAACGTCTTTCCGATCTCGATTCCGCCGTTGCGCGCGCGCTCGGCCGACGTTCCCGACCTCGCGCGCCGCTTCCTCGCCCGCTTCTGCGCCGAGGAGGGCAAGCGCATCCGCGGCCTCGCCAACGACGCTGCGGCGCTGCTCGCCGCCTACGATTGGCCGGGCAACGTGCGCCAGCTCGAGAACGCCATGTTCCGCGCCGTCGTCCTTGCCGACGGCGACGAACTGACCGTCGCCGAATTTCCCCAGATCGCCGCTCAGGTGCAAGGCTACGACGTGCGCGTGCCGCCGGCGCCGGCGCCGGCGGCCGACCTCGCGCCGGCGCCGTCGAGCGAGGCGAGCCGCTTCGAGCCGCGCAACCCAAACGTGATGCGGCTGATCGACGACAGCGGCGACGTGCGCAAGATCGACGACATCGAGGCCGAGGCGATCCGCTTCGCCTTCGCTCATTATCGCGGGCAGATGTCGCAGATGGCCCGCAAGCTCGGCATCGGCCGCTCGACCCTCTACCGCAAGATGAAGGAGCTCGGCGTCGACACCGACGTGCTCGGCGAGGCCGCCGCCTAGCCGCCAGGCGGCCGATGGCCGAAACAGATTGCGCTCGGAGGGACTTCCGGGCGCTTCAGCAGACCGCTAAGACTCCATGAGGTCGCCGACGGGACGGCGAGGGAGAAAGACGATGGGCGTGACGTGCGACTCGATCCGGGCCGGCGCCTTGGCGCTCGTCGCCCTGGCCTGGCTCGGCGGACCGGCCGCCGCCGAAGCGACGGCCGCCGCGGCGAACGCCGAAATGGCGAGCGCGCCGCCGGCCGCGACCGCCCCGGCCGAAACGAGCCCCGCCGCCGCGCCCGCCCCTACCCCCGACGCGGCCGCAACGCCCGCGGGCGCCGCTGCGCCCGCCGTCGACCCGCAAATGGCCGCGGCGGTGAGCGCCGCGCTCGACGCGCTCGTCGCCGCCGACGTCAAGGCGAGCCCGGTCGGGGCCGGCGACTGGCGCGCCGCCCGGCTGGCGATCCGCATTTTCTACGCCGCGCGCGGCTTCGCGCCGGTCTGGCTCGACGGGCATGGCCTCAATCCGCAGGGCCAGGGCGTTCTTCGCCGCCTCGAACGCGCCGACGAGGACGGGCTCGATCTCGCCGCCTTCCCCCTGCCCAAAGATCTGCCGGCCGACGCGACGCCGGAGCGGCTCGCCGAAGCCGAGACGACGCTGTCGGCGGCCGTCGTCGCTTACGCGATGCAGGCGAGCGGATCGCGCATCGTCCCGACCCGGATCTCGTCGCTGATCACCGCCCGTCCGACCCTCGCCGATCCCGGCGCGGCGCTGGCGGCGGTCGCCGCCGCCGCCGACCCCGACGGCGCGCTCGCGGGCTACAATCCCCAGCAGAAGGGCTACCGCGACCTGCGCGACCAGTTGTCGCGGACGCGCGCGGCGGCGCCGCCCCCGCCCCCGACGCCGTCCGCGGCGCCGACGACGATCCGCATTCCCGACGGACCGAGCCTCGGCCTCGGCATGCAGGACACGCGCGTGCCGCTGGTGCGCGCGCGCCTCGGCGTTTCGGCCGACGGATCGGCGGCGGACGTCTACGACCTTCCCGTCGCCGCCGCGGTGCAGGCCTTCCAGCGCGCCAACGGTCTGCCGCCGAACGGCGCGCTGACGCCGGCGACCGCCGCGGCCTTGTCAGGCGGCGTCGCGACGCCGGCCTCGGCGCCGACTGCAACCGTCTCGCCGGCGCGCCGCCTATCGATGCTGGTCGCCAACATGGAGATGTGGCGCTGGGAGCCGCGCGACATGGGCGCCGAGCGCATCGAGATCAACATCCCCGACTACACGCTGCGGATGATGGAGGGCGACGACCTCGTCCACCAGGCGCGCGTCATCGTCGGCAAGCCGGA
The DNA here is from genome assembly GCF_049514155.1 of Roseiarcus sp. Classification (GTDB taxonomy): domain Bacteria; phylum Pseudomonadota; class Alphaproteobacteria; order Rhizobiales; family Beijerinckiaceae; genus Roseiarcus. The sequence goes on along the minus strand of NZ_JBEKVH010000152.1, from coordinate 5,041 downwards.
CACGCCGACGCCGGTTTTCTCCAACGCGATGAAATACATCCTGGTCAATCCGATCTGGCGCGTGCCGGATTCGATCGTCCGCAAGGAGCTCGCGCCGCATCTCGCCGAGGACCCGGACTATCTCACGCGGCGCGGCTACCAGGTCGCCGAGATCGGCGGCCATATGTTCGTCAGCCAACCGCCCGGCGAGGGCAACGCGCTCGGCCATATCCTGTTCATGTTCCCCAACGAGCACGCCGTCTATCTGCACGACACGCCGCTGCGCGGCCTGTTCGGCACGGCGCGGCGCGCCTACAGCCACGGCTGCGTGCGGCTCGACCAGCCGATGCGGCTCGCCGAACTGGTGATGGGCGCCGGCTGGAGCGCGCGCCTGCAGGCGATGATCGGCTCGACCGAGCGGACCGTGATGCTGCCGCACGCGATCCCGATCCACCTCGAATATTTCACCGAGTTCGTCGACGCGACCGGCGCGCTGCAGGAGCGCGAAGACGTCTATGGCATCGCCGCCCGCGTCGCAGGCACAATCGCCAAAACGAGTCAAGATTGAAATCTGTGCGGCTGGCGACTATAGGGGCCCGTCGGTTGTTTTGCGCGCGCGTGTGCCTTTTGCGACACAGCGGCGTCGTGGCGCGCGCAATTCCGAATTGACGGCGAGCGCTTTCGGGAAGGGCTCGCGGGGGGACCGGAAAAGGGATTGTCTGATTGGGGTTCGCTGGGACAATCGCCGCCTTGGCGGGGCGTAGGCGGGCGCTGGCGCAGCTGATCGCCGCGCCGATGCTGCTGGGCTTTGGGCTGAGCCCGAGCGCGACCGAGTCGGCCGTCGCCAACGGCGACACCCGCACGGTCGTCCTTTCCAGCAGCCACACCAACGAATCAGGCTCGTTCACCTACATGGTCGACGGCGTCTACGATCAGGCGACGCTCGACAAGCTCAACTGGTTCCTGCGCGACTGGCGGCTCAACGAGCCGACCAAAATGGACCCCAAGCTGTTCGACATCGTTTGGGAGGTCTATCGCGAGTCCGGTTCGAAGCAGCCGATCGACGTGCTGTCCGGCTACCGCTCGCCGCAGACCAACGCCATGCTGCGTATGCGTTCGCGCCAGGTCGCTAAATATTCGCAGCACATGGAAGGCAAGGCGATGGACGCCCGATTCCTGGACGTCGACACCGCCACCATCCGCGACATCGCCATGCGCATGCAGGCCGGCGGGGTCGGCTTCTATCCCGGCGCGTGGGTGCACATCGACAGCGGCGACGTGCGTTACTGGCCGCGCATGAACCGCGTCGCGCTGGCGCGGCTCTTCCCTGACGGCAAGACCGTGTTCATCCCCGCCGACGGGCAGCCGATGGCGGGTTACGATCAGGCGCGGGCCGAAATCGAAGCGCGCGGCGGCGAGGTGCAGGTCGCCAGCGCCGACGCCGGCTCGGGCGCGGCCGGCGGCGGGCTGTTCTCCTGGCTGGTCGGCGCGCGCGGCGGCGGCGCCGACGACGAGGAAGAGGCGAGCGGCGTCGAAGCCGCGCCGACCGCCCGTGGCGGTCGCGCGCCCGTTCCCGCCCCGGCGGCCGCGCAGGTCGCCAGCGCCGACGCGCCCCGCGAGGCGCCGGCGAGCGCCGACGCGCCGCAGCCGACCCCGGCCGCCGCCGCCGAGCCGAGCGACAGCGCCGACGCGGCCGCGGCCAATCCGAACGACGGCGATTTCCCCGCGCCGCTGCCGCCGCGCAAGCCGGTTGAGCTGATCCTCGCCGATGCGCCGACGCCGCCGCCGCGGCCGACCGAATTGGCCTTCGCCCCGGCGGCCGACGCCGCCGGCGACCGCGATCTCATCGCCGCCCTGCTGGCGCGCGGCGGCCTGCCGCGCGTCATCACCCGCGGCGTCGGCGCGCCGCGCGGAATCCTGGCGCTGACCGAAGTCGACTCGCCCGAGCCGCCGGAACGCCCGGCGATCCTCGACCGCGCCGCCGCGCTCGCCGCGCCTCTGCCCCCGCTCCCGCCGAGCCGCAACCCGGCTCGCCTCGCGGCCAAGCCGGCGGCGAGCGAGACTTCGGCGGCGGCCAAGTTTGCCGCCAACCCGCCCGCCCCCGCCCCGACCGCCCGCGGGCTGGCGCTGCTTTCGCCGACCCAGGCCGCCAACCCCTATGGCGGTCTCGTCACCGACGGATTCGCCCCCGACACGGGCTCGATGTCGGCGACCGCGACCGCAGAGCTGCGCGGCGCGACGCCCTACTAGCGCCCAACGCGAATTGACGGCATCGTCGGCGACGTCATTCTCGCGCAAAGCGGAAATGGCGCGGATAGAATCGTCATTGACCGCGCCTAAAAGCAACAGGCGCGTGCGGGTGAAATTGAACGCTTGCTCCCTTTTCGGCAGGCCGCAGGGAGGGGTAAGCGGTCTTTCGCCTCGTTCGGCCGAAGGCGGGCGTCTGGCGCGGCGCCCTCCGCCCTCGGCTGTTCGTTTGACGTTCCTGCGCGCGCACGCGCCAGTAAGAAGGAAGACGCATGATGAGCGGAGCGCATTCTGACGCGCTGGTGATTTTCGGCGTAACCGGCGACCTCGCCCACAAGGCGATCTTCCCGGCGCTCTATGCGCTGGTGAAGAGCGGCGCGTTGCAGGTCCCGGTTGTCGGCGTCGCCTCGCCGAAATGGACGCTGGAGCAGTTGCGCGCCCGCATGGAGAATAGCGTCCAACAGTCGCCGGGCGGGATCGACGACAAGGACGCCATGCGCCGTCTCGACGAGCTGACCAGCTACGTGAGCGGCGACTACAACAACCTCGCGACGTTCGCCAAGATCAAGGACGCGCTCCGCGGCGCCCAGCGCCCCGCCCATTATCTCGCCATCCCGCCGGCGCTGTTCGAGACGGTGATCAACGGGCTCAAAGCGGCGGGCCTGACCGAGAACGCGCGCGTCATCGTCGAGAAGCCGTTCGGACGCGACCTGGCGTCCTCTCGCGAGCTCAACGCCGTCGCGCGGGCGGCGTTCCCGGAAGACGCGATCTTCCGCATCGATCACTACCTCGGCAAGGAAGCGATCATGAACATCCTCTATCTTCGCTTCGCCAATTCGTTTCTGGAGCCGATCTGGAACCGCAACTATGTGGCCAGCGTGCAGGTGACGCTGGCCGAGGATTTCGGCGTCAAAGGCCGCGGCGCGTTCTACGAAACCGCCGGGTGTCTGCGCGACGTGATCGAGAACCATCTGTTCCAGATCGTCGCGCTGCTCGCCATGGAGCCGCCCGCCGGCCAGAGCTACGGCTTCGTCCAAGACGAGAAGGCCAAAGTCTTTCAGGCGATGCGGCCGCTGAAGCCCGAGGACATGGTGCGCGGCCAGTACGTCGGCTACCGCGACGAGCCGAACGTGGCCAAGGACTCCGACGTCGAAACCTTCTGCGCGCTGCGGCTCTACGTCGATTCGTGGCGCTGGGCGGGCGTGCCGTGGTACCTGCGCTCCGGCAAATGCCTGGCGCAGACGGGGACCGAGATCCTGGTCGAGCTGAAGGCGCCGCCGCAACCGTTGTTCGAGGACTCCGCGCCGACCCACGGTCGTTCGAATTATCTGCGATTCCGGCTCTCGCCCCGTTCGGTCATCGCGCTGGCCGCCCGCATCAAGCGCACCGGCAAGGAGTTCGTCGGCGACCTCAGGGAGCTCTCCTTGGCCGACGAGCACCCCGGCGAAGAAACCGCCTACACCCGGCTGCTGGGCAACGCGATGGCGGGCGACGGCGCGCTGTTCACCCGCGAGGACGCGATCGAGGCCGCCTGGGCGGCGGTCGATCCGGTTCTCAAGACCTACCCGCCGGTTCGCCCCTACGAGCGCCAAAGCTGGGGGCCGAAGGAGGCCGACGCGCTGATCGCCGCCGACGGCGGCTGGCGCAATTTTGGCCCTGAGGATGGGTCAGGCGCCTGAGCCGCCGGCGGGTTGTCAAGACGCCAAAAGCCGGGCAGATGTTCCGCTTCGCCGACCCCAACCCGGCGAACGTCAGATAATTCGTCACGAAAGAGAGCCCCAGTGACTCTGATAAAGCCCTTTCGCGCTTTGCGGCCGGCGCCGGGACGCGCGGCCGACGTTCTCGCGCCGCCCTACGACGTGTTGTCGAGCGCGGAAGCGCGCGATCGCGCCAAGGGCAAGCCGTGGAGCTTTCTCCACGTCTCCAAGGCCGAAATCGATCTTGATCCGGCCATCGATTCCCATGACGAGGCCGTCTACGCCAAGGCGCGCGAGAACTTTCGCCGCATGATCGCCGAGGGCGCGCTCGTGCGCGACGACAAGCCCTGCTACTACGTCTACCGCCTGACTTGGCAGGAGCACGTCGAGACCGGCTTTGCGGCGGTCGCCTCGATCGCCGCTTACGCCGAAAACCGCATCCGCAAGCACGAGCTGACGACGCCGGTGAAGGAAGACGACCGCGTGCGCCAGATCGAGGCGGTCGACGCGCAGACCGGCCTGGTCATGCTCGCCTATCCGACCGCGCCGGCGATCGACGCCCTGCTCGCGCGCGCCGCCGCGGGAAAGCCGGCGGTCGACGCCATTGCCGACGACGGCGTGCGCCACGAGCTGTGGGTGATCGACGACGAGACAACGATCGCGGCGCTGACCCGCGCGGTCGACGCCCTGCCGGCGCTCTACATCGCCGACGGCCATCACCGCTCGGCGGCGGCCTTGCGCGTCGCCGAGGCGCGCGGGCGGAAGGACGGCTATTTTCTCGCGGTGCTGTTGCCGCAGCAGCAGATGACGATCCTCGACTACAATCGCGTGCTGCGCGACCTGAACGGGCTGACGCCTGAACAGGTTTTGACGGAGATCGGGCGCCGCTACATCGTCGCGCCGAGCGATCGGCCGGTTCGTCCCGCACGCGCCGACGAGGTCGGCATGGTCCTCGGCGGACGCTGGTATCGCCTGGCGCTGAAGCCCGAGCTCGCAGCCGCGGCGGCGCAAAGCGCCGACCCGACGGCGCGGCTGCCGGTGACGCTGGTGGCGAAAAACATCATCGAGCCGGTGTTCGGCGTCGCCGACCCGCGCCGCGACAAACGCATCGACTTCGT
>NZ_JBEKVH010000151.1:0-9121 GCF_049514155.1 Roseiarcus sp. | reverse complement strand
GATCGCCGCGGCGCTCGGCGCGGCCGCCTCGGTCGGGTTCGCCGACATCGGCGCGGCGCGATCGCCGACCGCGACTGCGCTCGTCGGCGCGGCGGCGTGGCTGCCGGCGGGGGCGCTGGCGCGCGCCGGCGTCCTGACGGCGGGGCGCGGCTTCGGCGTCGACTTGTCGGCCGCCTATGCGCGTTTCGCCGTTCTCGCCAGCCGACGCATCGCGGTGTCGCGCCTGACGATGCTGCTGGTGATCGGCGCGGCCGCCGTCGCCATCGACCGCGGCCTCGTCGACCCGCCGCGGGCGCTGGCCTGGGCGCTCGGCGTCAATCTCGCGCTGGTCACGCCCGCGGTGGCGCTGGCGCTCGCCGAACGCGGCGGGCCCCGCTCCGCCGCGGTTCTGCTGGCGACCGCCGCCGTCACCTTCGCCGTCGGGCTCGGCCCGGCGTGGCGTTCCGCCCCGCCGCAGCAGATCCTGGTCGCGGCATTGGTCGCCGGCGCGCTCGGCCTGCTCGCCGGCGCGCTCGGCGCGCTGTTCGAGCGTCGCGAACCGCCGTCCGACGCAGCGCCCTTCGACCCGTTCGCCGATCTGCCCTTCGCCGCGCCGGAGTGAGCGCTCAGGCGGTCAGCAGCTGCTTGGCCTGTTCGTAGAGCCGAGCGTCGCCGGCGGCGATGATCCGTCCGCCGGCGGTGGCGTCGCCGCCTTCCCAGGTCGTCATCATTCCCCCCGCCCCGGCGACGATCGGGGCCAGGGCGACGACGTCGTGCGGCTTCAAGCCGGTCTCGATGACGAGGTCGACATGGCCGAGGGCGAGCGCGCAATAGGCGTAGCAATCGCCGCCGTAGCGCGTCAGCCGCGCCTTCGCTTCGACCCGACGATAGGCCTCGCGGTCGGCCTCGACGCGGATCAGCGCCGGACTGGTCGTCATCACCGTCGCCTCGGCGAGGCTCGCGCATTCGCGCGTGCGCAAGGGCCGCGTCATCCATTCGCTCGGCGGCGCGTCGCCGCGCGAGGGCGCAAGGCAGCGCAGCCGCGTGCGGGCGCCGTCGCCGAAGAAGCGCTCGCGGGTGAAGGGTTGCGCCATCATGCCGTAGACCGGCTTGCCGCGATGCATGAGCCCGATCAGCGTGCCCCAGGTCGGCAGGCCGGAGATGAAGCTCTTGGTGCCGTCGATCGGATCGAGCACCCAGACATATTCGGCCTCGGGCCGATCCTGCCCGTATTCTTCGCCGATGACGCCGTGGGCGGGGAAGGTCTGGGCGATCAGCCGCCGCATCGCCGCCTCGGCGCCGCGGTCGGCCTCGGTGACGGGATCGAACACGCCGCCGCGCGACTTGTCCTCAGCGCCGATGGTCGAACGGAAGAAGGGAAGAATCACCTCGCCGGAAACCTGCGCGAGACGGTCGACGAAGCCGGCAAAATCGACTGCGGTCATGCCGACCGCTCCAAAAGACCAAAAGAGTTTTGCGTTGCTTGCATACCTGTCATGCCCAGAGTTTGGAGGTTGCCCGCTCGGCGGAGACTGTGCCCGACGCAACCCCTTGTATCGTATGATATTATTGAAACGTCTGGATTTTCGGCGTCGGAAGGTGTGTTGCAGAATCGCCGCACCAGCCGGAAACACCGTAACCCGCCTCAGAAAGCCCTTGCCTTTGCTGCGTCGCGTGCACATATTGTTGCGGTGCGGCATGACCTGCCGCATATGCCCTCCTTGGGCGTTTCCTCCCTAGACTCAGGCCGCCGTGGCGACATGGCGGCCTCCTTTTTATCCGGGCCTCCTTATGCGGTCCGCGCATGCCGGCCGTCGCCGATCGCCCCCTCACTCCGCCGCCCAGCGTCCGCCCCCCGGTTCGGCGACCGCGCGCGCCGTCAAACTTTCCGCCGCCGCTTTCAACGATTCGACGAGTTCGGCCGCGCGCGCCAGCTTCACCATGCGCGCCTCGTCCATGTAAAGGGCGCGATTGACCTCGATCTGCACGGCATGGCGACCGGCGGCGGGCGCTCCGTAATGCTCGGCGATGTAGCCGCCGGCGTAGGGCTTGTTGCGGCGGACGCGATAGCCGCGCGCGAGCAGCGTCGATTCGAGCGCCTCGACCACCCAAGGCGCGGCGCTGGCGCCGAACCGGTCGCCGAGCACGATGTCGAGCGAACCGGTCTCGGCGAGCGTCGAGGGCATCGAATGGCAGTCGATGAGGATCGCCACGCCGAATCGCGCCCGCGTGCGCTCGACCAATCCCGCCAGCCGCTGGTGATAGGGACGATGCAGGGCGGCGACGCGCGCCAGCGCCTCGGCGACCGGCACGCGGCCGCGATAGATCGGCTGGGCGTCGCCGACGACGCGCGGGATCGTCCCGAGCCCGGCCGCCACCCGCAGCGAGCGGGTGTTGACGTAGTCGGGAAGCGGCCCGTCGAACATGCGCGGGTCGAGTTCGAACGGCTCGCGATTGAGGTCGAGAAAGGCGCGCGGAAAGCACGCCCGCAGCAAAGGCGCGCCGAGCGCCACGCACGGCAGGAACAGCTCGTCGACGAACGCGTCCTCGGAGCGACGCAGCGTGAGCGGGTCGAGCCGCGAGGCGGCGAGGAACGCGCTCGGATAGCGCGAGCCCGAATGGGGCGAATCGAACACCAGCGGCGCGGCGAGGCGCGGCGGCTCGATCACCTCGAAAGGCGGCTGAATGTCGGCGTCGGCCCGCCAGCTCGGCTCGTCCAATAGCGCCTCGATCCGCTTCTCGCCCGCCGCAGACGCGGCCGGAACCTTTATCATAATCGCATTGCCGGCTTACCCGCCAACGCCGACTCGCATAAAGTCGCGCCGCCTTCACCCGATTTTTACTTGCCACGGGCGATTATTCTGGAGTTGCAGAGGATTTTTGATGACTGCGTCGGCTGAAATTTCCGCCCGGATCCTGCTCGCCGAAGACGACAACGACATGCGCCGCTTCCTGGTCAAGGCGCTGCAAAACGCCGGCTATTCGGTCGCTTCGTTCGACAACGGCCTCTCGGCCTACAACCGGCTGCGCGAGGAGCCGTTCGAGCTGCTGCTGACCGACATCGTCATGCCGGAGATGGACGGCATCGAACTCGCCCGCCGGGCGACCGAGCTCGACCCCGAGATCAAGGTGATGTTCATCACCGGTTTCGCCGCCGTCGCGCTCAACCCCGACAACAAGGCGCCCAAAGACGCCCGCATCCTCTCCAAGCCATTCCACCTGCGCGACCTTGTCAACGAAGTCCAGCGGCTGCTGCAGGCGGCCTGATCAGCCGGCGGTGATCGCCGATCTGAGCTTCAGCGGGTGGTCGATCATTCTCAGGCTCTCGAGCGTGCTGCCGGTGCCCTTGATCGTCACGGTGCCGTAGTTGAACAGCCGACCGAGCTGGGTCTGGTCGACGTCGACGCTCTCGACCTTCTGCATGTTCATTTCGACCGTGTGGCGGCGGACGAAGCCGCGCTTCAACACGACGCGCCGGTCGGTGACGGCGATTTCGGTCGTCCAGCGGCGGAACCACGCGCGCAGGAAGCTGATCAGCGCCGCGAAGGCCGCCAACGCCGCGACGACGAAAACGGCGACGCCGAAGCCGGCGGCGCTCGCCGCGAAGAACGTCAACGCGAGCGCGATCAAGGCGTAGACGATCGCAGGGCCGTAGAGGGTCCACGACAGCCGGGTCTTGAACACGACCTTCTCGCCGGGTTCGAGGATCTCGTCGACATAGCCCATGGCGAAATCCCATCCTGCGCGCCCGCTCGAGGGGGGCGCGGCATCATTCGTCGCTGAAGGGGCCGATGACAAGCTGTTCGAGCTTCACCCAGTTCGCGAGCCGCTCGTAAGTCAACTTGACGCCGCGAACGGCGGGCTTACGGGACGGGTCCGCGTTTGAGGGGCATTTACGAGGGCGAAAAGCGCCGTGCGCGGTTGCGCCCGTGGCGTTGCGCGCCACATGAGCCGGAGCGATCGAGGAAGCGGAGGCGGCGGCGATGCGAAGCGCAATGGTTCTTTTTATCGCGCTCGCCGGGCTCGCCGGCGCGTCCTATAGCCCCGCCCAGGCCGACGAACCGCTCACCGGAGCGGCCGCCGCGAGCCGCGACGGCAGGCCGGAGAAACAGGAAAGCTCAAAGCTGCCAGCCGATTCGACGACGGGCTTCACCTTGAACATCGACGGCCGCAGCCTCGCCTTCCACGTCACCGCCGGTTCGCTTCAGCTCAAGGACGAGGCCGGCGCGCCGCAAGCGGTCGTCGCCTATGTCGCTTACACGCTCGACGGCGTCGACCCCGAGCGGCGGCCGGTGACCTTCGCCATCAACGGCGGACCGGGCGCCGCCTCGGCCTGGCTGCATCTCGGCGCGCTCGGTCCGTGGCGGTTGCCGATGAACGGCCTGTCGCCCGCGTCCTCGCCGGCGCTGATCGATAACGCCGAAACCTGGCTCGACTTCACCGACCTCGTCTTCGTCGACCCGCCGGGGACCGGCTACAGCCGCATCGTCGCGCCGGGCGACGAGGCGCGCCGACGCTTCTGGTCGGTCGAGGGCGACGTCGACGGCCTCGCCGCGACGATCCGCCGCTGGCTCACCGCCGAGCGACGGCTCGCCTCGCCCAAGTTCATCGTCGGCGAAAGCTACGGCGGCTTCCGCGGGCCCCGGCTCGCCGAGGCGCTCGCCACGGATCAGGGCGTCGGCGTCTCTGGTCTGGTTCTGATCTCGCCCGCCCTCGACATGGCCGCGCTCGCCGCCGGGCCGGACGACCCCTTTCCGCTGCTGACCCGCCTGCCCTCTTACGCGGCGGCCTATCGCCGCCGCGCCGGCCCGGTCTCGCGCGCCGACCTCGCCGAGGTCGAGCGCTACGCGACCGGCGACTATCTCGCCGACTGGCTGCGCGGCCCCGACGACGCCGCGGCGGTCGAGCGGATGTCGCAACGGGTCGCCGAGCTGACCGGGATCGACCTCCAGACGGTGCGACGGTTCGGCGGCCGGATCGACGAAGAGACGTTCCTGCGCGAATTCGAGCGGCCGCAGGGCGAGGTCGTCGCCTTCTACGACGCGACGGTCGACGCCTACGACCCGTTCCCCGCCGCCGGCCGCAGCCGCTTCCACGATCCGGTCCTGCCCGGTTTCGAACCGGCCTTCACCAGCGCGATCGTCGATCTCTACGAGCGCCGGCTCGGCTGGAAGGTCGACGACCGCTACGAGCTGATCAACGACGCGGTCGAGCGCGAATGGCGCTGGGGGGCCAAGCTCGCCGCGCCGGAATCGCTCTCGGCGCTCAGGCGGATGCTGGCGCTCGACCCGAAATTCCGCGTGCTGATCGTCCACGGCCTGACCGACGTCCAGACCCCGTATTTCGCCACCGCCCTCGAACTCGCCCAGGTTCCCGACTTCGGCCCGCCGGGTCGGCTGACGCTGAAGGTCTATCCGGGCGGCCACATGGTCTACGCCAACGACGACAGCCGCCGGGCCCTGCGCGACGACGCGCGGCGGCTGATCGAAGGGAAGTAAGTCCGGCCCGGCGCCGATCAACCACGCCGGCGGAATCCCTCTCCGCCTGACGCTTTTTCGCCCCCGCCGCCCTTGACGCCCTCTGCGGAGCGACCTATTTCAGCGCTGCCGTTAGCACTCGCCCCAGTCGAGTGCCAATCAGGCTCCATGCTCTTCAACCCACCGGCGCGCTCCCCCAAAGCCGTCGGCGAAACAGGAAGCTGAGACTCATGAAATTCCGTCCATTGCATGACCGCGTCGTCGTCCGTCGCCTGGAGGGCGAGGAGAAGACGAAGGGCGGCATCATCATCCCGGACACCGCCAAGGAGAAGCCGCAGGAAGGCGAGATCATCGCCGTCGGCCCCGGCGGCCGCGACGAAACCGGCAAGCTGATCCCGCTCGACGTCAAGAAGGGCGACAAGATCCTGTTCGGCAAGTGGAGCGGCACCGAAGTCAAGATCGACGGCCAGGAGCTCCTGATCATGAAGGAATCCGACGTCATGGGCGTGATCGCGTGAACTGACGGGCGAATGGGGAGTAGCGAATAGCGAATGGGGATTCGCCCCGGCGCATTCGCGCAAGACCATTCGCCACTCGCGATTTCGCCATTCGCCTTATCCCCCCAAACACCACTCCAAGGAACCCACCCAATGGCTGCCAAAGACGTACGTTTTTCCACTGACGCGCGCGACAAGATGCTGCGCGGCGTCGACATCCTCGCCAACGCGGTGAAGGTCACGCTGGGCCCGAAGGGCCGCAACGTCATCCTCGACAAATCGTTCGGCGCCCCGCGCATCACCAAGGACGGCGTCACCGTCGCCAAGGAAATCGAGCTCGAAGACAAGTTCGAGAACATGGGCGCGCAGATGGTGCGCGAAGTCGCCCAGAAGACCAACGACACCGCCGGCGACGGCACCACCACTGCGACCGTGCTCGCCCAGGCGATCGTCAAGGAAGGCGCCAAGGCGGTGGCCGCCGGCATGAACCCGATGGACCTCAAGCGCGGCGTCGACCTCGCCGTCGCCGAAGCGGTCAAGGACATCGCCAAGCGCTCCAAGAAGATCAAGGAATCGGCGGAAGTCGCGCAAGTCGGCTCGATCGCCGCCAACGGCGACAAGTCGATCGGCAAGATGATCGCCGACGCGATGCAGAAGGTCGGCAACGAGGGCGTCATCACGGTCGAAGAGGCCAAGAGCCTGGAGACCGAGCTCGACGTCGTCGAAGGCATGCAGTTCGACCGCGGCTATCTCTCGCCCTATTTCATCACCAACGCCGAGAAGATGGTCGCCGAGCTCGAGGACGCCTACGTCCTCATTCACGAAAAGAAGCTCTCCGGCCTGCAGGCGATGCTGCCGCTGCTCGAGGCGGTGGTGCAGACCGGCAAGCCGCTGCTGATCGTCGCCGAGGACGTCGAGGGCGAAGCGCTGGCGACGCTGGTCGTCAACAAGCTGCGCGGCGGCCTCAAGGTCGCGGCGGTCAAGGCGCCGGGCTTCGGCGATCGCCGCAAGGCGATGCTCGAGGACATCGCCATCCTGACCGGCGGCCAGATGATCGCCGAGGACCTCGGCATCAAGCTCGAGAACGTCACCCTGCAGATGCTCGGCAAGGCCAAGCGGGTGCGGATCGAGAAGGAAAACACCACGATCATCAACGGCGCCGGCAAGAAGGTCGACATCGAGGGTCGCGTCGCCCAGATCAAGGCGCAGATCGAGGAGACGACCTCCGACTACGACAAGGAGAAGCTGCAGGAGCGGCTGGCGAAGCTCGCCGGCGGCGTGGCGGTGATCCGGGTCGGCGGCGCGACCGAGATCGAGGTCAAGGAGAAGAAGGACCGCGTCGACGACGCGCTGCACGCGACCCGCGCCGCGGTCGAGGAAGGCGTCGTGCCGGGCGGCGGCGTCGCGCTGCTGCGCTCCGGCAGGACGCTCGCCGGCGTCAAGACGGCCAACGACGACCAGCGCACCGGCGTCGAGATCGTGCGCCGCGCCGTGCAGCAGCCGGCGCGCCAGATCATCGAGAACGCCGGCCTCGACGGCGCGGTGATCGTCGGCAAGATCCTCGACAACAAGGACTACGCGTTCGGCTACGACGCGCAGGGCGACAAATACGGCGATCTCTACAAGCTCGGCATCATCGACCCGACCAAGGTCGTGCGCGCCGCGCTGCAGGGCGCCGCTTCGGTCGCCGGCCTGCTGATCACCACTGAGGCGATGGTGGCCGAGAAGCCGAAGAAGGAATCCTCCGCCCCGGCGATGCCGGGCGGCGGCATGGACTACTGAGGCTTCGCTTCAACCAAGCGCTCGGATTCGACCGGCGCCTGCCCTCAGCCCTACCCTCTCCCGCAAGCGGGAGAGGGGGAGGCGCGCCCCTTCTCCCGCTTGCGGGAGAAGAGCCTGCCCCCGGGCGAAGACCCGGGGGTGGCCCGAAGGGCCGGATGAGGGCGACGGGACCTAGCCGTAGAGCCCCTTGTGCGCCTCCCTGAGCGTCGCCTTCTGCACCTTGCCCATGGCGTTGCGCGGCAGGTCGGCGGCGAACAGCACGCGCTTGGGCTGCTTGTATTTCGCCAGCCGGTCGGCGAGCGCCGCCAGGATCGCCGCCTCGTCGAGACGCGCGTCGGCGCGCGCGACGACGATCGCCGTGACGCCCTCGCCGAAGTCGGGATGGGGCACGCCGATCACCGCGCTTTCGACCACGCCGGCAATCGCGTCGATCTCGCTCTCGATCTCTTTCGGATAGACGTTGAAGCCGCCCGAAATGATCAGGTCTTTCGCGCGGCCGACGATGTGCAGGTAGCCGTCGGAATCGATCATACCGAGATCGCCGGTGATGAAGAAACCGTCGGCGCGGAATTCGCTCGCCGTCTTCTCCGGCATCCGCCAATAGCCCTTGAACACGTTGGGGCCCTTGACCTCGACGATTCCGACCGCGCCTTGCGGCAGGATCGCGCCGGTCTCGGGGTCGGCGATCCGCAGGCTGACGCCCGGCAGCGCAAAGCCGACCGCGCCCGGCCGCCGTTCGCCCTCGTAGGGGTTCGACGCGATCATGTTGGTCTCGGTCATGCCGTAGCGCTCGAGGATCGCCTGGCCGGTCTGCTCGCGCCAGCGCGCGTGGGTCTCGGCGAGCAGCGGCGCCGAGCCGCTGACGAACAGGCGCATGTGGGCGGTCGCCTCGCGCGTCAGGCCGGGATGGTCGATGAGGCGGGTGTAGAAGGTCGGCACGCCCATCAGCGTCGTCGCGCGCGGCAGGGCGGCGACGAGTGCGTCGGCGTCGAAGCGCGGCTGGAAGATCATTGTCGCGCCGGCGACGAGCGCGACATTGACGGCGACGAACAGGCCATGGGTATGGAAGACCGGCAGCGCGTGGATGAGCACGTCGTCGACGCCGAAGCGCCACAGCTCGGCGAGCGTCCGCGCGTTGGAAGCGAGATTGTCGTGGGTTAGCATCGCGCCCTTCGAGCGCCCGGTGGTGCCCGAGGTGTAGAGGATGGCGGCGAGATCGTCGGGGCCGCGCGCTTCCGTCGGCGCTTCGCCGCGCGCGGCGGCGATCCGTTCGGCGAAGCTCCCGTCGCGCTTCGTCCCGAGGCTCTCGACCGCGGCGAGGCCAAGCTTGGCGGCGAGCGCGCGCGTCGACGCCAGCGCTTCCGGGCGGCAGATCGTCAGCGCCGG
>NZ_JBEKVH010000150.1:0-9122 GCF_049514155.1 Roseiarcus sp. | reverse complement strand
CGGTCATCGCCGCCCGCGCCAAGTCCCAAGCGAGCAGGTCCGCCGGCGCCTCGGGGTCGCCGGGCTCGGCGCATTGTGGATCGGCGCGGTCGCCCTGGTTGATCAACCATTCGAGACGGTCGATCGCCTGGGCTCGCCGCGCCTCGTGCGCCTCCTCGCCGACGCCCCAGTAATCGCGCAGGATCGCCAGGCTCTGCGCCGGTCGCGCCGGCGCGAGGGTCGCGTCGGTCGCGCGCTGGGCGATGGTGTACATCGCCGAGAGCGCGATCGCCCAGCGCGCGCCGTCAGGCAGGCGCGAGCCGGCGAGGCCGACATAGGCGAGCGGATCGATTGGCGCGGCCTCGACATGCAGCGCCTGGGCGAGGCGTTCGGTCGCCTCGGGGTCGATCAATCCGCCCAGCAGCGGCCCAAACCGCTGCACGCCGGCAAGGCAGGCCTGCAGCGCATGCAGCACGCCCGGCGACAGCGTCCTGGGGTCGATCGTTCGCGCCGGCGGGCGCAATGTCAGTCTTGCCGCGGCGCCGGCGTCGTCGAGGCGTCGGGCCGCCGCCTTGAGGTCGTCGCACCAGGCCTGGGCGGCGGCGAGGCGCGTCGCGACCCGTGCGCGCAGGTCGGGGTGGAAGCGGCTCAACGCGCTGATCGGCTCGGCCCAGCGGAACCGTTCGATCAGCGCCGCCAGCAGTTCCGAAGGCATGCGCGGGTCATCCATCGCGGCATGCAGCAACCGCGCCTGGAGTTGCGCCCAGACGAATGTCGAACCCGAAGCAAGCTTAATCAGCCGATCGACGACCTCGAGCGCGCCGGCGATGTCGCCGGCGAGCGCGAGAGACGACAATTCGGCGACCGCGGCGTCGATTTGCGCCTGTGTTCGCCTGTCCATCTCCCCCCGAACCGACTGGGGCGCCCGCAACGCCCTACGGCCCAAACGCGAACCCGGCCTGTCGCACGCCGGCTCGGCCCCGCTTGAGGGCGCGAGGCGCAAGCCCCATAGCACATTCCGCGACGTTCCGCCGCATCTGAGCGAACGGGAACGGCGGCCCGCGGGCGCGGCGAACGGGGCGTCACCAGACCGGCGGCGCAGCGCCCAAACGACCGGCGGGACGCGCCCACCGCATCGGCGCGCCCTCAACCGCCGCCGGCGGGGCGAATCGGCGCGCTGGGCCCCAATCGGTCGCTTCGATCTCGGGCGCGTAATCGGCTTCGCCGGCCGGAGCGAACGCGCCATTGGCTTCCGCCCGCTCGCTCGCCAGCAGCGCGGCGACGCGGGCGAGCGACAGACGACGCGACGAGCCGGCGCCGGACGCGGCGCGCTCGCTGAGCCCGCGCACGGCGGCGGCGGCGAGCAGATAGCCGGCGGCGTGGTCGAGCGCTTGGACGGGCAGCGGCGTCGGCTTGTCCTTGCCGAAGCGGCGCATGCCTTCCTCCGCGATGCCGGCGCTCATCTGCACCAGGCTGTCGAAGCCGCGGCGGCCGGCCCAGGGCCCGCTCCAGCCATAGGCGTCGAGCGACACGTCGACGAGGCCGGGCCGCGCGCGGCGGCGTTCGACCTCGCCGAGGCCGAGCGCGTCGAGCGCGCCGGGGCGGTAGCCGTGGACGATGACATCGGCTTGACCGAGCAGGGCGAGAAAACGCTCGCGGCCGCCGGGCTCGGCGAGGTCGAGCCGCGCGCAGCGTTTGCCCAACGTCACCTCGGGCGCGACGCTCGGCTCGTCCCAGTCGGGCGGGTCGATGCGCAAGACGTCGGCGCCGTAAGCGGCGAGGAAACGGGTCGCGACCGGCCCGGCGAGAATGCGGGTGAGGTCGAGAACGCGCACGCCGGCGAGCGGCCGGGTCGGATCGATCGGACCGCTCGCGGGGCCGAAAACTTCGCGCTTGTCGAAGAGGACGAGCGGCTCAGCGGCGACGGCGCGGCCGTGGGGATGATCGGCCCAGGCGGCGAGCGAGCGCATCACGGCGGCGCAGCCGCCGCGCGCGACGATAGCGGCCTCGAGCGCGTCGGCGCGCCAGCCTCGAACCGCCGCCGCGACCGCGTCGCGCTCGCCGACGCATCCGAGCGCGGCGAGCGCGGCGGCGCGGTGACGCGCGGCGTTGGTGTGCAGCCGGATCCAGTCGTCGGCGGCGGGGTAATCGCCGGCGATCGGGTCCCAGACCGGCGGCAGAGTCCAACCCTGGGGCTTGAGCGAGAAGCCGAACCACAGGGACGCCAGGCGACGGTCGACGACCGCGTTGGGCGGGCGCGACGTCGCTGATGCGGCGCGCTCGGCGACGGCGAGCGCCGCCGCGCCGATCGAGGCCGCAGCGAGATCGGCGACGGCGAATGCCGACGGCAGGTCGCCGGAACCTGAGATCTCGATGCGGCCGAGCCAAGCCTCGCCGCCGCCGAGCGCGCGCCAGGCGGCGGCGAGAAAGCGGGATGCAGGGGAAGGGGCGTCGGGCATCGCGTTGTCCTCTCGCAGGCGCCGCCGCGCACAAGACGTCCGGGCTTGCCTGGCGCGGGTCGGGACGAAGCCCTCTCCCACGAGGAGAGGAGGAGCGCCTTCTAGCGCGGCGGCGCCCGCTTGACGATCGCCGCAAGGTCGAGCCCCGCCGGCCGCGCACGCCGATTGCGCCCGCAATGGGCTTCGCCAGTCGCGTGATTCCCGACGAGACGTCGCGCTCGGCGGCCAAGCGAATCGCGCGTGAAGTCGCCGCGTTTCCGCTGACCTGCACGCCCACGGCCGGCGCCTCGCCGAAGCGCAATCGGCCCCGCCGCTCGCCGAGGCTTGCGCGAAGAGGGCCGGCGCCGACGGTCCGAGACCTAGGCCCCCGCGACCGGCGCTCTGCCCCGGTTCCAAGCGTCCTTCGCCTGCGAGAAATGGGCATGCCCGATCTCGCAGCCAAGACTCTTGGAGTTGGCGCGGATCGGCTGATTGGGAATGCGGTCGCGGAGCCACTCGGTCCCGAGATTGCGGATCAGGCCGACCTCTTCAGGCTTAACCGCGTCCATCTCGACCTTGGCGATGGCGGCGAAATCATCGAGGCTGAGGCCGGCGGGCGAAGTCCAGACGCCATCAGCGCCGAACACAGGCTCGATCATCGGACTGATCCGCACAAGCCGGTCCGACGAGACCGGTTCGGGGCGACTGGGGTCGGGCAGGGGCAGGCCGAGCGCGACATAGGCCTCGAATGTCGCAGCGTCTGGCGGATCGTCGACGATCGCTCCGGCGAGCGCCTGCAGATTGCCGGGGATGCTGGCGCCGTCGATCAGCGGCTGGATCAGCTTGGGGTCGCCCTCGACGCCCGGCCCGGCGACGGGAAGCCGCACCGAGCCAGTGCCGATCGACAGCGCCACGATGTCCGCCGGCGCCGCTCCGCCCGCCAGCGCTTCGATGACCGCGGCGAGCAGCGGATTGTTGAGGCCCGCGACTCCGCCGTCCCAGTAGCGCCGGCCGCCGAACTCGGCGGGACTGTCGAAAAACTGGACGGGCGCCGTCGACGAGGCGTGAATGGCCTCGGCGAGCGCGGGGTCGGCGGAGGAGAACGAGCTCGCCGCCCTACTCTTCCGGTTCGAGCGAAAGTAGACGGCTCGCTTCCAGTCGTAATCGAACGCCGTGATCAGGAAATGTGGGCTTCGGCCGGCGGAATGAGCGATGCGCGAAGGCAGCTCCGACATCGGACATAAACCGAACGTCGTCAGGCTGTTTTGCAGCGCGGTGAGCTTGGCGGCGGTCTGATAGCGCGGCGCCGCGCCGACCAACGCGTAGATCTTGTCTTCAAGGCTCTCACGGAACGGGATCGGCGTGAAGATCTGGTTGCGCTTTTGCTGATCGAGAAAGAACTTCGTCAGCAGATCCCTCAGCGTGAAATTCTCGATGAGGCCGCCGAGCGTAATGCTTCCGCCGGAATTGGCGGCGACGAGGTCGAAATCCTTGAGAATCTCCTGTCCGCGCGCGTTCTCGGAATAAAGAGCCTGCAGCGCCATAACCTGCAGCAGCGCCCATGAGCCGCCGCCGTCCAGACTGAGAATGCGAAACTTCGCCATCCCGCTCCTCCCCGGCGGCTCGCCCGCCGCCGTTCGCCGTTCAGGTTCCGATATTCTTGGATCTCGTCGCGCTCGCCTGGGCGCCGTTCCCGACCCGATCTTCGCGCATTCTTAATTCGTCAGCGGCGCGCGCTCCGTACGTGCTCGCTAGCGACAACTAGAGACCAAGCATAGCAAGCGCACCCGGGCGTTCCCGTAAAACATTGGCGCCGGTTGCTTGCCGCCGATAACATTGCTAGCATGCTTCTAATCGGCGTGTATAGTTGGATTTTCCTGATTCGGGATTCCGATCGTTTCGGGGAGGCGGTTCATGCCAAACAATGCCGGCGGAGCGACTGAGGCCCGGGTTCGCGCCGCTTCAGGGCGCGTGCGGATTTTTGCTTATGACATCTTCGTCCTCGTCGTGCTGGTCATCGTTGCTGCGATTTACCTCTGGCAAAAACCATTGTTCGCGGCTTGGCAGAATCAAGAGCTGTCGATCGAAGCGGCGTGGTTCGGCGCCCTCGGCGGGTTGATGATCAGCCTGAAGGGCATCTACGACCATCGGGACGGTGCTACGGGATGGGACCCGGGCTTCGACCTCTGGCACTTCGGCCGGCCCTTCAGCGGCGGCGTAGCCGGCCTGGTCACGGTGATTCTGCTCGACGTCGTCGCCGGAAGCGCCGACAAGCCGGCCAACGCGCAAGTCGTCTACGCCGCGGCCTTCATCTTCGGCACGCAGGAGCGGCGCTTCTTCGGCTTCCTCTTCGAAGCGGCGCGGCTAATCGTGCAGGTTCCCGGCGACGAGAGTTCCTCCGGCCTGAAGTTGGCGGGCGTCCAGCCGGAAGAAGCGGCGACGGGAGCGGTCGTCATCGTCACAGGGCAGGGCATTGGGGCGGACGCGACCGTCAAGTTGGGCTCTGGTGCGCTCGAAAAGCTGACGGTCGCAAGCGACGGCTCGTTCGCCGCTGGCCTCGTCCCGCCCCGCCCGATGGGCGCCGACACCGTGGACGTCGTCGTCGCCAACGCCAACGGAACGAGCTTCGTCCTGCCCGGCAAGTTCAAATACACGGCCTGACGGGGCCGCATGCGCCGCTCAACGCGGCAGCGCGCGCTTGACGATCGCCGCAAGGTCGAGCCCCTTCGGCAGCGCGCCCCAGTTGCGCGCGCCGCGGCCCTCGAGGCGCGCAGCGCAGAAGGCGTCGGCGTTGGCGGCGGGGGCGCTCCTGACCATCACGCTCGCCTGCAGGGCGAGCGCCAGGCGATCGCAGAGGTCGCGCGCCTGGCTCTCGAAATCGCCGAGGTCGCGCATGTCGTCCTTCAGCGCCGCGAAATGCGCGTCGAGCGCGCGGTTCGCGCCGCGCGCGGAATCGATCTCGGCGAAATAGGCGTCCAGCGACTGCGGCGCGCGCAAGATCGCGCGCAGCACGTCGAGACATTGCACGTTGCCGCTGCCCTCCCAGATCGCGTTGATCGGCGCCTCGCGATAGAGGCGCGGCATCGGCGAATCCTCCATCGCGCCCGAGCCGCCGAGGCATTCCATCGCTTCGTAGGCGTGGGCGGGCGTGCGCTTGCAGATCCAGTATTTGCCGAGCGGCGCGGCGATGCGCGCGAACGCGTCCTCGCGCAAGTCGGAAGCGCGATTGTCGAGCGCGCGAGCGACGCGCAGGGTCAGCGCCAGCGACGCCTCGGCTTCGAGCGCGAGGTCGGCGAGCACGGCGCGCATCGCCGGCTGGTCGATCAGCAGCGCGCCGAACGCCTTGCGCTGGCGGCAATGGTCGAGCGCCTGGGCGGCGGCCATGCGCATGCCCGCCGACGAGCCGATCATGCAGTCGAAGCGCGTCGCGGCGACCATCTCGAGGATCGTCGCCACGCCTCGCCCCTCGGGGCCGACGCGCCAGGCGAGCGCGCCGCGCCACTCGGTTTCGCTCGAAGCGTTGGAGACGTTGCCCATCTTGCGCTTGAGCCGCACGATCTGGATCGGGTTCTTTGTCCCGTCCGGCCGCCAGCGCGGCGCGAGAAAGCAGGTGAGGCCGTCCGGCGCCTGAGCGAGCGTCAGGAAGGCGTCGCACATCGGCGCCGAAACGAAGAACTTGTGGCCGACGAGTTCGTAGGCCTCGCCCATCGCATCGCGGCCGATCGGGATGGCGCGCGTCGTGTTTGCGCGCACATCCGAGCCGCCCTGTTTTTCGGTCATCGCCATGCCGATCGTCAGGCCCTGCTTGTCGGCCGCCGGGATGTTGCGCGGATCGTAGAGGCGGGCGTGAATCTTCGGCAGCCAATGCTTCGCCAGCTCGGGTTCCTTGGCGAGGCTCGGCGTCGCGGCGAAGGTCATGGTGATCGGGCAGCCGTGCCCCGCCTCGACCTGAGCCTGCATGTAGTAGCGCGCGGCGCGCGCGACATGCGCGCCGGGGCGCGGTTCAGTCCACGGCGAAGCGTGCAGGCCCTGTTCGACGGCAAGCCGCATGAGCTGGTGATAGCTTGGATGGTAGCGGACGAGATCGACGCGATTGCCATAGCGGTCGTTGGTGTCGAGCTCGGGCGGATTGCGGTTGGCGAGGATTCCGAGCTCGAGCGTCTCGGCCGCGCCGAGTCGCGCGCCGAGCGCGGCGAGTTCGTTGCTCGCCCAGCCGCCGCGTTCGCGCGCGACCCCGTCCTGCAACGCCGCGTCGCCGCTGAAGAGGTTGTAATCGGCGAGTTCGGTCGGCTGGTTGAAGACTGCGTGCGTCGCCGCGCCATAAGGGTCGAGGGCGTCCCGCTCGGGTTCGTCGTACGGCGCGGCGCGATGCGACATGGTCGACCTCCCTGACTTCAAGCGCGCCCTCGCGCAGACGCAACGCCTCGCCGCGCACTATAGCGGTTTTGCATGCAGTTAGTGGAATTCGCTCGGCGGCTCTGGTAAATTCTTTCGTCGAAGACGGCCGCTTTCGGCAAGCGGAGCGCGGGGAAAGGGAGCGCGAACCGATGCGCGACGAATGCAAGCGACGTGACGGAATCGGCGCAAGCGCCGCGCTCGTCGGCGCGCTCGCGCTAGGAGGCGCCGCGCCGGCGCTCGCCAACGACTCGAGCGCCGAGCTGACGACCGGCGGTCTCGTCCTCGCCAAGAGCGCCGACATCGAGATGCGGTCGGAGGACCTGGCGATTTCCGCCAAGGAGATCGTCGTCCGCTACCGCTTCTTCAATCGCGCCGTCCGCGACGTGACGACGACCGTCGCTTTCCCGATGCCGGACATCGTCTGGGACGGACCGGACACCAACATCGCCGTGCCCGCGCCGGATTCGCCGAACTTCCTCGACTTCCGCACCATGATCGACGGCCAGCCGGTCACGGCCGAGAACGAGCAGAAGGCGTTCGCCAAGGGCGTCGACATCACGGCGCGGCTCGCCGCGCTCGGCGTGCCGCTCGCGCCGCAGAGCGACAAGACTTGGGAGGCGCTCGACACGCTCAAATCCGCCGACAAGGACGCGCTGGTGAAGGCGGAGATCGCCATCCCAGACGATTACGACGTTGGCAAAGGTTGGGAGCATCACCTCGCGCCGAACTGGACGCTGAAGTCGAGTTTCTTCTGGACCCAGACTTTCCCGGCCGGGCGCGAGCTCGCCGTCGAGCACCGCTATCGCCCGAGCGTCGGCGAGACCACCGGAACCGAGGTCGGCTCGACGACGATCGACCCGCAGGAGGCGAAGCGCTACGCGACGCTCTATTGCGTCGACCAGGACTTCGTCGCCGGCGCGCGCAAGGCGCAGAAGCCCGACGCGAGCGGCAGCTTCGCCGCGCCGCTGTTCGAGCGGCGGATCGCCTATGTGCTGACGACCGGCGCCAACTGGGCGGGGCCGATCGGCGATTTCCACTTGACGATCGACAAGGGCGAGCCGGATTCGCTGGTCAGCTTCTGCGCCGACGGGGTCAAGAAGATCGCGCCGACGATGTTCGAGGTCCGCCACGCCAATTTCACTCCGACCCGCGATCTCAATGTGTTGATCCTCTATCGGCCGCCAAAGAACGATTGAGGCGGCGCCAGCCCGCGAAACGGCTTGATCGCAATAGCGCGCGCCGTCAAAAGGGAGCTATGACCGACATTTCCTTGCCCGCCGCGGCCGGCGCGGGGCTGATCTCCTTCCTCAGCCCCTGCGTGCTGCCGCTCGCGCCGCCCTATCTCTGCTACCTCGCCGGCGCGTCGATCGAGTCGCTGGCGGAGGAGGGCGGCGGCCGCGCGCGGCGCGACATCGTCGTCGCCTCGCTGTTGTTCGTCGCCGGCTTCGCCACCGTGTTCGTCGCGCTCGGCGCGACGGCGACGGAATTCAGCCTGCTTCTGCACGAGTGGAGTCATGCGCTGTCGATCGTCGCCGGGCTCGGCATCATCGTCATGGGCGCGCATTTTCTCGGCCTGTTCCGCGTCAATGCGATGCTGCGCGAGGCGCGGCTCGAGATCGAGAAGCCGCCCGGCCTGTGGAGCGCCTATCTGATGGGCGTCGCCTTCGCCTTCGGCTGGACGCCGTGCATCGGACCGATACTGGCGGCGATCTTCGCCGTCGCCGCCGCGCAGCAGACGGTCGGCCAGGGGGCCTTGCTGCTGGCGGCCTACTCGCTGGGCCTCGGCGCGCCGTTCGTCGTCGCGGCGATCGCGATGGAGCGCTTCCTCGCCTTCTCGCGCGGCTTCCGCCGTCAGTTCGCGCGGCTGGAGAAGGCGACCGGCGCGCTGCTGGTCGTCACCGGCGTGCTGTTCCTCACCGGAGGCATGCAGACGGCCGCCCAATGGCTGATCGACACCTTCCCGCGGCTTGGGCAATTGGGGTGAGGCGGCGCTGGCGTCCCGTTGCGCGCACCCAACATCGGCTCCGCCAAAAAGAAGCCCGCCGGGTCGCGGCGGGCTTCGACGTTTTTGAAACACCCTTAAGCGGGCCGGCTATGATCACATCTGGTGGAAGTTGATCTTGCCGTCGGCGTCCTTCTTCCAGACGTACCAGACGTAGTCGGCGGTGGTGCGGTCGCCCTTGGCGTCGTAGGAGATGTCGCCGAGCACGGTCTTGAACGCCATGCCCGAGTGCATGACGTCGGCGACCTTGTGCGGGTCGGTCGAGTTGGCCTTCTCGATCGCCTGCTTGATGATCTGCATCGCGG
>NZ_JBEKVH010000149.1:0-9137 GCF_049514155.1 Roseiarcus sp. | reverse complement strand
TTTCATGCTGGTGGAGACGCTCAGCGTGCTTGAGAACGTCATGCTCGGCGCCGAAGGCGGGGCGCTGCTCGCCAAGGGCGCGGCGACGATCCGCAAGCGGCTCGCCGAGCTCGGCAAGGAATACGGGCTCGAAGTCGATCCCGACGCCATCGTCGGCGAACTCTCGGTCGGCCTGCAGCAGCGGGTCGAGATCCTGAAAGCGCTGGTGCGCGGCGCCGAAATCCTGGTGCTCGACGAGCCGACGGCGGTGCTGACGCCCGCCGAGGCCGACCAGCTGTTCGAAATGCTCAGGGTGCTGAAGAGCCAGAACAAGACCATCCTCTTCATCACCCACAAGCTGCGCGAGATCATGAGCCTGACCGACCGCGTCTCGGTGATGCGGCGCGGCGCGATGGTGGCGACGTTCGAGACCGCTCAGACTTCGCCGCCCGAACTCGCCGACGCGATGGTCGGCCGCAAGGTCATCCTCAAGATCGACAAGGGCCCGGCGCATCCGGGCAAGATCGCCCTCGAAGCGCGCAACCTCGTCGTCGTCGACGACCGCGGCGTGACGCGGGTGCACGACGTCTCGTTCGTCTTACGCGAGGGCGAGATCCTCGGCGTCGCCGGCGTCGCCGGCAACGGCCAGTCGGAGCTGCTCGAAGCGCTGGCCGGCATCCGGCCGCCCGCCGGCGGCGAGATCCTCGTCGACGGCCGGGTGCTGCGCCCGTCCGAGCACGACCCCCACGCCGTGCGCAGTCTCGGCATCGGCCACGTGCCGGAGGACCGCCAGCGCGTCGGCCTGATCATGCCGTTTGAAGCCTGCGAGAGCGCGATGCTCGGTTTCCACGACCAATCGACCTTCGGCCGCGGCATCCTGTTCGACCGCCGCGCCATCGTCGCCGACGCGGCGCGGATCATGGAGGCGTTCGACGTCAGGCCGCGCGCGCCGCTGCTCAGGACGGCGAATTTCTCCGGCGGCAATCAGCAGAAGATCGTGCTGGCGCGCGAGATCGACCACGACCCGCGCATCATGCTGGTCGGCCAGCCGACCCGCGGCGTCGACATCGGCGCGATCGAGTTCATCCACAAGCGCATCGTCGCCGAGCGCGACGCCGGCAAGGCGGTCCTGCTGGTGTCGGTCGAGCTCGACGAAATCTTCGCGCTGTCCGACCGCATCGTCGTGCTGTGCGGCGGGCGCGTCACCGGCGAGCGGCGGCCGGATGAAACCAATCCGCAAGATCTCGGCCTGCTGATGGCCGGCGTCGACGAGCGCGCCGCATGAGCGCGCCGCTGAAGCCCTTGCCCGCCTGGGCCGACGTCGCGCTGATCCCGCTGATCAACGTCGCCGCCGCCTTCGTCATCTCCGGCCTGGTGGTGCTGGCGATCGGCGAGAACCCGCTCGAGGCGGTGCAGATCCTCGTCACCGGCGCGATCGGCAATCTCGAAGGCATCGGCTTCACCCTCTATTACGCGACGAGCTTCATCTTCACCGGCCTGGCGGTGGCGATCTGCTTCCACGCCGGCCTATTCAACATCGGCGTCGAAGGCCAGGCCTATGTCGCCGGCTTGGGCGCGGCGCTGGCGGCGCTCTATCTCGGCTTCCTGCCGGGCTACTCCCTGGTGATCGTCGCGATCCTCGCCGGGGCGCTGTTCGGCGCCGCCTTCGCCGCCATTCCCGGCTATCTCCAGGCCAAGCGCGACGCGCACATCGTCATCACGACGATCATGTTCAACTACGTCGCCTCGGCGCTGATGGGCTATTTGCTGGTCGACGTGCTGCGCGTGCCGGGGCAGATGAACGCCGAGACCGCCGGCTTCTCCAATTACGCCATCGTGCCGCAGTTCCACGCGCTGCTGAAGCCGCTCGGGATCATCTGGCCGGACACGCCGTTCAACCTGTCGTTCCTGCTCGCGCTCGCCTGCGCCTACGGCTGCTGGCTGCTGATCTGGCGCACGCGGCTCGGCTACGCGATCCGCGCCGTCGGCGCCAATCCGACCGCGGCGATCTACGGCGGCATTTCGCCGGCGCGCGTCACCATCCTCACCACGCTGCTGTCGGGCGCGCTCGCCGGCGGCATGGCGGCCAACGTCATTCTCGGCGAGGAGCATCGCCTCATCCTCGAATACACCGCGGGCTTCGGCTTCGTCGGCATCGCGGTGGCGCTGATGGGTCGCGCCCATCCGGTCGGCATCGTGCTCGCGGCGATCCTGTTCGGCATGCTCTACCAGGGCGGCGCCGAGCTGGCGTTCGACAAGCCGAAGATCAGCCGCGACATGATCGTCGTCATCCAGGGTCTGGTGGTGCTGTTCGCCGGCGCGCTCGAGCACGTCTTCCGTCGCCCGGTGGCGACGCTGCTGGCGCGCCGCACCACCCAGCCGCCGATCTGAGGGGCTCGAACGCGATGGGCTTCGAAGACCTGGTCAGCATCCTCGGTTCCGGCATCCGGCTCAGCGTGCCGCTGATCTGCGCCTGCCTCGCCGGCCTGTGGTCGGAGCGCTCGGGCGTGGTCGACATCGGCCTCGAGGGCAAGATCCTGGTCGGCGCTTTCGCCGCGGCGGCGGTGGCGACGGCGACCGGCAGCGCCTGGCTCGGCCTCGGCGCGGCGATCCTGGCGACGATCGCCGTGTCGCTCGTGCACGGCTACGCGTCGATCGACCAGCGCGCCAACCAGATCGTCTCCGGCACGGCGATCAACATGGTCGCCGACGGCATCACCGCGCTGATCGGCAACGCCATCTGGTCGCAGGGCGGCCGCACGCCGCAACTGCCGGACACCGCGCTGTTCAACGCCATCAAGCTGCCGTTCGTCGACGCCCTCGCGCCCGTGCCGTTCCTCGGCCCGATCTACAAGCACCTGATTTCGGGCCACGATCTCATCACCTATTTCGGCTTCGCCTGCGTGCCGTTGACCTATTGGGCGCTCTATCGCACCCGCTTCGGATTGAGATTGCGCGCCGTCGGCGAGAACCCGGCCGCCGTCGACACCGCCGGTCTTTCGGTCAGGGGCTTGCGCTACCGCGCGGTGATCATCTGCGGCGTGCTGGTCGGCCTGTCGGGCGCCTACCTGTCGATCTCGCAGGCGGCCTATTTCCAGCCGCACATGAGCGCCGGCAAGGGCTTCATCGCCCTGGCGGCGCTGGTGTTCGCCAAATGGCGGCCGTGGCCGGCCCTCGCCACCTGCCTGCTGTTCGGCGTGCTCGACGCGCTGGCGACGCGGCTGCAGGGCGTGCCGCTGCCGTTCGTCGGGCCGGTGCCGGTGCAGGCGATCGAGGCGCTGCCCTACCTGCTGACGGTGGTGCTGCTCGCCGGCTTCATCGGCAAGGCGATCCCGCCGCGCGCGTCCGGCATCCCCTATGTCAAAGAGCGCTGACGCAGGCCTCGAGGCCCTGTTCGCCGCGGCGAAGGCGGCGCGCGAGCGCGCCTATGCGCCCTATTCGCGCTTTTTCGTCGGCGCGGCGATCCGCGCCCCGAGCGGCGCGATCTATTCCGGCTGCAACGTCGAGAACGCCGCCTATCCGCAAGGCTCGTGCGCCGAAGCGGGCGCGATCGCCGCGATGGCGCTGGCCGGCGAGCGGCGCATCGAAGCGATCGTCGTCGTCGGCGACGGCGAAGACCTGTGCACGCCGTGCGGCGGCTGCCGCCAGCGCATCCGCGAATTCGCCGACGCGGCGACGCGCGTGCATGTCGCCGGGCCGGAAGGCGTGCGCGCGAGCTTCGGACTCGAAGAGCTGTTGCCGCATTCGTTCGGGCCGGGGCATCTGGGGCGGTGAGGGGCGCCCCCGGGGCCGTCATGGCCGGGCTTGACCCGGCCATCCAGGCGGCGACGTCTGCGTACGCGCTTCAATCAACGCGCCTCGGAAAGACGTAGATGGCCGGGTCAAGCCCGGCCATGACGCGGAGAGTGGGGAAGGAACTGTGAACACGCAATCCGCCGCCGCCATCGTCGCGCTCGCCGATCGCGGAATTTCCACGTTGCCGCCGCTCGGCCTGGTGCTCGGCTCGGGGCTCGGCGGCCTCGCCGACGAGGCCGAAGACGCGGTCGTCGTCCCCTATGCCGACATTCCCGGCTTTCCGGTCCCGAGCGTCGTCGGGCACAGCGGCCGCCTGGTGGTCGGCAAGCTCGCGGGCAAGCGCGTCGCGCTGTTCCAGGGCCGCGGCCATTATTACGAACGCGGCGATCCGCGCGAGATGTTCACGGCGATCGAGGCGTTCAGCCGGCTCGGCGGCCGGACGTTGTTTCTCACCAACGCCGCCGGCGGGCTGCACGCCGATTGGCCGCCGCCGGCGCTGGCGGCGATCGTCGACCACATCAATTTCGCCGGCGCCAATCCGCTGATCGGCCTCGCGACCGACAAGCGCTTCGTGCCGCTGACCGAGGCCTACGACCGCGCGCTACTGGCGACGCTCAAGGGCGCCGCGCGCGTCGCCGAGGTCGAACTGCGCGAAGGCGTCTACATGTGGTTCTCCGGCCCGAGCTTCGAGACGCCGGCCGAGATTCGCGCCGCCAAGATCCTCGGCGCCGATCTCGTCGGCATGTCGACCGTCCCCGAAGTGCTGATCGCGCGCTATTTCGGCCTGCGCGTCGTCGCCTGCTCGCTGGTGACCAATTTCGCCGCCGGCCTGTCGGGCGGCGACCCCAGCCACGAGGAGACGCAAGCGGTCGCCGCGCGCGGCTCGCGCCAATTCCGCGCCCTTCTCAAGGCGTTCATTGCGCTCCATGACCAGACAATCGGTTAGCGCCCGCGCGCAATCGGACCGGGACGGTCTCGGGTCAACGCGCGGCGCGGGCAAACCAATTTTTGCCACCGTTGACGAGGTGCAAGCCGGCAGGCTCGCGGCATCTTACCTTGACAGCGGGATGAATTACCTCTATGTGTAATTTGGTAGCTGTTTAGCTGCTATGTGAGGAAATCAACGGGCGCAACTTGGTTGTCACCGGAGAGCAATTGCGCGCGGCCCGCGCTATGGCCCGCATCGAGCAAGCGGACTTGGCGCTTAAGGCAAGCGTGTCTGTAGACACAATAAAGCGCCTTGAACGAACGGTCGGCCCAGTCTCTGCCAACGTTGCAACCACGGAGGCAATCATGCGCGTCCTTGAGTCGGCTGGCGTCGAATTCATCGGCGACGAGCAGCCAGGCGTACGTCAACGCAAATTTCGCGTCGGCGACCTTGTGCGGTTCAGGCCACAGACGACTGCGCGCGCTGGAACCAACATCGGCGCAGACGATGTGGGAACGGTGATCAAAGTCGAAGGAGAGCAAACCTACGGGGTCGGCTACGCGATGTCGGTCCAGTTTGGGGATGTTCCGAAGCATTGCTTCCACTACGAGTTCGAACTCGTGAGCCCCGCCGGAGTCGTTTTCACGGATGGAGATGCGCTGGGCATTCCGCGGCGGAGTTGGAATTGGTTTATTGAAACGTACCGGACCGGCGGGACGCGCCCGGAGACAGTGCGGTATTTCGCAGACTTCAAGTCAACGATTGCAAGGCTTTCCGAGTTGAAGCCTTCGCTCAGGTCAGGCGATATACTTCGCGTTCATGCGCCGTCGTCAGCGACAGATTCCGAACGTGATGCAATAAAGGCGATGGGGGCGGTTGCAAATCTCTGACGCTTTTCAATTCGCGTGCCGTTTTCCACCAATTTCGGGACTGTTGGCTCATGCTGCCGCAGGAAATCATTCGCGCCAAGCGCGACGGCCGGGCCTTGAGCGAAGTGGAGATCGGCGAATTCATCGCTGGCCTGACCTCGGGCGCGGTCAGCGAGGGCCAGGCCGCCGCCTTCGCCATGGCGGTGTTCTTTCGCGGCATGAGTCTCGACGAGCGCGTCGCGCTGACCCGCGCGATGAAAGCGTCGGGCGCGACGCTCGACTGGCGCGACATGAATCTGCCGGGGCCGGTGGTCGACAAGCATTCGACCGGCGGCGTCGGCGACAACGTTTCGCTGATGCTGGCGCCGATGCTCGCCGCCTGCAGCGCCTATGTGCCGATGATCTCGGGGCGCGGCCTCGGCCACACCGGCGGCACGCTCGACAAGCTCGATTCGATTCCGGGCTATGTCTCGCAGCCGGACCTGCCGCTGTTTCGCCGCGTCGTCGCCGAGGCCGGCTGCGCGATCATCGGCCAGACCGCCGATCTCGCTCCCGCCGACCGACGCCTCTACGCCATCCGCGACGTCACCGCGACAGTCGAATCGATCGCGCTGATCACCGCTTCGATCCTGTCGAAGAAGCTCGCCGCCGGGCTGCAGGCGCTGGTGATGGACGTCAAGACCGGCTCGGGCGCCTTCATGCCGACGCTCGAAGGCGCGCGCAATCTCGCCGAGAGCATCGCCGCGGTCGCCAACGGCGCCGGCCTGCCGACCGTGGCGCTGATCACCAATATGGGCGAGCCGCTGGCGAGCGCCGCCGGCAACGCCGTCGAAGTGCTCAACGCCGTCGATTATCTCACCGGCGCGAAGCGCGACCCGCGGCTGCATGCGGTGACGCTGGCGCTCGGAGCCGAGTTGCTGACGCTCGCCGGCCTGGCGCGCGACCGCGTCGCCGCGCGCGCCGCGTTGGAGCGCTCGCTCGCCAACGGCGCCGCGGCCGAGCGCTTCGAGCGCATGGTCGCTGCGCTCGGCGGCCCGGTCGATCTGCTCGCCAAGGCGCGCGAGCTGCTGCCGACGGCGCCGGTCGTCGTCGCCGCCCAGCCGGAGCGCAAGGGTTATGTGCTGTCGATCGACGCGCGCGAGGTCGGCCTCGCGGTGGTCGAGCTCGGCGGCGGCCGCGCGCGCGCGTCCGATGCGATCGATCCGGCGGTCGGCCTGACGCGGCTCGCCGGCATCGGCGCCGAAGTCTCGGCCGACGCGCCGCTGGCGCTGGTCCATGCGCGCGACGAAGCGAGCGCCGCGGCGGCGAGCCGCCGTCTCAGCGACGCCTATCACATCGGCGCCGCGCCGCCGGCCAAGATCGCCGATCCGGTGACGGCGCGGATCGGCGGCTCGCCCACGTGAGTCTGCTGTTCGCCGCGCCCGGCTGGGACGAGGGGTTTTGGCTGAAGCGCTTCGCCGCGCTGCTGCCGGGTCGCGCGTTTGTCACGCCCCAAACGCTCGCCGACCGCGCCGCCGTGCGCTACGCGATCGCCTGGCGCCCCCCGCGCGGCCTGCTCGCCGATCTGCCGCGGCTCGAGGCGATCTTCTCGCTCGGCGCCGGCGTCGACCATATCCTCTCCGATCCGCGCCTACCCGACGTCCCGATCGCGCGCATCGTCGATCCCGACCTGACGGCGCGGATGAGCGAATGGGTCGCGCTGCATTGCCTGATGCATCTGCGCCAGACGCGCCGCTACGAGCGCCAGCAGCGCGAGCGGATGTGGGACGACGACGACGATCAGCCCGCGGCGCGCGATGTGCGCGTCGGCATTCTCGGCTTCGGCGAGCTCGGCCGCGACGCGGCGGGCAAGCTCGCCGCGCTCGGCTTCCAAGTCGCGGCCTGGAGCGCCAGCGCCAAGAGCGCGCCGGGGATCGCCTGTTTCGACGGCGCCGCCGGGCTCGAGGCGATGCTGGCGCGCGCCGACATTCTCGTCTGCCTGCTGCCGCTGACCGCGGCGACGCGCGGAATCCTCAACGCGTCCCTGTTCGCCAGGCTGCCGCGCGAGGGAAGGCTCGGCGGAGCGGTCCTGATCAACGCCGGCCGCGGCGGGCTGCAGGTCGAAGCCGACATCCTCGCCGCGCTCGATTCCGGCGCGCTCAAGGGCGCCTCGCTCGACGTGTTCGAGACCGAGCCGCTGCCGAAGGACTCGCGGCTATGGACGCATCCGGCGGTTTACGTCAGTCCGCACAATTCCGCGATCTCCCACCCCGACGCGGTCGCCCGCGCCATCGCCGAGCAAATCCAGGCCCACGAGCGCGGCGAGCCTTTGCGCAACGTGGTGGACCGGAAGAAGGGATACTGAGAGAATAGGCAAGCGAGGGCTATCGTCATCGCGAGCGACAGCGAAGCGATCCAGACGAAGCCGGGAGAATCGAACCTCTGAGCGCTCCGGCCTGAGGCTGCTTTCAGAGGAAGCTCTAGTGACCGTGGCCCAAGTCTGGATCGCTTCGCTTTGCTCGCGATGACGATCTGAGGGCGGAACGAGGGGGATGAAGCGACCCTGCGTTTACATCATGGCGAGCCAGCGCAACGGGACGCTTTACGTCGGGGTGACCTCCGACCTCTCGCGACGCGCATTCGAACATCGCACTGGCGCGATCGAAGGCTTCTCTCGGGGCTATGGTTGCAAGCTGCTCGTCTGGTTGGAACCTTATGACCGCATGGACGAGGCGATTGCGCGGGAAAAGCAGCTCAAGGCTGGAAGCCGCGCCAAGAAACTCGCGTTGATCGAGGCGAGCAATCCAGACTGGGCGGATCTTTACGGCAGCCTGAACGCTTAGAGCATGTTGCTTTTGGATGGCGCCGCTCTCAGCCGTCATCGCGAGCGACGGCGAAGCGATCCAGACTAAGCGGCAGCCGCAATCCCAAAGTCTGGATTGCTTCGCTTTGCTCGCAACGACGCCGGAGACGTTTCGGCTTGAACGCATCCTACTCAGGAGGCTCTTTCGACATCGCCCGTCCCGCTCGCCTCACTTCGCGACGCGGGCGCGGAAGTCGGCGACGGTCGCTTTGAACTCGTCGTAGTCGAGCGCCTTGGCGACCTTGAACGGCCCGATCAGGAACACCGGCGTGGCTTCGAGCCCGAGCGAGTCGGCCTCGCTCATGTTGCGCTTCAGCAGCGCGGCAATGTCGGCGTCGTGCGTTTTCAGGTCGGCGTCGAGCAGGGCCATGTCGATTCCGGCGGCCTTGACCGCGGCGCGCAGGCTCGCCTCGTCGATCTTCAGGCCGCGAATGCTCATCATCGCGACATGCGCTTCGCGATACTTGCCCTGGTATTTCGCCGCCAGCGCGAGATGGGCGCCGATGACCGACGCGTCGGTGAGGATCGGCCAGTCCTTGTAGATCAGGCGCACTTTGCCGTCGTCGTCGACGAACCGTTCGAGGTCGGGCGACGACTTTTTGCAGAACGGGCAATTGTAATCCATGAAGGCGACGATCTCGACGTCGCCGGCGGGATTTCCCGCCGTCGGCGTCGCTGGGTCGTGCAGGATCGCCTCGACGTCGATCGCGCCCGCCGCCGCGAT
>NZ_JBEKVH010000148.1:0-9256 GCF_049514155.1 Roseiarcus sp. | reverse complement strand
TTGCAGCCGATCGGCGCGGAGCTGGGTCTGCCGAGCCTGCCCTCGACCAGCATGGGCCTGATCTTCGCGCCCGGCCGCGCCTCGGCCGAGACCAAGGCGCTCGCCGAGGCGATCCGCGGCTCGCTCGGCGATCCCGCGCGCGCAGCGGCGTGACCAGCTCGCCGCCGCGCCGCCGTAGGGCTCAGGTCGAGCCCGGCGGGATGAAGGCGCAATAGAGGTAGATGTCTTCGAATACGTTAAACGAGTAGCCGCCTTCCCGGTCCTCGTCGGTCGCGTGACGATAGCACAGATGCGCGCGGTGCGAGTCGTCGCTGGGCGGATCGCCGGGGATCGGCAGGAAGGTGATGCGGTCCGAGGGGATCGCGATCCAGCGACTTTCGCGGGTCAGGAACTCGAACCGACCGCCCTGCTCGCGATACGAGGTCGCCGCGCAATCGTTGCCGCCGCAGCAGAGTTGGCCGTTCTTGCCATGCACGCCGGTGTAGATCTCGTGCGCGCGAGGGGCCGAGAGCGGCGCGATCGCCAACGCGCCGCCGAGAGTTGCGCTTAGGAGTGCTTTCAGCATGTCAACCGCTCCTGTTGGCGGCCGAACGCTCGAGGCGCTCGTCGTAGCGTTCGGGCCGCGTGCCGAAGGCCTCGCTCGGGTGCGGGTTCCCCCCTGAATGAAAAAATCTTGACGCTACGCGAAGGACGCCTTCGCCGAGGCCTGCGTCGCCGGGACCGGCGAATCGCGACCGCGCCGTCGCCGCCGTGGCTAGCAAGATGCAGGCCAGCTACGCGGAACAGCTTCTGCGGTCGAGACGTCAAACGCCGCCCATCATCGACCGCGAGCCCGCCCGCTGACGGGCGCGCCTGATTCGTCAATGGAATCCCCAGGCTGAAGATTCGTCAAGACGTTTCGGCGCCGCTCAGGCGGCCGGCGCCGGCGCGCGCTCGTCGGCGAAGCCGCAGGCCGTCAGCGTTTCCAGCATGTGCGGCGGCGCCGGCGCCTCGACCACGACTGGCGGCTGGTTCTTGGACAGGGGAACCTCGACCCGGCGCGCCAGTAATTGCAGCGGGACTTCGGCGCGCGCGCCGTAGATCGCGTCGCCGAGGATCGGCCAGCCCTCGCTGGCGCAATGGACGCGCAACTGATGGGTGCGACCGGTCAGCGGCGTCAGTTCGAGCCAGGCGATCGGCGCGCCACGCCATTGACCGCGGCCGCAAACCCGCCAGCCGGTCTTGGCCGGCAGGCCGCTCGCTTCGACCTTCATCCACCAGCCGCGCGCCGCGTCGAGCCGCGCCAACGGCTTGTCGATCAGCCCTTCGGCTTCGGCCGGCCCGCCGACGACGATCGCCCAGTAGGTCTTGCCGATCTTGCCCTGCTTGAATAACAGGCCGAGCTTTTCGAGCGCCTTGTGGTGGCGCCCAAGCACCAGGCAGCCGGCGGTGTCGCGATCGAGGCGGTGGGCAAGCGCCGGCTTGCGCGGCAGGCCGAAACGCAGCGCGTCGAAATCGTCCTCGAGATTGGCGCCGCCCTTGGGGCCGCGATGGACGGCCACGCCCGCCGGCTTGTCGATGACCAGCATCAGCCCGTCGCGATAGAGCAATCGCGCTTGCATCTCTTCCGGCGTCATGGCGCGAGTGCTAGCGGTCGCGGCGGCCGCGGACAAGTCAGCCGACGCCCCACGATTTACGCTCGGGGCGTGATGATACGGCTAAAAGCGCTTCGCGCCGCGCTCTCCTATCTTCTGGCGTGACGGAATGTTAGCTAGCGGCCGCGAGGGCGGACGCCCCGATGCTCCTCATCCTGAGGAGCGCCGCTACGGCGGCGCGTCTCGAAGGACGAGGGCGCCTTCCAGGCAGGCGTGAGTTGGCGTCAGGCGCCAGAGGATGCGAGTGTGAGCGAAGCCGACGACGACAAGCCGAAAGCCGGCCTGCTGAGCCGCTGGCGCCGTCGCGACGACGCGCCGGCCGCGCCGGAAGCGGGCGAGGCGGCGCGCCGCGGCTGGCTGGCCAAGCTCGCCGCCGGCCTGTCGCGCACCTCCTCGGCGCTCGGCCGCGGCGTCGCCGACATCTTCGCCAAGCGCAAGCTCGACGCCGATGCGCTCGACGCGCTCGAGGACATCCTCATCCAGGCCGATCTCGGGCTGGCCGCCGCGACCCGCATCCGCGAGGCGGTCGGCGGCGGCCGCTACGACAAGGGAATCGAGCCTGAGGCGGTGAAGGCGATCCTCGTCGAGGAAATCGCCCGCTCGCTCGAACCGGTCGCACGGCCGCTCGAAATCGACGCGAACCGGAAGCCGTTCGTCGTCCTGGTGGTCGGCGTCAACGGCTCGGGCAAGACGACGACCATCGGCAAGCTCGCGGCCAAGTTCGTCGCCGACGGGCTCAAAGTGACGCTTGCCGCCGGCGACACCTTCCGCGCCGCGGCGATCGAGCAGTTGAAGATCTGGGCGAGCCGCGCCGGCGCCGACATCGTCGCGCGCGAACCGGGCGGCGACGCGGCGAGCCTCGCCTTCGAAGCCTTGACCCGCGCCAAGGCGACGGGCGCCGACGTGCTGCTGATCGACACCGCCGGCCGGCTGCAGAACCGCGCCGAGCTGATGAGCGAGCTGGAAAAGATCGTCCGCGCGATCAAGAAGGTCGACGCCGAGGCGCCGCACGCGACGCTGCTTGCGCTTGACGCCACCGTCGGCCAGAACGCGCTGAGCCAGGTCGAGATCTTCGGCCGCATCGCCGGCGTCACCGGCCTGGTGATGACCAAACTCGACGGCACCGCGCGCGGCGGCATTCTCGTCGCGGTGGCGGAGAAATTCGGCCTGCCGGTGCATTTCATCGGCGTCGGCGAGGGCGTCGACGATCTTGAACCCTTCGCCGCGCGCGACTTCGCCGCGGCGATCGCCGGCGTCAGTCAGGAGAATTCATGAACGCAGGCCTTGAAATTGTGGCGTCGTGGCCGGGCTTGACTCGGCCATCCAGGCGCGGCGGCCGACCAATTGCGCCGTTCTCTTCGCACTGTCGCGGTCGCCGGCTCGAAATCAACGTGACCGAAGCAGCCGGGATGGCCGGGTCAATTCCCGGATCAAGTCCGGGGACGGCCATGACGTGGGAGGGAGCGGGCCCATGACCCAAGACTCTGCCGCGACGCGCAAGGCGCTCAACCCCTGGGTCAAGTTCACGCTCGAGCTCGGGCCGCTGGTCCTGTTTTTCGCCGCCAACGCCAAGCCGGCGCTGTTCGGCTGGCTGGTGAACGGTTTC
Organism: Roseiarcus sp.; assembly: GCF_049514155.1. Taxonomy (GTDB): domain Bacteria; phylum Pseudomonadota; class Alphaproteobacteria; order Rhizobiales; family Beijerinckiaceae; genus Roseiarcus. Next base: position 6,016 of record NZ_JBEKVH010000148.1, on the reverse strand, counting down.
CTTCCCCAGGCTCTGCCGCCGGACAAGGTTGGCATGCTGACCGCGACGGCAGTCCTGATGATCGCAGCGGTCGCGACAATCAGCCTGTCATGGATACTCACGCGCCGGCTCGCCGTCGTGCCGGTCGTAACCGCCGTCTTCGTGCTGGTTTTCGGGACGTTGACGTTATTGCTGCAGGACAAGACGTTTATCGAGGCGAAACTGACAATCATCTATTGCCTGTTCGGCGGCGCCTTGCTGGGTTCGATGTTGCTCGGCAAACTGGTGCTGCCGATCGTGCTCGATATGGCGATTCACATCGACAAGGATGGCTGGCGTAAACTCACGCTGCGCTGGGGACTGTTTTTCTTCGCCCTTGCCGCCCTGAACGAAGTGCTCCGTCACTACCTGACTTGGGATCAGTGGGTCACGTTCAAGTCGTTCGGCGTTTTGCCGCTGACCCTGATATTTGCGGTCGCGCAGACGCCGCTGATCTTGCGCCACGAGACCAAGCGCGACGCCTTCGCCGACGAAATGTAGGATGCGCGCTTCGCAAAGGCCGCGTCTCGCCTGACGCCGGCCCACGCGCCGCTGATCATGCGCTACGAGGCCAAGGGCGAGGCGACCGGCGACGACCTCTGAAACAGGCCGCGGCCGCGTAAGTAGTCGGCGAGATCGACGGCGAGCGCGTCGAACAGCCGCTTGACCCGCGGCGTCGCCTTCAGGTCCTCGTGCATGACCAGCCACATCTCGAGGGCGAAGCGCGCCGCGCCGGGCAGGACGGGGACGAGGTCCGGCGACTTGCGCGCGACGCCCTCCTGACAGCCGCCGATGCCGACGCCAGCGCGCAGAGCCGCGAGTTGCGCCAGTTCGTCGTCGCAGCGAAAGCGGAACGCCTCGCGCGTGAACGGCCCCTTGGCGCCGACCGAGCGCGCCGAGCTGTCGTCGCGGTCGAAGCCGATGACGCAATGCTGGGCGAGATCGGCGAGGCTCTGCGGCGTCCCGAACCGCGCCAGATAGTCGCGATGGGCGTAGAGGCCGATCGGCGTGCGGCCGATGCGCCGCGCGACGAGGCCGCCCTGGGTCGGCCGCGCCATGCGCACCGCGAGATCGGCCTCGCCGCGCGCGAGGTCCTGGTTGCGGTTGCTGAGCGAAAGCTCAAGCGTGATCGCCGGATGGTCGGCCGAGAAGCGGGCGAGGATCGGCGGCAGCACTTCGACGCCGACGACGTGGCTCGCCGTCAGCCGCACCACGCCGCGGTCGGGCGAGGCCGCGCTCGCCGCCGCGCGCTGAGCCGCGTTCGCCGCGACCTTCATCGCCTCGACATGCGGGGCGAGGTCGCGCGCGGCTAACGTCGGCGTCAGGCCGCGCGGCGAGCGCGCGAACAGAGCGACGCCGAGCGCCGCCTCGAGCGCGTCGATATGACGGCCGACCGTCGGTTGGCTCAGCCCCAACCGGCGCGCCGCGCCCGACAGCCCGCCCTCGCGCATGACTGCGGCGAAGGTGCGCAAAGCCTCCCACGGCGGATCGCTTCTTGCCATACATAAATGTATAGGCAAGGCACGAAAATATGCAATTCCGTATGAAGGGGAAAGCGCCCATCCTGTCGCCGTTCAAATTCGACAGGAGTTCGCCGATGTCCGCTGTCGCTGTTTCCAGGGTTCCCGCCCGCGTCGCCGCGGCCCGCGGCGTCGCGACGCTGTTGCGGCTCGAAGGGCTTGTCGTTCTCGCCGCGGCGGTTTCCGCCTACGCCTTCGTCGGCGGCGCGTGGCCGCTGTTCGCGCTGCTGCTGCTCGCGCCGGATCTGGCGATGTTGGGCTATCGCTTCGGCCCGGTCGTCGGCGCGGCGGCCTACAACGCTGTCCATACGTATCTGGCGCCGGCGGCGCTTGGCGCGGCTGGGCTGGCGCTCGGCGCGCCGGGCATCCAGGCGCTGGCGCTGATCTGGATCGCCCATATCGGCCTCGATCGCGCGCTCGGCTTCGGCCTCAAATACGCGACCGGCTTCGGCGACACCCATCTCGGCCGCTTCGGCCGCAGCGCATGATGAGGCGAGACATGCGCGTTCACGCCGTCGAGACGGGCCGGGTGCGGGTCAAGGCGAGCCAGCTCGTCGGCCGCGGCCGCGGCCTGGCGCGCCGCCTCGCGCCGATCTTCGACGATGAATGGTCGGGCTGGCTGCCGACCTACGCCTTCGCCGTGGAACACCCGGAAGGCGTCATCCTCGTCGACACGGGCGCCAACGCCGGCCTCAAGCGCCTGCCGCGCTGGCATCCCTATTTTCAGCGCGCGGTGAAATTCGACATCGAGCCGGAGCAGGAAGCCGGAGCGCAACTGCGCGCTATGGGCGTGGGTCCGAGCGACGTCCGGCTGATCGTCCTCACCCATCTCCATATCGACCACGACGGCGGCCTCGCCGCGTTTCCGCGCGCACGCGTCCTGGTCAGCCCCGGCGAACGCGCCGCCGCGGCGGGTCTCAAGGGGCGAATCAACGGCTATCTGCCGCAGCGCTGGCCGTCGCAATTCGATCCTGAGCCGCTCGTCTTCGTCGACGAGCCCTACGGCCCGTTCGCGCGCTCGCGCCGGCTGACGGCGGACGGCGCGCTCACCGCGCTGCCGACGCCGGGCCACACCCCCGACCACATCTCGGTCGCGCTCGACGATAGCGAGCGGCGGATCGTCTTCGTCGGCGACGCCACCTACAGCCAGGACAATCTTCTCGCCGGACGCGTCGACGGCGTCAGCCCCAAGGCGGCGATTGCGCGCGACACGATGGCGCGGCTCGCCGCGCTTGCCGCCGCGCGGCCGACATTGCTGCTGCCAGCCCACGATCCAGGCGCGGCCGACCGCCTCGCGCGCGGCGAGGCCGCGCCAATCGGCGTCGCCGCGGCGCGCGCGGCGTGAGCGCGCCCAGGCCCGACGCAGGCGCGCCTTGCGACCCCCGGCGCGCCATGGTAATCGGCGCCCCGACCCCGAAGGCAGGCGAGAGCCCGCCGTCGCGCCCGCGGAGAGGTGGCAGAGTGGTCGATCGCGCCGCACTCGAAATGCGGAGTACGGGCAACCGTACCGGGGGTTCGAATCCCTCCCTCTCCGCCACGACTTAAGTCTCTTATATTACATAAGAATTTGACTTTGGCCAGGCCAAATCCGGGCCGGATTTCCGGCTCTTGTCGGCAGTGCGTTTTCCAGCCCGTCAGTAGAGACGTTCTTTGGTCGATTTCTCCACCCTCCGCGCCCGAAAGTCTCGAACGGGTTTTTCAGTGGTACGGGCGTCTCTGAGCTGTGAATCGACGGCGGGTCTGAACGCCGATCGGCGTCCTAATCGCTTGAGATCATAAAAGGCAGCTGGGTCAGGCGGCAACGCTGATTTACAGTCAATCTTCTGCGTTGGGAAGATATCGACCTCGAAAAGCACACTGCCGTGCTGCGCGGCGCGAAATTGACCGACGGCTCCTATCGCGAGCGGACAATCGGTCTGTCGGCGCGGGCGGTCGAGATCCTGCGCGGGTTGTCGCCGCAGGGCTCCGGCGCCGTATTCGCCAATCGCGCCGACAGCGTCTCGCGACTTCCGCGCCGCCTGCGAACGCGCCGGTATCAAGGACCTGATATTCCACGCTCAGCGCTCCGAAGGCGCCTCGCGCATGGCGGGCGAGCGTGGGCTCGATATCGTCGAGCTCGCGGAACAGGGCGGGTGGCGATCGATACAGGTGCTGCGGAAATACTATCGCCCCGATCCCCGCAGGATCGCGGCGAAGCTCGATCAGCAGCCTTCCAAGTGAGCGGCAAGGGGACCTTCAGACTACGATTCTGGGGGTCGGGGGTATCGGATCGGAAACAAATACGCGGGACGATGCTCGCTAGATAGAGGCTCAAGACGCGACATCAGATCTAGATTTGGTTGCAGAGAGCGCCGCAGATGCCCCTCGAGCGCCGCTGCAGCCGATTCCGGGCTTCCTTCCAGCAGGGCATCGTAGATCTGAATGTGCTCGGCGGCCATTTTCATCAATTCGGCCGTCCTCTGGTAAGAAACGAACGCCGAGTGAGTCGGGATGAGGGGCCGATGGGCCCGCAAAATCGTGTCGAAAAGGACTTTGTTGTCACAATGCGCAAGCGTCTCTTGGTGAAGGTCGCGCTCGATCCGCTCCCGTTCGGGAGGTGCGACGTTGCCTTTTCGAGCGCGATATGCGCGATCGCGACGACGGGTCAATTCGCTTTTGGTAAGATGGGGAAACGACTGGCGCAACGCTTCCGGCTCAAGCATCCAACGAACTTGAAAACGGTTGGCGAGTTCGTCGGCCGTCAGAGGACCCGCATACCATCGCTGATTCCGGTCGTGAACGGCGATCCCCGCCAATTCGAGCTTCACCAGTACTTCATGAGCAATGGTGCGGCTGACGCCATAGTACTCGGCCAATGCGCTTTCATTCAACATGAAACGCCCATAAGCTAGGCAGGCGGCAACCGAATGCTCGACCTCGCGATAGATTTGATTGCCGCGATTGCGAGTCCGCCGCGGTCCGGAAAAATGGGGCGGCAGCTCAAGCCCCGCTTTCAATAAATCAAGGCGCTGCGCAGCGGGCGGACTTCCCCGCCCGCTTCGCACCAAGTAGCCACGCCCGCCGAAACCCGAGATCAGCCCTTCGTCGCAAAGGAGCTTGAGCGCCGCGCTAGCGGGTACGCGACTTGTCTGGAATGCTCGCGCGACATTGGCTTCGCCAAGCACAAGGCCGTCAATCAGAACTCCGCGTCGCAAATGATCGCGGAGCACGGAATAGATCACCTCGTAGAGCGACTCGCTTTTGCGGGCCTGTGCACCCTGAACTTGCGTTTGCATGGCGGCGGCGAGATAGACCTTCTGATAGGCAGACATTTATCGTGGATGATAATCCGCGACGGTCCAGCGATGATTGGCCCAGTCAGCCATGGCCCGACATAGCTGCCGCGCGACCGGCGTAATTCCGTCCATTACTATGAATCCATGAACCGTCCCTCTCCATTCTTCGAAGGTAACGGTCACGCCAGCCTCGATCAGCCGCATCGCATAAGCCCTCGCGTCATCGCGCAATGGATCATGGTCCGACGCAACTATAAAAGCAGGGGCAAGTCCCGAGACATCCTCGGCGTAGAGCGGCGAAATTCCCGGGTCTTCTCGATCCATTTTGGCGCAGTAGTTGTCGAGATACCAATCGATCGCGTCGCTCGTCAAAAGAAATCCCGTTGCGAACTTGTTACGACTCGGTCTCTCGAGCTTCGCATCGGTGAGCGGGCAAATGAGCATCTGTCCCGCCAGCGGATTTCGATCATCACGCGAAGCCTGGGCGAGCACCGCAGCAATATTCGCCCCCGAGCTGTCGCCCGCCACTATTACCTGCGACGGGTCGATGCAGAGCGCCGACTGAGAAGAGCGGATGAAGGCGAGCGCAGCCTTGGCGTCCTCGATCGCCGCTGGGAAAGGGGCCTCGGGCGCTTTACGATATTCGACGGCGATGACTTTGCATTTCGCCGCCAACGCCAAGGCCCGGAGAACGCCGTCGTGGGTCTCGAGGCTGCCCAGCACCCAGCCGCCGCCATGAAAATAGAGCATGGCGCCGTCGCGGTCGCCGCCGGGATAGAGGCGCGCGCTGAAGGACCCGCCATTGCCTTCGATCGCAAACGTTTCGATTCCGGGCAATGGATCTTTCTGCCCCCACATGGCCGGCAGTGACGTCTCCGCTTCCTTGCGAATTTCGCTTAGCGGCCAAGTTTGCAAATCGACTGCCGCCTTGTTGTCCCCGGCTTCCAGCATCAGTCGGATCTCGGGTCGCAACCGAGAGCGGTCCACTCCACGAAAATCTGTCTCGTCTTCCGTGACTATGTGTCGCGCCCGCGCCTGGGTCCCTACTACCGATCGATTGGGATCGTCGACCAAATGAGGACTCATCGCTGCGCCCGCCCTGTGTTTTCCGCCCCATCGCATCGCCAGTTCGACCCGGCGATCTCAGAGCCTTCGTAACTACTAACTAGCACGTGGTAACGCATATTGCATTCAATATTCGTT
>NZ_JBEKVH010000147.1:0-9315 GCF_049514155.1 Roseiarcus sp. | reverse complement strand
CCCGGGGATGACAGTGGCGCTATCTGGCGAAGCGATCAGGACCATCGGGAGTGCCGTGACAATCACAGTCGCATTGGTTAGCGCGGTATGGTTTGTCGCCGGATTAGAAGGGAGGGTGCGTCGGCTAGAAGAGCAGGTCCATACGTTAACTGTCGCGCCAGTTATTACGGATTCAGGCGGTACTGCGACCTCAAACCCAGTTGCAGAAGCGTGTGCTAAACTTGCACTACAAGCCGGCGAGGCTGTCAAAAATAGCCATCTATATTCTGAGTTACCTTCGCTCCAGGATGTAATACAGAAATTGGGATGCAATACTCCCCCGCAGCGCTAACTCAATTTAACCTCAACTTCAGACCAAGGCTCCGCCCCCTCTACTCCGCCGCCTCCGCCTTCGCCTTCTTCGCTCGCCCGCGGTCGAGGACGTGTTTCAGGTAGCGGCCGGTGTAGCTCTTGGGGTTGCGCGCGATCTGCTCGGGCGTTCCCGTCGCCACGACTTCGCCGCCGGCGTCGCCGCCTTCGGGGCCCATGTCGACGATCCAGTCGGCGGTCTTCACCACTTCGAGATTGTGCTCGATGACGACCATGGTGTTGCCCTGGTCGACCAGCTCATGCAGCACATCAAGCAATTGCGCGACGTCGTGGAAATGCAAGCCGGTCGTCGGCTCGTCGAGAAGGTAGAGCGTGCGCCCGGTGGAGCGGCGCGCCAGTTCCTTGGCGAGCTTGACGCGCTGCGCTTCGCCGCCCGACAGGGTGGTCGCCTGCTGGCCGACTTTCACGTAGCCGAGGCCGACGCGCTTCAGCGTGTCCATCTTGTCGCGGATCGACGGCACCGCCTTGAACAGGTCCGCCGCTTCTTCCACTGTCATGTCAAGCACATCGGCGATCGACTTGTCGCGATACTTCACCTCCAGCGTTTCGCGGTCGTAGCGCTTGCCGTTGCAGACGTCGCAGGTGACGTAGACGTCGGGCAGGAAGTGCATCTCGATCTTGATCACGCCGTCGCCCTGGCAGGCTTCGCAGCGCCCGCCCTTGACGTTGAACGAGAAGCGCCCGGCCTGGTAGCCGCGCTGCTTGGCCTCGGGCAGGCCGGCGAACCATTCGCGGATCGGCGTGAAGGCGCCGGTGTAGGTGGCCGGGTTGGAGCGCGGCGTGCGGCCGATCGGCGACTGGTCGATGTCGATGACCTTGTCGAGCTTCTCCAGCCCGTCGATGCGGTCGTGCGGCGCCGGCGGCTCGCTCGCGCCGTTCAACTGCCGCGCCGTCGCCTTGTAGAGCGTGTCGACGATCAGGGTCGACTTGCCGCCGCCGGAAACGCCGGTGACGCAGGTGAAGGCGCCGAGCGGGATCGCCGCGGTGACATTCTTGAGATTGTTGCCGCGCGCGCCGACGATTTTCAGCTCGCGCCCCGGGGGGGCGACGCGGCGGCGCGGCGGCGTCGGCACGAACCGCACGCCGGAAAGATATTGGCCGGTCAGCGAGTTGGGGTCGGCTTTGATCTCCGCCGGCGTGCCCTTGGCGACGATCTCGCCGCCGTGCACGCCGGCGCCGGGGCCGATGTCGACGACATAGTCGGCGGCGAGGATCGCGTCCTCGTCGTGCTCGACGACGATCACCGTGTTGCCGAGTTCGCGCAGGCGCCTGAGCGTGTCGAGCAGACGGGCGTTGTCGCGCTGGTGCAGGCCGATCGACGGCTCGTCGAGCACGTAGAGTACGCCGGTCAGGCCCGAGCCGATCTGGGAAGCGAGGCGGATGCGCTGGCTCTCGCCGCCCGACAAGGTGCCCGAGGCGCGCGACAGGGTCAAATAGTCGAGGCCGACGTCGCTCAAGAACGTCAGCCGGTCGATGATCTCCTTGAGGACGCGCTCGGCGATTTCGTTGCGCTTGGCGTCGAGCGCGGCGGGCAGCGCGCGCGCCCACGCGACCGCCGCCTTGACCGACAGCAGGCTCACTTCGCCGATGTGCTTGCCGTCGATCTTGACCGCCAGCGCCTCCGGCTTGAGGCGGAAGCCCTGGCAGGCGACGCACGGCGTCGCGGTCATGAAGCGCTCGATCTCCTCGCGCGACCACTCGCTTTCCGTCTCGCGGTGGCGCCGCTCGAGATTCTTGACCACGCCCTCGAACGGCTTCCTCACTTCGTAGGACCTGAGGCCGTCGTCGTAGGCCAAGCGCACCTCCTCGGTTCCCGAGCCGTTGAGGATGATTTCGCGCGCCTTGTCCGGCAGGCTCGCCCAGGCGACGTCGAGGCGGAACTTATAGGCGCGGCCGAGCGCCTCCAGCGTCTGCAGATAATAGGGCGAACTCGACTTGGCCCACGGCGCCACCGCGCCCTTGCGTAAGCTCAGGCGCGCATCGGGGATGACGAGGCTCGCGTCGACCGTCAGCTCCGAGCCGAGCCCGCCGCAGACCGGGCAGGCGCCGTAGGGGTTGTTGAACGAGAACAGCCGCGGCTCGATCTCGGAAATGGTGAAGCCGGAGACCGGGCAGGCGAATTTGGAGGAGAAGAGGATTCTTTGGGGCGAGTGGCGAGTTTCGGGCGAGTGGCGAGTGGCGAGTGGCGAATGGGAAGAGGCGCCGCTCCCTTCTTCGCCATTCGCCATTCGCTCATTCGCCATTCGCTCTTCGACAATCTCGACGATCGCCAACCCGTCCGCCAGCTCGAGCGCGGTCTCGAAACTTTCGGCCAGCCGGCTTGCCAGATCGGGGCGCACGACCAGCCGGTCGACGACGACTTCGATGTCGTGCTTCACCTTCTTGTCGAGCGTCGGCGCGTCGGCGATTTCGTAGAATTCCCCATCGATCTTAAGCCGCTGGAAGCCGCGCTTCATGTAGTCCGCGATCTCCTTGCGGTACTCGCCCTTGCGGCCGCGGACCACCGGCGCGTTGAGATAGAGCCGCGTGCGCTCCGGCAGCGCCAGCACGCGGTCGACCATCTGGCTGACCGTCTGGCTCTCGATCGGCAGGCCGGTCGCCGGCGAATAGGGCACGCCGACGCGCGCCCATAAGAGCCGCATGTAGTCGTGGATTTCGGTCACCGTGCCGACGGTCGAGCGCGGGTTCTTCGACGTCGTCTTCTGCTCGATGGCGATCGCCGGCGACAGGCCGTCGATCTGGTCGACGTCCGGCTTCTGCATCATCTGGAGGAACTGGCGCGCGTAGGACGAGAGCGACTCGACGTAACGGCGCTGGCCCTCGGCGTAGATCGTGTCGAAGGCGAGCGACGATTTGCCCGAGCCCGACAGACCGGTGAAGACCACCAGCTTGTCGCGCGGGATGGTCAGGTCGACGTTCTTGAGATTGTGCTCGCGCGCCCCGTGCACCGCGATCGTGCGGCCGCCGAACAGCTTGTCGATCGGCTCGGCCGCGCGGGGGCGCCTGGAGGATTTGCCGCTCGCCATGGGGACCCTTGTGGAATGACGCGATTCGCGCCGGCGCTTGCGCGGCCGGCGCGGCGATGCTAGAACAAACGAAGAACGTTGAGAAGCGCTCCGCGCGGCGTTCGCGAAAAGAATGTAGTGTCGAATTCCGTCGCCGCCAAACGCCGGCCGCGTGCTTCGACTGTGGAAAAGTCGGGCCTCATGGCGGTCGGCCGCGCTATTGCCGCGGCTTTGCGGCAAGAGGGGCGGGCGCCGGCGAAGACGATGGGCTAGACCAATTTCAGGCGGCGTGCGCGTCGCGGCGGCGGCGGCGGGTAGGGAGAGCATCATGGCCGGTAGCGTCAACAAAGTCATTCTGATCGGCAATCTCGGCAAGGACCCGCAGGTGCGGTCGCTGAATTCCGGGGAAAAGGTCGTCAGCTTCTCGCTCGCGACGTCGGAAAACTGGCGCGATAAGGCCACCGGCGAGCGCAAGGAGAAGACCGAGTGGCACAACATCGTGATCTTCAATGAGAACATCGGCCGCGTGGTCGAGCAATACTGCAAGAAGGGCGCGAAGGTTTACGTCGAGGGCCAGTTGCAGACCCGCAAATGGACCGACCAGTCGGGGGTGGAGAAATACACCACCGAGGTCGTGCTGCAGCGCTTCCGCGGCGAACTGACGCTGCTCGATTCGCGCGGCGCCGCCGGCGAGGGACGCGACAGCTTCGCCAGCGAAGAGCGCGCCCCGAGCGTCGGGCGCTCGTCGCCGGTCGAGGCCAAGCGGCCGGCCCTGTCGGGCGGCGGCGGCGACCTCGACGACGACATTCCGTTCTGAGCGGGCCGGTCGCCGTCGCAACGCGAGAATTGGGCGGGGGCGGCCGACCCATCCGGGTCCTTGCGACGCGGTTGCGCCGTTCCGGCCAGGGAGACGCGCTATGGCCATGCCGAGAGTGCTGACGGCCGACGAAATCGACGCCGCCTTGACGGCGCAGCCGGACTGGAAGCGCGAAGGCGGCGCGATCGCCGCCAGCTATGCCTTCGCCTCGTTCCGCGACGCGCTCGCCTTGATCGTGCGCGTCGGTTTCGAGGCGGAGGAGGCGAACCACCATCCCGAGATCGTCAACGTCTACAACCGGGTCTCGTTCAAGCTGAGCACCCACGACGCCGGCAATGCGGTCACCGAACGCGACATCGCGCTGGCCGGCCGCATCTCCGCCGTTGCGCGTCCGTTCCTCGCCGGGCGCTGATCGCCCGCCGGTTCAGTCGGCCGACTTTCGCCAAACGGTGAGCGAGACCCCCGCCTCGCGGTCGAGCCAGCGCGGCTCGGCCGCCCTCAGGCCCGCCGCGGCGAGCGCTTCGTCGACCGGAAGCCGGCCGCGGCCGAAGATCGGCAGGCCGCCGGGCAGCCGCGCCTGGGCGGCGCGGCTGAGCAGAAACCGCTCGTAGCCGAGCCCGAGAAACAGCGCGAAGACGTCCGGCCCGCCGAGAATCGCCGCCGTTCCGCCGGCGATTCCGAGCGCTTCGCAGGCGGCGGCGAACGACGCGCCAGCTGGATTCCACAGCACGGAATGAGGAAATTCAGAGTCGGCGGCGATCGCCGAGGCGTGGCGGGTGACGACGACGCGGCGCCGGCGCGGCGAATTCGTCTGGCCCTCGTGCGAATGTCGGCCGTGAACGAGCACCGCGGCGCGATCGAGCGCCTCGCTGAAGAAGCGCGCGTCCGCCGGGTTCTGCAGCGCCGGCGGCATGCGCCCGTCGGCGCCGGCGATCATCCCGTCGGCGGAGACGATGGCGTAGCCTTCGTAATGAAAATCGCCGGGCATCGACTCAGGCTCTCCAGGGCGACGCGCTTCAGGACTCGCTCTTCGAGTCGACGAGCGCGAGAAACTCGCTGCGGGTGATCGGCTGGTCGCGGAAGACGCCGAGCATGCGGCTGGTGACGAGATCGGCGCCGTGACGGCGCACGCCGCGGCTCATCATGCAATGGTGGGTCGCCTTGACCACCACCGCGACGCCGCGCGGCTTGAGCACGCTTTCGATCGCATTGGCGATCTGCGCCGTCAGCCGTTCCTGGATCTGCAGCCGCCGCGCATAGATGTCGACGATCCGCGCCAGTTTGGAGATGCCGACGACACGGCGGTCGGGCAGGTAGCCGACCCAGGCGCGGCCGACGATCGGCGCGAGGTGATGCTCGCAATGGCTCTCGAAGGTGACGCCGCGCAGCACGATCATCTCGTCGTAGCCGTCGACCTCGGCGAAGGTGGTGCGCAGCGCCTCTTCGGGATCGGTCTCGTAGCCGGCGAAATATTCGCGATAGGCGCGGATCATGCGCGCCGGGGTGTCCTTGAGGCCGTCGCGGTCGGGGTCTTCGCCGATCCAGCGCAGGATGTCGCGGAAGGCGCGCTTGGCTTCGGAATCGTCGATCGGGACGGGCGACCGCGGCGCGGCGGAGTTCGGGTCGGCAGGCATGCGGCTTCCCCGGTCGCGCCGGGACGGCGCCTCATAGCTGTAGCCGCCGCTCGCGGGCCGCGTCAACGCGCCGCTTCAGGCGCCCGAAACGTTCAATTCACGCCGATCTGGTTAGGACGTCCCCACTGCATTTAGGGCGGCCGGCGCCCCGCGCGAGACCACTTGATTGGCCAAGCGCGACCCGAAGCGGCCGATGGCGGAACGGCGGCTTCGGGCAATTGAAATGCCGCAGCGGACGTTCGCGCGCGCCTAGCGTCGCGGCGGCTTTCGACCGAGCTATGCAAAATCACCCGCTTTCGCTTAAGAGCGGGCGCGCTCGGCGCAGTCTTCGCGATTTGCGCGCTCCCCGATGAACGGGATTGCGCGAGGACCGAGCGAAGCGAGCATCAGGGCCGCCCGGCAATGATGTAATCGCGCCGCGTCCAGGCGCCGTTCGGCGCGATTTTGCGGGCAAAACAGCCGCTTCTTCGGCAATAAAGATCGTAGCCATCCGCTGGGTTGCAGGATACGAAAGACATCGCGGAAGCGGGGGCGCGGGATGGTTCGCGCGATCGTCTTTCCATATTCAACCCACTAAAGAGCGGAAACCGCGCAATCGGTGATCGGGATCTTCTTATCCTCTATCCCTATTCCATTCGAGGTTATGAAACTGAGGTCATTGCCTCTAACATGTTTCAAGACGTAACCTTGGCATGACGTTCGATTGATATTTATGTCGTACAATGTCGTTAAAGTCACAATATTTGTTGCGGAAGTGTGAAACATGTATTTGTCTTCAAATTTAAAATTATCTCCGTTTAGGGTTGCATAGCTTGATGATGTGGACCCCGTCTGATCCTTGCACTTTGCCGTATAGTCGCTATGCTTACCAAGACGACCGAAAATGCCTGAAGAGTCGCCATTATTGCAGACGTTGGACATATTTAATTGTTGCGAATCGTTGGTAATAAAGACATCACCGGCGAGGGTGATCTTGATTTCCGTGTGCACGTGCTGTTGGCCGTGATTGAACTTTATGACAATGTTGCGATTGCCTTCATTTGCGTCAATCGGGACACTTGCGATGAAAAGAAGTATTATCGAAAGCAGAGGCGAAAAGAGCGCGTCTCCCAGGCTGACTTTCACCGTGCGTTCCTTTCGAGTTCTTGGTTAGGGCGGCGCCGGGTTATGGTTGCTATGACATTCTGCAATCCGGCGCCAAATCCCGAGTCCAAGCGGACCAATCGCTTCAATGGCTTACGGCGCCGATCGGCGCTCGGATCCGTTGCTGAATAACAAACCGCGCTTCAGCGTTCTCTCCACAAGAATTATTGTTGCGGAACGAAAATAACACAAGCGATTCCTTCATTGCGTGGCGGTTTGATTGCGGGTCTGCAGCCGTTGTCGAAGTGCGCAAAAATAGGAGCGAACGTCTCCTCCCCGCCGATGGTCGCCGAAGGCGCCTCGCCGGCGTGGGGGCCGCTTTCGAGGGCCGCCTGATTATCCGAGGCCGACCGCAACCGGCGCATTGCTGACGCCAAATGAGGCGTCGCGGCGGCTCTATTTGTAGGGGATGGGCGGCTTAACCGGTTAACATGGTCCAATCGACGGGGCGCCAGGCGGCTTTCAACGGCTTTGCCGGTCGGGCGGCTTGAAAACGGACCGCGTTTTCCACCACAATCGAGCCCAAGCCGGAGGCGACGTTTGATGAGCGCATTTGATCGGTCCTTAGTCCTCGCGCCGTCGATCCTGTCGGCCGACTTCGCCAATCTCGGCCAGGAAACGCGCGACATCGCCGCCGCCGGCGCCGACTGGATTCACCTCGACGTGATGGACGGTCATTTCGTGCCCAACATCACCTTCGGGCCGGCGGTGGTGGCGGCGCTTCGCCCGCACAGCGACAAGCCGTTCGACTGTCATCTGATGATCGAGCCGATCGACCCCTATCTCGAAGCCTTCGCCCAAGCCGGCGCCGACCGCATCACCGTCCAGGCCGAGGCGACCCAGCATCTCGACCGTTCGCTGCACGCCATCCGCGCGCTCGGCAAGAAGGCGGGCGTCGCGCTCAACCCGGCGACGTCGCCCGACGCAATCGAATACGTGCTCGACCGGCTCGATCTGGTGCTGGTGATGACCGTCAATCCCGGCTTCGGCGGTCAGGCGTTCATTGCGGCGATGCTCGAGAAGGTCGCGCGGGTCAGGCGCATGATCGGCGAGCGGCCGATCCATATCGAAGTCGACGGCGGCATCGCCGCCGAAACCGCGCCGCTGGTCGTCGCGGCCGGCGCGAATGTGCTGGTCGCCGGTTCGGCCGCGTTCCACGGCGGGCGGGCGGCCTACGCCGCCAATCTCGCAGCGTTGAGGCGCAGCGTCGCGAGTGCGGGCCGCGCGGCCTAGAATTCCCGCTGTCGCGCGCTTTTGGCGAAAACCGGCGTCCACTTTTTCGCCGCGCGCTCTGAGGCCGCGCCGGGGCCGGAAGAGCGCGCTTGCGCCGCTTGCGTCGCGGGCGCCGGCGGGGCAAGTTTTCCCCATGAGCGAGGGACAAGCGATTCTCGTCACCGGCGCCGCGCGCGGCATCGGCCGGGCGACGGCGCGGCTGGCCGCGGCGCGTGGCTGGTCGGTCGGGGTCAATTATTTGCGCGACGAACGGGCGGCGCACGCGCTGGTGGAGGAGATTGCGCGCAGCGGCGGCAAGGCGGTGGCGCTGCGCGGCGACGTCGCCGACGAGGACGACGTCGCGGCGATGTTCGACGGCGCGGTGCGGGCGCTCGGACCGTTGCGCGGGGTGGTCGCCAACGCCGGGATCGTCGCGCCGGCGGCGCGGCTGGTCGAGATGAGCGTCGAGCGCATGCGGCGCATGTTCGAAGTCAACATTCTCGGCGTCTATCTGACGGCGCGCGAAGCGGCGCGGCGCATGGCGACCAGCCTCGGCGGCGCCGGCGGATCGCTGGTGCTGATCTCCTCGACCGCGGCGCGGATCGGCTCGCCCAACCTCTATGTCGACTACGCCGGCTCGAAGGCGGCGGTCGACGCTCTGGCGATCGGCCTGTCGAAAGAGCTCGCCGCCGACGGCGTGCGGGTCAATTCGGTCCGCCCCGGCCTGATCGACACCGAGATCCACGCCAGGGGCGGCGAACCCGATCGCGCCTTCCGCATCGGCGCGACGACGCCGATGGGGCGGCCGGGCACGCCCGACGAGGTCGCCGAGGCGGTGGTCTGGATGCTCAGCGACGCCGCCTCGTATGTGACGGGGGCGGTGCTCGACGTCGCCGGGGGTCGCTAGTGGTCAAAATCTGACGCTTGGTGCCCAGTGCCTACTTGGTGCCGCCATTGACCTTGAGGCATCTGGTATATTTGGCTTGGTCATGGGTAGGCATCGTCCACCACATGTGGGTTTGATCCCAACCGACGGTTCCTCCGTACTGCAAGGCGCAAGTACAGCCGATCGGGTTGTCCATGTATTGGCATTTCGGATTGGTCTGAAGCGCCGACGCGTTATCCAGCGTCGCAA
>NZ_JBEKVH010000146.1:0-9458 GCF_049514155.1 Roseiarcus sp. | reverse complement strand
CGGCGCCAAATTTCGCCCGCATCGGGCTTGCTGCCGGCCTTGCTCGGCTCCCAGCGCGTCGTTGAGACGATCGCCAGCGCCAGCGCCCAGACGCCGATCCAGACGTCGCGGCCAACCACTTTCATCAGTGTGAAAGCCCAAACGGCTTGATCCGCTGTGCCCGCAACCCCTGAGGCCGGACCTGCGTATCCGCCATATGTTTGCGCGGCGGCGAAGCCAGCGGCGTCGGCAAATTCGGACGTGCCGATCCAGGCTCCGGCGACACCGGACGGCAAATGCAGCCACAGCGATACGATTGGGAGTACGAAAATCATCACAATCGCCCAGAAGATCACCACAGTGATGGCGATGGGCGCGTATTCCTTCTTGGCCCCGACAGCGCCGGCGATGGCGATCGACGCCGAAACGCCGCAGACAGCGCCGCCCGCGCCGAGCACTGCCGACAATTGGCGGTCGAGCCCCAATTTCCGTGCGGCGAAGAAGATGACGAAGAAGGTCGCCAAGGAGACGAGCGAGGCCTGGAAAATAGCAATCGGCCCCGCCCAGGCGATGAGTGAGAACGGCAGCGTTGCGCCGAGCAGTACGATGCCGGTCTTGACGTAGAACTCGACGCGAAAACCCGCGTCCATCGAGCGCGGCAACCCGATGAGGTTCGATATCAACAATCCCAGCAGCAGCGCCACGAGCGGCGGCTCCAGATTGTAGTAATTTGCCTGAGTCCACTGGCCGAGGACGAAGATCAAAACCGAGAACGCATACAGAAATACGAACGACGGAATGAAGTCGCGTGGCCCATACCCGAGCGCCGTCAATGCGACCGAGAAAAGCACGAGCCAGGAAGCAAACTGCGCGAAATAGCGTAGCCAGTTCGCGGCAAAGTGGGCTCCGAGTTGGCCGAGGCTCGACCATTTCTCCGGCGTCACGGCGATCCATTTGAGGCTGGCGCCGTTGGCGAACAGAATATAGCCGATGACTACAATCCCCAGCCCGAGCCAGACGGCCCACCAATCCTCCTTGAGCCAGAGTTCCCGCCATCCCGCGGTCAGCGAGGGCGATCGATCCGCGTTTGGCGCAAGTTGGTTAGCGCTCATCGTTCGTCTCTCTCTTTGCGGGCCGCAGGGCGAACCGCGGCGCGTCGTCTCGAAGGTTGAAACAAATAACAATATCCATTGAATTTATCGTGTTATCAATCCAAAATCGCCTCGCTATGGAAAATTGTTCAGGGCTTCCCTCTCATTTCGGCCGGCGCCCCAAGGCCATATTGGCTCCCACACGGATCGCGATCATTGGTGGCGGAGCAAGCGGGGCGCTGATGGCGGCCCATCTACTACGGCGCAAACCGAAGAACCTCAAAGTGACGATTATTGAGACGCGGGAGCGGATCGGGCGCGGGTTGGCCTACGCCACCGCGAACCCGAGCCACCTCTTGAACGTGCGCGCGGCCAACATGAGCGCGTTTGCGGACGATCCCGGTCACTTCGCGCGTTGGCTGTCGAGGCAGACGGAAGCGCCAGAGGTGGCGGGCGACCTCGGGTTTCGCTTTGTCTCGCGCGGCCTCTATGGCTGCTATCTCGAGAGCCTGGTCGTCGAACATTTGTCTGGTCCGGTAGAGCAGCGAGCGTTGACGGTGTTGCGCAATACCGCGCGCGGCGTGACGGTGAACGCGAGAGGCCTAGAGATCGCCCTGAACGATGGGCCGCCGCTGCGCATCGACCTCGCAATATTGGCATGCGGCCATGAAAGCGTGGTCGACGAGGGTCCGCTTTACACCAGCCCTTGGGCCGAACCAGTCGGCGCGGGCGCTCCACGCCACTCGACGCTTTTGGTTCTGGGAACCGGACTGACAATGGTCGATACAGCCCTGGCATTGAGGGAGCAGGGCCACCGAGGGCGGATCGTCGCATTGTCGCGACGAGGCTTGCTCCCGCACGCGCATCGCGCCGTTGAGCCATTGTTTGTCGACGCCAACGCCGCGCCGCTCGATCAGAATCTCTCGACGCAGCTCCATTGGCTCAGAGGCTTAGCGCGTGAACACGAGGCGCAGGGCGGCGATTGGCGCAGCATCGTCGACGGCCTTCGTCCGCACACACAGGCGATTTGGCGCGCGATGACGCCGCGGCGTCGCGCGCGATTTCTCGAGCATGCGCGGCCTTGGTGGGACGTTCACCGCCATCGTATGGCGCCGGAAGTAGCGGCCCGCATCGTCGCGATGATCGCCAGCGGACAGATTGAAATCGTCGCAGGAAAAATCGTCGACGTCGTGCCGAATGGCGAGGGCGCCGAGGTCACCTTGCGGCGGCGCGGGTCGCAGAGCGTCGAAACTCTCTCCGTCGCGGGTATCATTTCCTGCAAGGGCGTAACCGGCAGCCCGGGCCGAAGCACAAATCCTCTAGTAGCATCGCTTTTTGCCAACGGACTGGCGCGTGCTGACCCGCTATGCATCGGGATTGAGGTCGCCCCCGATTGCTCCGTTGTCACCCAGGAGGGGCGCCCTTCCCGGAGTCTGTTCGCTATCGGTCCGATGAGTCAGGCGGCTTTCTGGGAAATCACCGCCGTTCCCGATATTCGGTTGCAAACAGCGGCGCTCGCCGCCCGAATTCTTAGTGCGTTTCCCGAGCGCAGGGTGAGCCAGCGCCCCAGATGATAGCGCTCGGCCCCTTGAATGTACTTCGGCGGGCGGTCTGAATGCCGATCGGCGCGTCCGGTTCTTGTATTTCCGGCATTCGCCGATGCGTTCTCGGGCTTGCTCGATTTTGGCGTCGAAATGATCGCGTCCCCGCGGTCCTACGACAGCCACCGCGCCATCATCGAGTCCGCGTGCGGCAGACGGATTCCAGTGCGCCTGGCGGCTCCGCGGCGAGCTACCGCGCATCGTCCCGGCGTCGCGCGCTTTGCGGCGAAAGGCCTGTAGCGCGCGCCAACTCGTCGTCGCTCCAACCCAGCTGATCGTAGCCGCCGCGCCAGTAGACGAGCGCGCCGCCGTCCGAGGCGGCCGCGGCGTGTTTGACGCGACCAACGACGATCGCGTGGGTGTTGCGCTCGACGATGTCGTCGACTTCGCACGCGAACGCAGCGAGCGCATCCCAGAGCAGCGGCGTGCCGTTCGGCGCGGTCATCCAGCGACCCTCGCGAAAACGATCGGCGCCCTCTTCGCCGGTTCGACCGGCAAAGCGCTCGGCGAACTCGAGATGATCTGCGCCAAGCACGCTGACGCCGAAAGCGGCGCCGAGCGTCAGGCCGGAATAGGTCGACGCCGCGCGATTGACGCAGACGATCAGCGTCGGCGGGTCGAGCGACAGCGACGCGACCGCAGTCGCCGTCATGCCAGCTCGCTCGCCGCCGACACTGTGGGTAACGAGACAGACGCCGCTCGCGAGTTGGCGCATGGCGGCGCGAAACACGGAGCTGTCAGCCTCGACAAATGCGGGACCGTTCGCAGAAGCCCGGCGAAACCCTTCAATTGCAGGCAGTGCTGTCACGGGAGAGTTCCTCGTCATTCGTCTGTCGGCCTTGCGCGCTCGGCGATTTCACGGCTGCGGAGGAAGGAAGACGCGCTCGCGCAATTCGCGCTCGTAGTCCTCCGGCGACTGAGGTTGGGGATCGCGCAACGCGGCGACGAGGTTTGCGCCCCAGGCGCCGAAGCGCCGCCACGCCGCGCCGGACGCGGCGCGTAAGCGAGAGAACCATCCGAGCGTCGGTGAAAGGGCGTCGTGATTTCGAGTCATGGGCAGCCTCGAATTTGTTAGTTGACAATTTTGATAGAGATACTGCATTACTCAACGCAAGACAAGCGCCGAATGGCGGGGCCACTTGAAATACAAGGGGTTTGCGATGAATCGGAGAACGTTTCTGATCTCGACCGCTGCGCTGGCGGTCGCCGGTGTCGCGCCAGCCCGCGCCGACGCGCCGCGCGAACTGAGGATCGGCTACCAGAAGACGGCGATCCCGCTGGTGGTGAAGGCGCAGAGGCGCCTCGAGCAGCGCTTCGAACCGCAAGGCGTGACGGTCAAATGGGTCGAATTCGCTTTCGGCCCGCCGCTGCTCGAAGCGGTCAACGCTGGCGCCGTCGACTATGGCTACACCGGCGACGCGCCGCCGATCTTCGCCCAGGCCGCCCATGCCGCGATCGCGTATGTCGCCGTCATCCCGGCGCGTGGTTACGGCCAGGCGATCGTCGTCCCCGCCGATTCGCCGGCCAAGACTCTCGCCGATCTCAAGGGCAAGAAGATTGGCGTCGCCAAGGGTTCGAGCGCCCACAATCTGCTCGTCTCGGCGCTCGAAAGCGAGACAATCGCCTGGACCGACATCGAGCCGGTCTATCTCGCGCCCGCCGACGCCGCCTCGGCGTTCTCGCGCGGCGCGATTGACGCGTGGTCGATCTGGGACCCGTTCTACGCCATCGCCGAACTGAAACAGAAAGCGCGGGCGCTGCCGATCGACCCCAAGGCGACGGTGCAGAACAGTTTCTTCCTCGCCAACCGCGATTTCCTCGCCAAGCACGCCGACGTCGTCGCCGACGTCAACGAAGAAATCGCCAAGGCGACGACATGGGCGGGCGACCATCGCGACGAAGTGGCGGCGTTGTTCGCGGAAGCGAGCGGCGTCGATCTGGCGGCGCAAAAGCGCGCGGTCGATCGCGCCGAATTCAGCTTCGGGCCGCTGACCGACGCGGTCATCGCGCAGCAGCAGGCGGTCGCCGACCGCTTCCAGCGGCTCGGCCTGATCCCGGCGCCGATCGTCGTGCGCGACATCGTCTGGTTCTGGAAACAGAGCGCCTGAACGCCACGAGACACGCGAGGCCAAGTCATGAGCGAAGCGAACAAGCCGCTGGACGTGTTCTGGTTCATTCCTGTCAGTGGCGACGGCGCCGATCTCGGCAGCAACAAGGGCGTGCGGCCGGTCGTTTTCTCCTATCTCAAGCAGATCGCCGCCAATTTCTGGGCCAGGATCGGCCGAGTGCGACGCGCCTCCAGCTCTGCGATGGTCGGCGACCCCAGGACGGGGGCGGCGCGGCGGCGCGAATACCAGGCGCTCGGAATCGAGGCCGTCATCGCCTCCGGGTTCCCCCACCCCGAAGAGGCCTACAGAGTCGCCGAGCTCCTGTTACCGCAACTCGGGATCGGCGAAGCGAATCGCTTCAACCACGGCGCGACGCCCGCCGAGTTCGGTGCCGGCGCGTTCAAGCCGGCGATCGTCGCCGAGTAATCCCGAGCGTCGGCGGCCGCCGCGAGCCTCCTGCGGCGCCCGCCTAAATCCTTTCGACTGCCGCGGAACGATCATGTCCGACGCCGTGACCACCCTGCAACGACCTCTGCGCGCGAGGCGCGCCGCACTGCGCCTCGACGTGAGGCGCCAGCTCGCCCCCGCCGCCGGCTGGATCGTCCCGGCGCTGCTGGTCGCCGTATGGCAGGGCTGCGCGTCACTTGGCTGGCTGCCGGATTCGTTGCTGCCCTCGCCCTTCGCCGTTCTCGCCGCGGGCTGGCGCCTCACGCGCTCGGGCGACCTGCCGCGCAACGTCGAAGTCAGCTTCTTGCGCGCAGTCGCAGGCCTCGTCGTCGGCGGCGCGATCGGTTTCGGCTTCGGGCTCGCCAATGGCCTTTCGCGGGCGAGCGACCGTCTGACCGACACGACCCTGCAAATGGCGCGCAACATCCCCCACCTCGCGCTGATCCCGCTGGTCATCGTCTGGTTCGGCATCGACGAGGCGGCGAAGCTCTTCCTCGTCGCGCTCGGCGTGTTCTTTCCCATCTACGCCAACACGGTGCATGGCGTGCGGTCCATCGACCCGCATCTCATCGAGATGGCGCAAAGCTACGGCATGCAGCGCCTCGAACTCTTCCACCGCGTCATTCTGCCCGGCGCCCTGCCTTCGATCTTCGTCGGCCTGCGTTATGCCCTGGGAATCATGTGGCTGACGCTGATCGTCGCCGAGACCATCGCGGCGCAATCCGGCGTCGGCTATATGGCGATGCAGGCGCGCGAATTCTTGCAGCTCGACGTCGTCGTGCTGGCGATCCTGATCTACGCGCTGCTCGGGAAGCTCGCCGACGTGGTCGTACGCGCGCTCGAACGCGCCTGCCTCTCCTGGCGACCGGCCCTGCACGGAGATTGACGTCATGAGCTTGGCCGAAACGGCTTCATCGCGCCGTGCCACGGAAGCGCCGGCCGCATCCTTCGTACTGCGCGGCATCGTCAAGGCGTTCGGCGACAAGAAAGTCCTTCGTGGTCTCGATCTTGACGTCGCCGCGGGCCAGTTCGTCGCCGTCATCGGCCGCAGCGGTTGCGGCAAGAGCACGCTGTTGCGTCTGATCGCCGGCCTCGACGCGCCCGATGCAGGCGCGATCGATTTCGACGGCACGGTCGGCGTCGCTCCTCGCGTCATGTTCCAGGAGCCGCGGCTGCTGCCGTGGGCGAACGTCATCGCCAATGTCGAAATCGGTCTCGGTGCGCGGCGACGCGAAGCCGGCGCGCGCCAGCGCGCGCTCGACGCGCTCGCGGCGGTCGGCCTCGCTGACCGCGCCGCCGACTGGCCGGGGGCTTTATCCGGCGGCCAGAAGCAGCGCGTCGCCCTGGCGCGGGCTCTGGTCAGTCGGCCGCGTGTGCTTGCGCTCGACGAACCGCTTGGCGCGCTCGACGCGCTGACGCGGATCGAAATGCAGTCACTGCTCGAATCGGCCTGGCGGCGCGAAGGCTTTACCGCTCTGCTGGTCACCCACGACGTCGCCGAGGCGGTAACCCTCGCCGATCGCATCGTGCTGCTCGAAGATGGCGCCGTCGCGCTGGACCTCGAAATCGCCCTGCCGCGGCCGCGCCTGCGCGGTTCGCCCGAATTCGGCCAGCTGGAGGAGACAATCCTCGAGCGCCTGCTCGGGCCGTCGCGCCGCTACTAGCGCGGCGGTGCGGGCCGCCCGTCTGCCCAACCGGCTCCCCCCTAGTTCAAATTCTGCGTTCGCATGTCGGCGCGATCGACGCCGGCGACGACGACCGGCTTCTTCATCGCGTCGCGGCGGAACGGCTCGCCAAGTTCCTGGTTGAGCACCGCCTCGATGAAAGTGGTGACGCCGCGCTTCTGGTCTTCGCACGACTTGCGGATCGCTTCGGTCAACGCGGTCGGCGTCGTCGCGACGACGCCGACGAACCCGCACGCTTCGGCGACCTTGGCGTAGCTCAGATTCGGGTTGAGTTCGGTGCCGACGAAATTGTCGTCGTACCAGAGGATCGAATTGCGTTTCTCGGCGCCCCATTGATAGTTGCGGAACACCACTATCGTCACGCCGGGCCAGCCGGCGCGGCCGATCGAGCTCATTTCGTTCATCGAGATGCCGAACGCGCCGTCGCCGGCGAAGCCGACGCAGGGGGTCTCCGGGTTGCCGATCTTCGCGCCGACGATGGCGGGAAAGCCGTAGCCGCATGGGCCGAACAGCCCCGGCGCAAGATATTTGCGCCCTTCCGCGAACGACGGATAGGCGTTGCCGATCGCGCAATTGTTGCCGATGTCGCTCGAGATGATCGCGTCGCGCGGCAGTCCGGCCTGAATGGCGCGCCACGCCTGGCGTGGCGACATTCGGTCAGCGTCGCGTTGGCGCGCGTCGTCGTTCCAGGTTGTGCCGGGGTCGTCGTCCTCGTGGTCGAGGCTCGACAGCGTCTGCAACCAGCGCGACTTGAGGGCGTGGACGAGCGCCACGCGCTCCTCGCGCCCTGCGTCGCCCGCAGTCGCCGTCAGCTTGGTGAGAATCGCGCGCGCGACCAGCTTGGCGTCGCCGCAGATGCCGACGGCGACCGGCTTGGTCAGGCCGATGCGGTCAGGGTTGACGTCGACCTGGATCAGCTTCGCGGCCTTCGGCCAATAGTCGAGGCCGTAGCAGGGCAAGGTCGAAAACGGATTGAGCCGCGTGCCAAGCGCCAGCACGACGTCGGCCTTGGCGACCAGCTCCATCGCCGCCTTCGAGCCGTTGTAGCCGAGCGGGCCGGCGGCGAGGCGATGGCCGCCGGGGAAGCTGTCGTTGTGCTGGTAGTTGTTGGCGACCGGGGCGTCGAGCCGCTCGGCCAGCGCGGCCACGTCGGCGATGGCGCCGCCGAGCACGACGCCTGCGCCTGACAGAATGACCGGGAATTTCGCCTCGGAAAGCAGCCGCGCCGCTTCGGCGATCGCTTCGGCGCCGCCGGCCGGGCGTTCGAATTCGACGATCGCCGGTAGCTCGATGTCGACCACGTGGGTGAAGAAATCGCGCGGGATGTTGATCTGCGCCGGCGCCGACAGGCGCTTCGCTCGCTGGATGACGCGATTGAGAACCTCCGCCACGCGCGACGGATCGCGGACTTCCTCCTGGTAGCCGACCATGTCGCGGAACAGCGCCATCTGCTCGACCTCCTGGAAGCCGCCCTGGCCGATCGTCTTGTTGGCGGCCTGCGGCGTCACCAGCAGCATCGGCGTGTGATTCCAGTAGGCGGTCTTCACCGCGGTGACGAAATTGGTCACGCCGGGCCCGTTCTGGGCGATCAGCATCCCGATCGCCCCCGTCGTGCGCGTGTAGCCGTCGCACATGATCCCGCCATTGCCCTCGTGGGCGACGTCCCAGAACCGGATCCCGGCGCGCTCGAACAGGTCGGAAACCGGCATGAAGGCCGAGCCGATGATGCCGAAGGCGTGCGCGATTCCATGTCGCTGCAGCACTTTTACAAAGGCCTCTTCGGTCGTCATCCTCATGACGTAACTGTCCTTTTCTGAGTCTTGCGCGGTCTCGTCTCCGCGCGCTTGAGCGTTAGTTGATAAAATTCATAGACATTAAAGGGTGAATTGTCCATATTCGGCCGGCGTATTCGATCGGTTCTCGGACATCTTCGCCGCGTAGCTCAGATCAATCCGCGCCGCCGCCGCAAATGTGCGATCAGGGGACCCCGCATCCGGCGAAGAGGCCGAAAACGCCGTGCAATTTCCGGCGCCGCGTCGGCGTCGTCGAGCGTCGTCTGACGCTCGCGCAACGATTGCGGGCGAGAGGCGTGTAGCAGGGGGGGACCGCTCTTTCATGGCGACCAGATTGTCGAACGCGAGGTCGGCGAGTTTTCCGTCGTTGGCGATCCGCATGCGCCGAGTCGATTCGGCGGGGACATCGAATACAAGGTCATAAGCCGCCCCCGCACGGCCAACGCGGCCCTCCGCTGTTCGATCGGCGTGGACTTTCCTGAGAAAGTTTGCTCACTCATCGCCTACTCCCCAAGCGCAGTTTCGGCCTCGTCGGAGAGGCGCGGCGTTGCTTCGAAATTCAAAGCGCAGGCGCTTGCGATCGTCGAACGACAGGGTCAGGAAAGCGAGCGCATTCACGGTCTTCCGCGCGACGCCCGACCGAGCAGGAGCTAAGATGGTCAAGTCGCCCAAGCGCTACCCGGAAATGCGCGAGCCGCGTGCGCGGCCGCGCTACGTCGGACCGGCGACCTTCTTTCGCGCGCCGCATTCAGAA
>NZ_JBEKVH010000145.1:0-9497 GCF_049514155.1 Roseiarcus sp. | reverse complement strand
GACGGCACCTTGTGATGCCACTCGACGCGATCCTCGATGAACGAAACGCCCTTGCCCTTGATCGTCCTGGCGATCACACAGCGTGGGCGGCCGTTCATCGGCGCGACGAACGCCTGGTAGAGCGCGGCATGGTCGTGGCCGTCGCATTCGACGGTCTCCCAACCAAACGCGCGCCAGCGATCGGCCAGCGGCTCGAGGCGATTGGTGTCTTCGGTGCGCGCGCCCTGCTGAAGTCGGTTGCGGTCGACGACGGCGACGAGGTTGTCGAGCTGGCGATGGCCGGCGCACATCGCCGCCTCCCAGTTCGAGCCTTCCTGCAGTTCGCCGTCGCCGAGAACGACAAATGTGCGCCATGACGCCTTGGCCAGCTTGGCGGCGACGGCGCATCCGACGCCGATGGGCAGCCCGTGCCCGAGCGGGCCGGTGTTGGCCTCGACGCCGGGAACCTTGCGCCGGTTGGGATGGCCGTTCAACGCCGACAGCGGCTGCATGAACGTCGCCAGGTTCTCGACAGGGAAGAAGCCGCGCAAGGCCAGCGTCGAATAGAGCGCCGCGGAGCAGTGGCCCTTGCTGAGGATGAAACGGTCGCGGCCCGGCGCGGCCGGCTGGCGCGGGTCGAGGCGCAGCACGGCAAAGAACAGCGTCGCCAGGATGTCAGTTGTCGAAAAGTCGCCGCCGATGTGGCCGAGGCGGGCGCGGCCGATCATCTGCACGATGCTGCGGCGGATCTGGGTGGCCGTCTGCTGGAGGCTCGCAGCGCGCTCGACGCCGCTCATCGTCACCGGCAAGGGCGACCGCAGATCGGCGAGTCCCTCGACGGCTGTCAGCTGCGCAGTCAATCAAACCTCCGGGTGAATAAATATTCCATATCGCATTGACTTGCAGTTTATGCCGGCGGTATGGATCGTGTCAATCGAGAATTTGGGCAACCGCCACTCCGCCAAGCGAGAGACATACGAAAGGACGCGCAGACGAGGGGTCGCTCCGGCGCCGGTAGCAACGCTCGGCGGCAATCTTGGAAGAAGGATGGACACTTAGGCCATAGATGAATATTTATTCGCATCAATGCGCGATATTGGCGCACGAGCGAGTCCAGGCTGCAACCATGAGTCGAACCGACGAACTTCGGATGCTGCTGCGCGTCGCCCAGCTCTATTACGAAGACAAACTCAAGCAGGCTGAGATCTCGCAGACCCTGCACGTCTCGCAAGCGACGGTCTCTCGCTTGCTGAAACGGGCGGAGGCGGAGGGCGTGGTGCGCGTCACTATAACCGCGCCGCGCGGCACTTATCCGCAAATCGAGAACGGACTGCGCCAGCGTTACGGCCTGAGCGAGGCGATCGTCGCCGAATGCTTCGAGGACCGCGAAGAGGCGATCCTGTCGGCGATCGGCGCCGCGGCGGCGAATTACCTCGAGGTGACGCTGTCCCAGGGCGACGTCATCGGCATCTCGTCGTGGAGCGCCTCGCTGCTGCGCATGGTTGACGCGATCCATCCGATGAAGCGACCGCACGCCGAACGGGTCGTCCAGATTCTCGGCGGCATCGGCAATCCCTCGGTACAAAGCCACGCCACGCAGTTGACTACGCGATTGGCCATGCTGACCGGCGCGGAGGCGCAACTCCTTCCGGCGCAGGGCGTCGTCAGTTCGTCGGCGGCGCGACTCATCATGCTGGGCGACCCTTACGTCCGCGCCGCGATAGACCAGTTCCGCCGCATGACCATTGCGCTCATCGGCATCGGCGCGCTGCAGCCTTCGCTGATGCTTTCCAACTCGGGCAACGCCTTCACCGACGCAGAATTGCAGGACCTCGCCCGGCGCGGCGCCGTCGGCGATACGTCGCTCAGGTTCTTTGATCGCAACGGCGCGCCGGTGCATGGGCCGCTCGACGATCGAGTGATCGGCGTGACGCTCGAAGAGCTGAAGCAAACCCCGCGCGTCGTCGGCGTCGCCGGAGGCGACCGCAAGGTCGAGGCCATTCGTGGCTGTCTGATCGGCGGCTTCGTCAACGTTCTCGTCACCGACAAGTTCACGGCGGAGAAGCTGCTGTGAACGCGGCCGCCGCCCTGGGCGCGAAGGTGCGGCGGCACCGCGCGGACGAGCTGGATCGATCCAACCAGGTTGGTGGCGATCATGTGATCGATCTGCGCGTCGGAAAGCTCTTCGGCCGCGCCGAACAGGCCGTAGCCGGCGTTGCTTACGATCGCGTCGATGCGTCCGAGCCAGGCAAACGAGCGTTCGACCATCTCTCGGATCGCCGCCACATCGGTTACGTCGAGCTTTCAACGTGAAACGTCTGGGGGTTGCGTTTAATCAGATCGGCGACCTTGCCGGCGTCGCGAACGGTTCCGACTACGCGATCGCCGCGCGCGAGCAGTTGATCGGTGAGTTCACGGCCGAAGCCGCTGCTGACGCCGGTGATAAGCCATGTGCGTTGTGACATCGTAGGTTCTCCGATCAATTTGTATAATCATCAGTGCGCGCCTACAGACCGGCGCTCGATCGCCCAGACAGTGGTGGCCGCCTCAGTCCGCGGTCGCCGACGGGTTGTGGTGTGCGAGCGCCGCATCCAGGTCATCGCGCACGCGCTGCGGCTCGCCCTCCAGCGGCATGTTCGCCATGTCACGCACGCCATCTATCGCGTCTTGCGGATCGGCATGGAGAGGTGCGAAGAGCGCGTCGAAGTCGTCCGGCGCCGAGCCGGCGGCGGCGACGAGTTCGAAGGTCTTGCACAGCGCATGGTCCGAGCTCAGGCAACGGATCAAGATCTCGGCGGAAGTTCGCAGCTAGGCGACAAGCCCCCGGGCCTCGTGGCACCATGCGTTGCCGATCCGCCGTACTCGCGTGATAATTCCGCGTTAGCGATCGCACTCTCCGCAGAATCGGCGATGACGAGGCGGCGCTTGCAGCCGACATCATCGAACTCGCCGGGACCTGCGGGCGCTATGGATACCCGGATCATCGCACCGCCGCGCGCTGCCGACTGGGAGGCGAATATCAAGCGAGCGCAGCGGACTTCGTTCCAGGCGACCGGTCCACGGCTCTCAGGTCGAGCGGACCGGTTACCTCAACGTTCGCTTCGGAGGTGCGGTGACCATCGGCTGAACGGCCAAGCTGGGCGCGAAACGGAAGTGATGGCCGAGAGCGGACTGCCGGCTTCCGGCTCTCGAAATGCCGAAGCGATCATTCGCTGCTGCATAGCGTTGGGGTGACTCTCGATTTAGGGGCGTCGTTCAATCTCGCGAGCTCTCCGCATCTGTGTTATGCGCAAAGACGGCGGGGGGCGCATTAGCGCCGCGAATGAGTGTTGATTTCCGCTGAGAGCTGACCCGGGCTTTCCATCAGGAACTGACCCGCCTCGATGATGGTTGGTTGGTCAGGTGGCGGTCAAGTTCCTTGTCTTCTCCTTGGTCGGTTTGTCGGCCTTTGCCGAGCTGTTCTTGAAGCGGAAGCTGTCGTTTCCGGTCTCCAGGATGTGGCAGTGGTGGGTGAGGCGATCGAGCAGCGCGGTGGTCATCTTGGCGTCGCCGAAGACGGTCGCCCACTCACTGAAGCTGAGGTTGGTTGTGATGGCGACGCTGGTGCGCTCGTAGAGCCTGCTGAGCAAGTGGAAGAGCAAGGCGCCTCCCGAGGCGCTGAACGGCAGGTAGCCCAGTTCGTCTAGGATGACGAGATCGGAGTGGGCGAGCCGCCCGGCGATCTGTCCGGCCTTTCCCTGAACCTTTTCCTGTTCGAGGGCGTTGACGAGTTCAACGGTCGAGAAGAAGCGAACCCGCTTGTGGTGGTGTTCGATGGCCTGGACGCCGAGGGCCGTGGCGATGTGGGTTTTGCCCGTGCCAGGACCTCCGACCAGAACAACGTTGTGAGCATTCTCGAGAAACTCGCAACGATAGAGCTGGCGGACGAGCGCTTCGTTGACCTCGCTGCTGGCGAAGTCGAAGCCGTTGAAGTCGCGGTAGGCCGGGAAGCGAGCGGCCTTGAGCTGGTAGGCGGTTGATCGGACCTCCCGCTCGGCTGTCTCCGCCTTCAGGAGTTGCGACAGAATCGGCATGGCCGCCTCGAAGGCCGGCGAGCCCTGTTCGGTCAGTTCGCTGACGGCTTGCGCCATGCCCTGCATTTTGAGGCTGCGCAGCATGATGACGATGGCGCCGCTGGCCGGATTATGACGCATGGCGCGCCTCCTTGGCCCGGCGCAGAGCGTCATAGCGCTCGACGTCGGCAAGCGGTTCGGCGGTCAGCGCGAGCGCCTGGGGCGCCTGCACGGTTGGCGAGGCGATCGGCTTGCCGTCGATCAGTCGGTGCAGCAGGTTGAGGATATGGGTCTTGGTCGGCACGCCGGCCTGCAAAGCCAACTCGACGGCCGTGAGCACGACCTGCTCGTCGTGCTGGAGAACCAGGGCCAGGATCTCGACCATCTCGCAGTCGCCGCCCGGCGTCTTGAGCAGGTGTTGTTGCAGGGACCTGAAGGCCGCCGGCATCTCGGCGAAGGGCGCGCCGTTGCGCAGGGCGCCGGGTTTGCGCTGGACGACCGCCAGATAGTGCCGCCAGTCATAAACCGTCTCGCTCTGACGATCGTGGGAACGGGCAGAGACCCGGCGATGTTCGCCGATGACCAGTCCCTCGGCGACGATGACGATGCGATCGGGATAGACGCGCAGACTAATCGGGCGATTGGCGAAGGAAGCCGGCACGCTGTAGCGATTGCGCTCCAGGTGGACGAGGCAAGTCGGAGAGACCCGCTTGGCGTATTCGACGAAGCCGTCGAACGGTCGGGGCGTCGGCATCAGGTGCCGAGCCTCTTCGGCCCGGATATCGGCGATCGTGCCGGGTTGAGCGCCGTGCGGCGTCAGGGCCCACAGTTCGCGGCAGCGCCTCTCCAGCCACTCGTTCAACGCCTCCAGAGAGGGCAAGTTCGGCATGGGCTGCCAGAGCCGATGGCGAGCGTCCTGCACGTTATTCTCGATCTGCCCCTTCTCTCAGCCGGAAGCAGGGTTGCAGAACTCGGCCTCGAACAGGAAGTGGCTGACCATGACCGAGAAGCGAATGTTGACCTGGCGCTGCTTGCCGCGGCCGACCTTGTCGACCGCGGTCTTCATATTGTCGAAGATGCCCCGCCGCGGCACGCCGCCCAGAACGCGGAAGGCGTGGTTATGGGCGTCGAACAGCATCTCGTGGGTTTGCAGCAGGTAGGCCCGCAGCGTGAAGGCCCGGCTGTAGGACAGCTTGGCGTGAGCGACTTGCAGTTTGGTCCGCTCGCCGCCGATGATCGCCTAGTCCTCGGACCAGTCGAACTGGAAGGCTTCACCCGGAACAAACGCCAGGGGGACGAAGGCGCCGCGACCGATGGTTTGTTGCTCGCGCTGTAGGGCGGCCTTCCAGTCACGGGCAAAGGCCGCCACCCGATTGTAGGAGCCCTCATAGCCGAGAGCGGCCAAATCGGCGTGCAGTTGTCTGATCGTGCGCTTCTGCTTGCGCGACTTGCCCGTCTCCACGCGCAGCATCGCCGACAGCTTGTCTGCATAGGGATCGAGCTTGCTGGGGCGGTCAGGAGCGTTGAACCGAGGCTCAACGTTGTCCGAGCGCAGATACTTGCGAACGGTGTTCCGCGACAGCCCTGTGCGTCGAGAGATCTCCCGGATCGAGAAATGGTCCCGATGGCGCCAGCGTCGGATGACGCTCAATAACTCCATGTCGATCACTCCGCTGTCCCCCGCACTCATGGCGTGGGATGGGGTTCAAACATGGGTCAGTTCTCGATGGAAAAATCCTCGCCGCCTGGGTCAGTTCTCAGCGGAAATCAACAAGCCGATCTCCAGGGGGTCCTGGAGCATCACCTTGGCCATCTCGCCGGCCTCGATCGAGCGGCTCGGGATTGCCGAGGCCTGTCGCCGGCGGAAATCGCTCAGGTAGCCCGGGAGGGTCGCCGCCTGGCGAGGACGTGCAAGCGGAAGGTCACGGCTGTCGATGTATCCGACGTCACCGCCGCCAGGCGAGGCGCCCATAATCCTGATTTCGAGCGGATCGTCTGCATCCACGAGGCCGGCCATGCGATCGTCTTTTCTAAGCTCGGTTTCGCGGTCGAATTCGTCGACGCCGACAACAGGCAGACGCTTGCATCTCTCCCTGCGGGATCGCCCAGAATCGACGAGATCGAGCGTCACCTGGCGGGAGCCATGGGAGGTCGCGCCGCCGAAATTGCCGTCTTTGGAGAGCCTTCTTACGGTTCCACTACGGATCTCGAACAGGCAACGTCGATGGCCTACCTGGCGATCTCTAAGGCGGGTTTGGGTGGATCGCTGATTTCGCTCCCCGACAACTTGGCGATCAGTCTGCCTGACGTCCGTAAGCGCGTGGAGGATTTGTTGACGAGGGCGATGGATCGCGCGTCTAAGGTCATCGCTGAGAACCGTCCGGCTCTCGATGCGCTGGCGGCTGCGCTGGCCGAGAGTCGGTATCTCGACGCCCTCGAAATCAAGGCTGTCATTGGTAGCGTGAAGACGCCTGCTGTCCGCAAGGTCGGTGCGCCGAAGGAGATGTCCGATGACCAGCGTCAGCTTTCGTGATCGTCGCCGCTTGGCGGCCGTCTACAAGGAGGCCCGCTCGGCTCCCGTGTTCTGCAAGCGACACGGAAAGCCGTGTGTCGTCATCGTCGCCGTCGAGGCATACGACCTGTTTTCGACGCGCCGGGAAGGAAAGGCTGGATCCGCGCCCATTCCTCGTCAGTCAAATCGCTCGGGTAGCGTTTGGTCTTCTTCTCGATCTTGGCCATTCGGCCGCGCGTCGCTGGGGTCCACATCCCAAGCTTGAATCATGGCCAGCGATCTCTTTCAATGCGTTCTCAAACGGACTCTTAACGCTAGACTGATGCCAGAAGGATAATCTCCGGCGTTTCAGCTCGGACGCGATTCGAGCAAAGACGTTTCCGCGAATAGCGAAGCGAGATGGGCGACGCAGAAGCATTGGTTGGCTGCGCAATTCTGTCAACTACTGCGCAATTTCGTCAACGCGGTCCAATTTTGGCGGACGACAGTCTTAGTCGAAACGGCGGCCGCAGGCGCGGCGTAGGCGGCGTAAATGTCCGTCACGCCTGGAGCGAGATGGCCAAGACCAGAGCCGAATTGAATAGGCCCTCTCTGGTCCCGATTGTGTGTAAGCTCGATAACAGTGTTGTTAGCTTCGGGCCCGTGCCCTACAATGGCTGGAGGGAGCGCACTTCGGGAAGGCCTTGCCTGCGCAGAAGTCTCATTCCGATCGGTCCCGCGTAGAACTCGATCGGTCTCTCGAGATCCAGGACCGGAATCATCACATGCGTCATCCTGAAAGCGGTCAGTCTTTCTCGCAAATTCTCTTCTTGACGCCCGGGCGCTCACCGGGGCGACGCGACTGGAGATTGCGCCTCCGCAGGTTCGGGATTATGTCTAAAGGTAAGGTTGCATGACAACCTAACGGCGCTGCCTATGTCTGGCCTCGGCGTCCGCGCTCTGGAGGTTGGGTTTTATGGGCGGCCCTCGCTCTTCGCATTCCGAAGCTATCGCCATATTGGATGAAATGCCCATTGAATGCGGGCCGCTGGCGACTGCGGAAGATGCAGCGCAGCGCTGCGGCAATTGGGTCATGGGACCGTTTTCAGGCCGCGCACGCGAGCATTGGAGCGGAGCATGGAATAGGCGGACCCACTCGGAAGGCCTTCCAATCGCAGCATGGACGTCGCGCCCCTCGATTTCGCGCTCTATCGAGGAACGCCCGCGACAAGTGGAACGCGATGAGCGCTGACCGCATCTCGCCCGCCCGTCGCGCTCAGGAGAGCTGACCTATGGCTTTGAAGCTCGGCAAATTGAACCGGGGACCCCATCTGCCAGCGCTTGTGGCAAGTTCGATCTCGCGAGAAATCGCGCAAGGCCGTCTCAAGCCCGGCGATCAACTGCCCACCGAACAGATTTTGGCGACCACGTTCGGCGTAAGCAGAAATGTCGTACGCGAAGCCATCGCCAAATTGCGCTCCGAAGGTCGCGTTTGGTCCAAGCAGGGACGCGGCGCATTCGTCACCGAAAACACAGATCTCCTGGCGCTGACGATTGACCGCGACACCCTGCGCGAAAGCGGCGCATTCGTAGGTCTTTTTGAGTTAAGGAAAATCCTCGAAGTCGAGGCCGCGGCGTTGGCGGCCCTGCGTCGGTCGCAAGACGACCTCGCCAAGATGCGGAGCGCGGTGAAAAGGATGCCTGCCGGGCCTTACGGCAGTGTTCAGTGGCTGAAGGCAGATCTGGAATTTCATCTTGCGATCACGCAAGCGACGGGCAATCACTACATGACCCAATTTCTGGCGTTTATTTCGGAGCGAGTCCGGGAGAGCATCCTGGCCGCCGGCGGCGGCAGCCAGGGCTCTGACGAAATGGCCAAAGCGACGCTCGCCGAACACAAATCGATTTTGGCTGCGATCGAGGTCGGTGACGTCACAGCGGCCCACGACGCCATGCGCCTGCACCTCGACAACGCCTCTCAACGCCTGGGCCTGCCAATTAACGGACGCGAAAAGTCGACGAAGACAAGCCTTCCTCGAAAGCGACTTGAAGAAACGCCGGCTCTTCCAGGGGACGACAGTTAATTTCTCCGACCATAAATGCTTACTCCTCGCGAGCCGGAAGAAATCGTCGCGGAACTGCGCCAGATGGACGTTCTGACCACGCGACGTCAGTCGGCGACCGGCGCCGTCCGAGCAGCGGATTTGTCAGGCGTCTGGGCATCGGCGAGCGAGTTCAAACGCCCTCCTGGACACAGCGGCGCGATCATCACGGCGCATTGACTCGCGTCAGCCTCATCAGCGAAATTGAGGCGTCAGAGTTTGTATCCTTGCCGCACGAGCAGCTTCCAATAGCCGCCCTGCATTTGCCAGACCATGACAGCCCCGAATCTCAACGCGTTGACCTTGCCTCCGCTCTGACTCTCACCAACGAAAACAAATCGTGAGATCGCGGCTCCGCCAACCACGCGGCTGCGCTGCTCTTCAAAGCCGATGGAAATCCACGCAGTCTTGCCGCTGGTCGCGTCGGCGACGAATTCAGACTTCGTCTGAATCAGGCCGGATGAATGACCGTAGGTCATTTCATCCGCGCACAACGCGTCAAGTTGTGCCTTGTCTGCCATGAGCAACGCTTTGCGATAGCGCTCGAGCGCCTCGACGATCGCGTTTTCGTCCACCATATCCGCCATAATAGCATTCCTCACTTTCGTTATGACGTGCCCCCGTTCCTCGACCAGCCACAACGCGAGTCCGCGATTGAGCCTCGATCTTGGTGGTTGGCGAATTGGGGCTTAAGGCCACGCCGGTTCACAGCCGGATTCTTGGTCGGGTCTTCGGTCGTCGACGCCGGCCAGTGCGACGCCAGATCTCCCGCGACTCCCGCCGGGGGTCTCGGCGGCGGTGAGTCGAGTTCACCAACATGTATATCCGCCGTCCGCCTGCACGATCGAACCGGTCATCAAGCTTGCGGCGTCG
>NZ_JBEKVH010000144.1:0-9545 GCF_049514155.1 Roseiarcus sp. | reverse complement strand
ACCCGCATCGGCGCGTTGCTCAGGCGCACCAGCGCCGACGAGCTGCCGCAGCTTCTCAACGTCGTCGCCGGCGACATGTCGATCGTCGGGCCGCGGCCGCAGGCGATGGCGCACGACCAGCTCTACGTCGAGCGCATCGCCCGCTACGCGCGCCGCCACAACGTCAAGCCCGGCATCACCGGCTGGGCCCAGGTCAACGGCCTGCGCGGCGAGATCCGCAGCGACGAGGACATCCAGGGACGCGTCGAGCACGACCTCTACTACGTCGACCATTGGTCGCTGTGGCTCGACCTCAAGATCGTGCTGGCGACGGCGTTCGGCCTGCTCGGCGACAAGAAGGCCTATTGAGCGGCGGCGCGCCGAACGCGCTCATCAAGCGCGTCTACAATGCGGCTTTCGCGTGGGCGATCGCCTTCAGCATGACGCTGGAAAAGCCGGCGCTGTCGGCGTCGCTCCCCGCGACCCAGAACAGCGCGCCCGCTTCGTCCGGCGCCGCGTCGACCTCCGCGACATAGACGGCGAGCCGCAGCGTGAAATGGGTGAAGACCTGTTCGACTTCGCCCGGCAGGCGCCGCCAGCGCGCCGCGAACGGCGCCGCCGCGCTCGCGCCGCCGTCTTCGGCCGTCCGCCATGCCGGCCCCGGGAGTTCGAGCGTCGCGCCGAGCAGGCCCTTGGGCGGGCGACGGCGGGCGAGGAACGCGCCGTCGCGGCGAAACGCGAAATAGGCCGCGCCGAAGCGGACCGGCCGCGCCCTGGCGGCGGCGCGGCGCGGATAGGATTCGGGCTCGTCGGCGAGCGCCGCCGCGCAATCGGCATTTAGCGGGCAGGCGGCGCAGTCGGGATTGCGCGGCCGGCAGACCGTCGCGCCGAGGTCCATCAGCGCCTGGGCGAAGTCGCCCGGCCGGTCGGCGGGGACGAGCGCCGCCGTCGCGGCGGCGATCGCCGCACGCGCCTGCGGCCACGGCGTCGGCAGCGCGGCGAGCCGGGCCATGATGCGCGCGACATTGCCGTCGACCGCGGCCGCCCTTTCGCCGAAGGCGATCGCCGCCACCGCCGCCGCGGTGTAGGCGCCGACGCCTGGCAGCGCCCGTAAAGCCGCCTCGCCGGCGGGGAACCGGCCGCCGCGCCGGGCAATCTCCTGGGCGCAGGCGTGGAGGTTGCGCGCCCGCGCGTAATAGCCGAGCCCGGCGAAGGTCTCGATCACCTCGTCGAGCGAGGCGGCGGCGAGCGCCTCGACCCGCGGCCAGCGCGCGAGGAAGCGCGCGTAATAGGGGGCGACGGCGGCGGCGGTCGTCTGCTGCAGCAGGATTTCCGACAGCCAGACGCGATAGGGATCGGGCGTCTCGCCCGGCGCGGCGCGCCACGGCAGGTCGCGGCGATGGACGTCCCACCAGGCGAGCAGGCGGCGGGCGAGCGACGGCTGCTTCAAAGCCGCGCGGCGAGGGGCTAGACTGGCGTCCATGGCTGACAGACTAGCGGCGGCGGCGCGATGAAGAAACCGGCGATCGGCAAGCCGCGCGCGCAACCGGCGCAGGTCGGGTCGCTGCTCGCCGGCATCGTCGCGCCGACGCTCGCAGCGCGCGGGCTCGGCCAGATGAGTCTGATCGCCGACTGGCCCGACATCGTCGGCGCCGACGTCGCGCGCTACGCCCAGCCGGCGCAGATCCAATGGCCGCCGCGCGGCGCGCGCCAGGACCCGAGTTCGGTCGCGCCGGCGACGCTGGTGCTGCGGGTCGATCCGGCGTTCGCGCTCGAAGCCCAGCACGCGGCCGCGATCATCGTCCAGCGCGTCAATGCTCATCTCGGCTGGCGCTGCGTCGGCCGGGTCGCGATCCGCCAAGGGCCGCTCGCTCCGACCCGTCAGCCGCATCGCGCCCCCCCGGCGCCGAGCGAAGCGGCGCGCCAGCGCGCTGCAGCGCTGGCCGCGCCGATCGCCGACGACGAATTGCGGATCGCGCTGGCGCAACTCGGCGCGCGCGCCATCGACAAGGAGGCGCGCCGCCGAAGGCGCGAACCGCTCTGACGGATTCAATCGCCTCGAGCCCGCTCGCCGGACGCCGCGTGACGCGGATGAACGGCGTCGGCAACAAGATCCTCACCCTCGACCTGCGCGGGACCGCGGCGCTGCCGACGCCGGCCGAAGCGCGCGCCATCCATCGCGCGCCGGGGCTCGACTACGACCAGTTGATGGTCCTCTCCGATCCGCTCCGCCCCGGGACCGAAGCCTTCGTGCGCATCTACAACAACGACGGCGGCGAGGCGGGCGCCTGCGGCAACGGCACGCGTTGCGTCGCCGACCGGCTGGCGCGCATCAGCGGCGCGCACGCGTTCGCCATCGAGACCGCGGCCGGAATCATCGCCTGCGAGCGCCTCGACGAATGGACCTATCGCGTCGACATGGGTAGCCCGCGCCTCGCCTGGGACGAAATCCCGCTGGCGAAGCCGGTCTTCGACGAGCGCGCCGTCTCGCTGAAGCTGCCCGGCCTGCCCGACTATGGCCTGGCGAGCGTCGTCAACATGGGCAACCCGCACGCGATTTTCTGGGTCGCCGACGTCGTGGCGATCCCGCTCGAGACGGTCGGGCCGCGATTCGAAACCCACCCGTTGTTTCCCGAGAAGGCGAATGTCTCCTTCGC
Source organism: Roseiarcus sp. (assembly GCF_049514155.1). GTDB lineage: Bacteria > Pseudomonadota > Alphaproteobacteria > Rhizobiales > Beijerinckiaceae > Roseiarcus. Next base: position 6,909 of record NZ_JBEKVH010000144.1, on the reverse strand, counting down.
GGAAGTTCTCGCGCCTGACCTGATCAAGCTGCGCGTGTGGGAACGCGGCGTCGGAATCACGCTCGGCTGCGGCTCGGCCGCCTGCGCGACGCTGGTCGCCGCCTCGCGGCTCGGCCTCACAGGCCGCGCGGCGCGCATCGAACTGCCGGGCGGCGCGCTGACGATCGAATGGCGCGAGAGGGACGATCACGTGCTGATGACCGGCCCCGTCGAATTCGAGCGGGAGATCACGCTTGACGCGGAAATGTTCGCGCCGGCGACGACGTGACGCGGGTTTGATGGCGCCGCGACGGAATGTTAGCAAACGCGCAGCCGTGCGCGGCGCGGGCGGGAGGATGAAGTGAACCAGGCGGGCCAGATCGCATCGCCGAGCGCCGCGGCGGGTCACAATCGTCTGCGCAACCCCGGCGTCGCGCTCGAACCGGCGTGGTTCGAGTCGGTCGCCGTCAACGCCAGCGCGGTCGAGCGGCGCACCGCGAGTCTGTCCGGCCGCCGCTCGGTCAAGAAGGACCACCAGGCGGCGTGGCTGGTGCGCGCGCTGACTTGCCTCGACCTGACGACGCTTGCCGGCGACGACACGCCGGGCCGCGTGCGCCGCCTGTGCGCCAAGGCGCGCCGGCCGCTCGACGACGACCTCGTCGCCGCGCTCGGCCTCGCCGACGACCCGCCGACGGTCGGCGCGGTCTGCGTCTATCCGACGATGGTCGAGCCGGCGGTCCGGGCGCTCGAAGGCTCCGGCATTCCGGTCGCTTCCGTCGCCGCCGCCTTTCCCGCCGGCCTGACGCCGCTGAAGATGCGGCTCGCCGAGATCGAATTCGCGGTCGGCCAGGGGGCGGACGAGATCGACATCGTCATCACCCGCGCCCACGTGCTCAACCGCGACTGGAACGCGCTCTACGACGAAGTGCAGGCGATGCGCGAAGCCTGCGGGCCGGCGCATCTCAAGACCATCCTCGCCACCGGCGACCTCAAGACCCTGCGCAACGTCTATTCCGCCAGCATGGCGGCGATGCAGGCCGGCGCCGACTTCATCAAGACCTCGACCGGCAAGGAGGACGTCAACGCGACGCTGCCGGTCAGCCTGGTGATGCTCAGGGCGCTGCGCGACTACCGCGACCTGACCGGCTTCGAGATCGGCTTCAAGCCGGCCGGCGGCCTGCGCACCGCCAAGGACGCGCTGACCTGGCTGATCCTGATGAAGGAAGAGCTGGGCCTGGCGTGGATGAAGAACGACCTCTTCCGCATCGGCGCGAGCTCGCTGCTCGGCGACATCGAACGCCAGCTCAGCCACTACGCGACCGGACGCTATTCCGCGACACACCGCCACGCGATGGCGTGAGGACGAGCGATGAAGCGTTCCGAACTCGCCCGGTCATGGCCGGGCCTGACCCGGCCATCCACGTCTTTCTGTCCGCGATCGCAAGGCCGCGAATTCTGCGAGCTCCAGGTCGTGGATGGCCGGGTCAAGCCCGGCCATGACGGCGGTTGGGGATTGTGGGCTTTGGAGAGCGCGCGATGACGGCAGTGAGAGACATTCTGCGCACCATGGACTACGGCCTCGCGCCCGAAAGCGACGAGCACGCGCGCGCCTGGCTCGCCGCGCACAGCGCAGGCTTCGGCCATTTCATCGCCGGCGCGTTCACGCCGCCCGGGCAATTGTTCGACGTCTTCAATCCGGCGCGCGGCGAGCGCATCGCCCGCGTCAGCCAGGGGACGGAAGCCGACGTCGCGGCGGCGGTCGCGGCGGCGCGCAAGGCGCTGAAATCCTGGTCGGCTTTGAGCGGCGACGCGCGCGCGCGCTGGCTCTACGCGCTCGCTCGCCATATCCAGAAGCGCGAGCGGCTGCTCGCCGTGCTGGAGAGCCTCGACAACGGCAAGCCGATCCGCGAATCGCGCGACGTCGACGTGCCGCTGGTCGCGCGCCATTTCTATCACCACGCCGGCTGGGCCTCGCTGATCGCCGACGAGTTTCCCGGCCATCGACCGGTCGGCGTCTGCGGCCAGATCATTCCGTGGAACTTCCCGCTGCTGATGCTGGCGTGGAAGATCGCGCCGGCGCTCGCCGCAGGAAACACCGTCGTGCTGAAGCCGGCGGAGTTCACGCCGCTGACCGCGCTCGCCTTCGCCGAGATTTGCGTCGAGGTCGGGCTGCCGCCCGGCGTCGTCAACATCGTCACCGGCGACGGCGCGACCGGCGCGGCGCTGGTCGAAAGCGACGACGTCGACAAGATCGCCTTCACCGGCTCGACCGAGGTCGGCCGGGCGATCCGTCAGGCGACCGCCGGCACGGGCAAGAAGCTGTCGCTCGAGCTCGGCGGCAAGTCGCCGTTCGTCGTCTTCGAGGATTCCGATCTCGACAGCGCGGTCGAGGGCGTCGTCGACGCGATCTGGTTCAACCAGGGCCAGGTGTGCTGCGCCGGCTCGCGGCTGCTGGTCGCCGAATCGATCGCCGAGCGGATGTACGCCAAGCTGCGGGCGCGGATGGAGACGCTGAGAATCGGCGACCCGCTCGACAAGTCGATCGACGTCGGCGCGATCGTCGCGCCGGTCCAACTCGAACGGATCAAGCGCCTGGTCGAGGCGGGCGAACGCGAGGGCGCGAAGGTGTGGCGCGCGCCCGGGCCGCTGCCCGAGCGCGGCTGTTTCTATCCGCCGACGCTGGTCACCGAAGTCGAGCCGGCCTCGATCCTGGCGCGCGAGGAGATCTTCGGGCCGGTGCTGGCGGCGATGACCTTCCGCACGCCCGACGAGGCGGTCGCGCTCGCCAACAACACCCGCTACGGCCTCGCCGCCTCGGTGTGGACCGAGAACGTCAATCGCGCGTTCGAAGTCGCCGCGAAGATCAAGGCCGGCGTGGTGTGGATCAATTCGACCAACCTGTTCGACGCCGCCTCCGGGTTCGGCGGCTATCGCGAGAGCGGCTTCGGCCGCGAGGGCGGGCGCGAAGGATTGGCCGAATACCTCGAAGCGCCGGCGGCGGCGACGAAGTCGGCCAAGGCGGTCAAGGCGCCCCTAAACGCGCTGCCCGGCCGCGCGCCGGCGCCCGACGGCGATTCGATCGACCGCACCGCCAAGCTCTATATCGGCGGCAAGCAGGCGCGGCCCGATTCCGGTTCTTGCTATTCCGTGCTCGATCCGGAAGGCAAGGTCGTCGGCCTCGCGGGGTTGGGGAATCGCAAGGACATCCGCAACGCGGTCGAGGCGGCGGCGAAGGCTTCGAGCTGGGGCGCGGCGACCGCCCACAACCGCGCCCAGGTGCTCTATTACCTCGCCGAGAACCTCGAATCGCGCAGCGAGGAGTTCGCCGCGCGGCTCGGCGCCCAGACCGGAGCGGGAGCGCGCGAGGCGCGCGCCGAGGTCGAGACCGCCGTGCGGCGCGCGTTCTACTACGCCGGCTTCGCCGACAAATTCGACGGCGCGGTGCACGCGACCAAGACGCGCTTCGTCACCCTGGCGATGAACGAGCCGTGGGGCGTGATGGGAATCGTCTGCCCCGACGAGGCGCCGCTGATCGGCTTCGTCTCGCTCGTCCTGCCGGCGATCGCGATGGGCAATGCCGTGGTCGTCGTCCCCTCGGCTTCGCATCCGCTCAGCGCGACCGACTTCTATTCGCTGCTCGACACCTCCGACGCGCCGGCCGGCGTGGTCAACATTGTCACCGGCGAGGCGGCGGCGCTGGCCAAGACGCTCGCCGAACACGACGGCGTCGACGCGCTGTGGTGCGTCGGCCCGCGCGAGCTTTCCAAAGCGATCGAGGCCGCTTCGGCCGCCAACCTCAAGGCGACCTGGACGCGCCTGCCGCCGCGCGACTGGGCCGACGAGCAGGGCCGCGACTACCTGCGCCGCGCGACGCAAGTGAAGAACATCTGGACGCCCTACGGGGAGTGAGGCCGCCTCCGCTCCGCCGTCATTTCCAGGCGCCAAGGTGCGTTGAAGCGCGCCCCCTCGCCTGAGAAGACGCTCGGCGCGAGCGCCGAGCCATCGCCAGAAACAGACGAAGGTCACGTCATCAGCGCGTCGGCGATGGCCTCGGTGATCGGCATGCCGGTGTAATGCTCGATCCACAGATACTGACCACGGGGGTTGCTTTCCAAGAAGACGTAACGGCCTTCGGGCGTGACGATGAAATCGATGCAGCTGTAGATCAGCCCGGCCTCGGCCATGAAGCCGCTCACTTTGTCGCGAATATCGGCGGGCAACTCGATGGGTTCGTATTTTATTTCGTGGGCTGCGATTCGCCAGTCGAGCTTTGTCCGTTCATTCCGCTGCGACAGAACTTTCGCAGCGAACATCCTGTCCCCGACAACGGTCAACCGAACCTCGTAATCCTTGGCGACGAGCTCCTGGAATATTCCAGGCGCATGCCGGATCAGGCTGAGCGACGATAACGCCTCCTCCGTCACGAGGGCGGTGAAGGCCGCCTTGCCTGGTTCGAGATCGAGCGTCTGGGACAGCGTCTTGAAGATGATCGCGCCGCCGCTTTCTTCGCGGAAAGCCGTGACGACGCCGGGATCATTGGTGATCACCGTGCGTGGAATGGCCAGCTTCAGCCGGCGCGCGGCGGCGAGCTGGGCGGGCTTCCATGCGGCGTCGCGATGACGGCGCGGCTCGTTCATCCAACGCCAGTCGGTCACCAGCGGCAAGGAATTCAGCGCGCTTTCGGCCTCGCGCGCGGCGAACTCGCGCTCTTGCGGCTTGAGACCGGGCGGAAAGCCGCGGCAATGCGAGGCGCGATACCAGACGCTGCCGATCAGATCGAATGGCGCGATACGGCCCTCGGTGGCGATCGAGCCGCCTAACGCGTCTGCCGCGGCGCGATAGGTCAGCGTCGAGTCCTGCGGATATCGGTCAAGATTCCATCGCAGCGCTGGACATCCGCGCCGACGTAAAACTTGAATCAAATGATCTGCGGTCGGATCAAATTGTTCGGTGATGAGCAGAATCGTCTTCATGCGCGCGGCACGCCTCGACACCGCGACCAAATCGTCGCGACGCGCGCCGGTTCGCAACCGGCGCGGCCGCAATGGGCGCCGACGGCGGCGTTAGTCGGCGTCGGCGTGTGGGCCTTGGCCGTTCGGTCCGGATCCTTGGGTCACGGCGGAACTCGCCACCTGAAACGACTTCGAGCCAAACACCGGATCGACGGTCCCCGGCTTGACCATCAGTTGCAGCTGCGGGTCATACACCATTCCAACATTTGGCCCCGGCGCCATATCTTGGAGGAACTGGTGCGCAAAGACTTGGCCGCCCGCGACCGACGCCAGTCCGGCGCCCGCCGCCGCCACGCCGGCGACGCCGAGAATACGCCGGGCGATTACGCGGCACGTTCCAATTGTGAGTTTCATGTGCTTTCTCCCCCGTGGATCACGCAACCGAACTCTTCTGATTGGCTTTAAAAAAGCCTAGGCTGCAGGCGCCCTGCTGTCAAAGTGTGTCGGCCCCGCCAAAGCTCGCTGGGAAGTCCGGCGTCCCGAGCCCAATCGCGGCGTCGATCGTCCACTCTTCGATCCCCGCGGCAGTTGACGGAAAACCCCCGGAATCTGCGGCGTCCGTCCTCTTGCCCAGCCCTATTCGTTCGCGGCGGCGCCGATCCGCTTCCAATAAATCTTCGTCGCCGTCAGGCCGCCGTGGGGCTTGAAGGCGAAGTCGGGGATCGAGCCGGCGAAGACGTAGCCCGTCTTCTCGTAGAGGCCCGAGGCGCCGTCGTCGGCGGCGGTGTCGAGGTTGATGAGCCTGCGGCCCCTCTCGACCGCGATGCGCTCGGCTTCGGCGAGCAGCGCCGCCGCCGCGCCGCGGCCGCGATGGTTCGGGTGGGTCATCATCTTGCCGATCTCGGCGCGGTGCTGCTGGTTGGGCGGCGTGTCGAGCAACAGCGACACGGTCGAGATCAGCCTCTCCCCGTCGTAGGCGCCGAGCACGATGCGCTCGCCGCGCGCCGCCGCCGCGAGCGCCTTCGCCCAGAAGCCGCGCGCGTCGGCATGCGCCAGCGGATGCAGGAAGTGGACGGAGCCGCCCGCCGCCACCGTCTCGACCAGGATGTCGGCGAGCGCGTCGAGCGTCTGCGGCGAAGCGGTCAATGGTTTGATCGCGAATTCAGGCACGCTGAGGCTCCTGACGAAGGGCGCGGTCGGCGCCCGCGCCTACAAATCACCAGACGTTCACGACGCGGTAGCCCAGCGCGCGGAAGCGCGCGATCAGGCCGCCCTTGCCGGGTAGATGCAGCGCGCCGACGGCGACGAAGGCGCCGCCCTTGGCCAGCAGCGGCGCGGCGCGCTCGGCCATCGTCGCGTTGCGGCCGACAAGCAGCAGATCGTCGAACTTTCGCTCGGCGGCGCGCTCTTCCGCCGTCAGCTCGGGCAGCGCGTCGACAACGGCGATCATCTCGGCCGGATGGCCGTCGCGATAGAGGCGCACCATGGTCGCGTAGGCGTCGTCGTCGAGCTCGGGCAGGCGGGCCGACGTCGTCAGCAGCGCGGCCGACAGCGCCGGCGGCGCGCTGGCGAGCGCCGCCAGTTGCTCGTCGGCGCTCTCCAGCCCGACGACCGGAATCTTCGCCGCCGCGCCCGCCTCGGCGACGATCTCGTCGACCTCGGGCAGCGCCGCCTGTTCGCGCGCCTGCTCGCACAACGGCGCCTCGACGCTCGCCGCGAGGAACCACAGCTTGAGATGATGCGCGAGTTCCTTCGGCACGCCGTGGGCGGCGAGCAGCGCCTCCACCGACGCGCCGGCGGCGCCGGCGAGATCGGGCTGGAACGTGTCCGCGTCGCGATCGATCGCCGCGGCGAGCAGCTTGGCGGCGAGCGCGCCGCGATCGACCGCGTCGAACGGACCGCCGAGCTCGGTGGCGACGACCGTCGCCTTCGATGCGACCGCGGCGGCGCGACGCGCGATCGCCGCCGCGCTTTCGTC
>NZ_JBEKVH010000143.1:0-9551 GCF_049514155.1 Roseiarcus sp. | reverse complement strand
CGAGCTATGCGCCCGCGACCGGGCGCGAGCTGGTCGCCGAATTGGGCGCCGACATCGCCACCCGTCTGGCGCAGACCCGCGCGCTGACCGTGCTCGCGGTCGACGCGCCGAGCGAAAACGAGACGCAGAAAGCGGCCGACTACCTCGTCGAGGTTCGCCTCGCCCAAGGCCACGTCAGCGCCATTCAGCTGCGCCTGCTCAATCTGCCGGAGCGCCAGATTCTTTGGGCCGCGTCGTTCATCGACAGCAGCCAATATTTCGAGCGCGCGCCGATCACGCTGAACTCGATTCTGCGTCATGTCGAGGATCACGAGATCTCGCTGCGGGACACCGTCGATGGGGTGCGCATCGCCTATCGGTTCACCCTCGAGGCGCAGCGGCTGCTCAACGCGATCGACCTGCCGTCGATCCGGCGCGCGCGCCGCCTGCTGAAGTCGGCGCAGGCCGTCGCCCCCGACTTCGTGCCGACCATCGCCGCGCTGGCGCGATCGCACGTCATGGAATGGCTGGTGCGGGCGCCTTTTGAAGTTGCGCCGTTGGAGTACGCCGAGCTGTTCGCCAAGCAGGCGATCGCGATCAGTCCCGACGACCACCGCGGCTATCACATGCTCGGCCTGGTGCGCGTCTATCGACGGCGGCTCGACGACGGCATCGCGTGTCTCAACCGCGCGGCGAGTCTGTGTCCCGAAGACAAGGGCGTTTGCGCCGACCTCGCCGACGCGCTGGTTTTCAACGGTCAATCGCGCGAAGCGATCGCCATGCTCGACGAGCTGGTCCGCTCCTTCGATCCCAGCGGCGATTACATTCGCTGGGTGCTCGCCGGCGCCCATTTCGCCCGCGAGGACTATGGAGCGACGTTGCTGCAGGTCAAGCAGATGAGCAATCCGGCGCCGGCGTTCCGCATCTCCGCCGCCGCACGCGCGCTGATCGGCGACGTCGCCGGGGCGCGGCGGGTGGTGAAGGCGGCAATGGACTTCAATCCCAACTTCGATCTCCGCTCTTGGTTGGCGATGGCGCCCTGCCGCAACAAGGACCTCGTCCAACGTTACTCGGAGGGCTTGCGGATCGCGGGATTCGGCTGACCGGCTTTCGGTCGGCGAATGACGGGAGAGAAGCATGAGCAAAGCGACAGTTCTGCGCACCAAGGACGACGGCCGTTTCTGGCTGGTCAGTTTCGACAGGCCGGCGGTCTCCGAGATTTCGGCGAACGCCGCTCGCGGACTCGGGGCGCCGGTGATCGAGGTCGAGACGCTCGCCGCGGCCGACGAGCGTTCGGCGGCCGCCGCGTTCCCGCTGCACGTCGTGCAATAAAGTGATCGACGCCGCGTCGCTGCAAGCGCGCGGCGTCGTTTCTCGCTATTTCGACCGCGTCATCGCGCCGACTGATACGCTCGCCGCGCTGCGCCCGCGGCTGGCGGACTTCGGGATCACGAGACTGGCGAGGCTGACCGGGCTCGACGAGGTCGGCATTCCCGTTTGGGCGGCCGTTCGTCCGAACGCGTCGACGCTCGCCGTGTCGCAAGGCAAGGGCGTCGACGACGACGCCGCCGCCGCCTCGGCGATGATGGAGGCGATCGAGGTCGCCACCGCCGAGCGGCGCGATCTGCCGCATTTGCGCTTATCGCTGCGCGCGATGGCGGCCTCCGGGCGCCGGGCGGCGCCGCTCGTCGAACTGCTGCGCCTCGGCGCGTCGCCGCCGGCGCCCGACGAACCGATCGACTGGATCGAGGGTTTCGATCTGATGGACGAAGCGCCGGTCTGGGTTCCGCTCGAGGCGGTCAGGCTCGGCGAAGAGGCGGGCGAGGCGCGCTATTGGCAATCGACCGACGGTCTCGCCTCGGGCAACGTGCTCTGGGAAGCGGCGTTCCACGGTCTGTGCGAGCGCGTCGAGCGCGACGCGCTGACGCTGTGGTCGCTCGCCGGCGACGCCGAAGTCGGGCGACGCTGCCGCGATCCGCGCGATTTCGACGACCCTGCGCTCGCCGCGCTTGCGGCAAGAATCGAAGCGGCCGGGCTTCGCCTGCGCCTGTTCGACATTGCGACCGACGTCGCGATCCCTGTCTGTTTCGCCACGATTTCGCCGCCGCCGGACGGCGACCCGGCGCGCTGGCGCCACTTCGACCTGCAGAGCGGCAGCGGCTGCCATCCCGATCCGGCGCGCGCCGCCATTCGCGCCGTCACCGAAGCGGCGCAGTCGCGCCTGACCGCGATCTCCGGCGCGCGCGACGACTTCGATCCCGGCGACTACCGCGCGCGGATCGCGCTCGACCTGCTGCCGTTCGTCACCGCCGAGCCGTCGGCCGGCGCGCCGGCCGCCGCCGCGGTCGCGCCCGCCGGCTACATCGGCCACATCGCGCAGCAGTTGAGAGCGGTCGGCGCCGGCTCGGCGATCGTCGTCCCGCTCGAGGCGGGCGAACGCGGCTTCGCCGTCGCCAAGGCGCTTGTTCCCGATCTCGAGACGGTTCCCGGCGCGCGCCGCTTTCCGCTCGGCCAGCGCGCGCTGCGCGCCAAGCTCGCGCGGCGATGAAAGCGCTGTTCGCCGGCCCGTCGCTTTACGGCGACATCGTCGCGGGGCGCATCGCCGCCGCGCCGGAAATCATCTGCCGCGGCCCCGCGGCGCAAGGCGACGTCGCCGCCGCCGCGCTCGACGGCGCGACGGCGATCGGCCTCGTCGACGGCCGCTACGAGGACGTCGCCGCGCCCTGGCACAAGGAGATCCTGTTCGCGCTGAGCGAGGGCGTCGCGGTCTACGGCGGCGGCAGTCTCGGCGCGTTGCGCGCCGCCGAATGCGCGCGTTTCGGCATGATCGGCGTCGGCGAAATCTTCGCCCGCTACATGAGCGGCGATCTCATCGACGACAGCGCCGTCGCCCAGCTCCACGCCCCCGCCGAGCTCGGCCATCAGCCGCTGACCGAAGCGTTGGTGAACGTCGAGGCGACCATTCGCCGCCTCGCGACGGCCGGATCGATTGACGCGGCGCTCGCCGAAGCGCTCGCGGCGAGCGCGCGCGGTCTGTTCTTCAAGCAGCTGACCTACGAGGCGGTGGTCGAACGCGCCGGCGCGCCGCAAGAGACGCTCGACCTCATCGCCGACCATCGCGTCGATCTGAAGCGGGAGGACGCGCGGGCGCTGGTCGCGCGGCTGCACGCCCATGACGACCGACGCTCGGCGAAGCCGGCCTGGGAGCTGGCGCGGCCGCGCGCGTGGCGGCGGCAGCTCGAACGCCTCGTCGAAGCGCGCCGCGGCTGAGCGCGGCGAAGGTCTCCGCGTCAGCGCGTCAGGCCGTCCCCGTCGAAGCCCGCGCTGGCGCCGCTTGATCTTGCGCTTCCGCTGGTCGGTCGGCGGGCGGCGCAGAGGGCCGGCGCGCGAGGCTACACAAAGTCGTGATCGCCAACCGGCGCCGCCGGGCGGCGGGGTCACCAGAGGAACGGTTCGACGATCTTGCGCTCGCCGAGCCGGAAGGCGTCGGCGACGAGTTGGGAAGAGGCGCTGTCCACCACGCTCTCGCCGCGGGCGAGGAGTTCGGCGAAACGCGCGTAGACGTCCGCGTATTCCGTCGTCGGATCGGTCGCCTCCAGGCGACCGTCGACCAACAGCTTGGCGCCGCCGTCGACCAGGCTGAGGCGCGGCCCGTCGACGACGTCGATGTCGACGCGCCAGGTCTGGCCGCCGCTGCGCCGCCAGTCGAACGCCGCCGTCAGTTGCGCTCCGGGCTCGGCGGCGGGGCTGACCAGCACGAGCGAAGCGGCGATCGGCGTGTCGCGATTGGCGGGGTAATGGAGCTCGGCGCTTTTGACGTAGACCGGCCCCGGCGCGATCTTGGCGAGGATCGACAACGCGTTGATGCCGGAGTCGAACACGCCGAAATTGCCGTCTTCCCAGATCCATTCCTGGCCGGGATGCCAGACGCGCACGTCTTCGGTCCATTCGATCGCCACGCGAGCGAGCCGACGCCCGAGGAGGCGAAGCCGGGCCGGCTCGACCGGGCGATGGTATTGCGAATGGCTGGCGGCGAAGACGACCCGACCGCGCTCCGCGGCGTGGGCGGTCAGATCGCGGATTTCCGCGAGCGTCGGCGCGGCCGGCTTTTCCAGCAGGACGTGCTTGCCGGCGTCGATCGCCTCGCGCGCGAGGCGGTGGCGGACGTTGGGCGGCGTGCAGATCGCGACGGCGTCGAGACCCGGCGCGGCTGCATAGAGCTCGGCGGGCGTTGCGAACGTGGGGGCGCCCTCGACCTGCGCGCCCGACCGGCTGACGACGCCGACAAGGCGGAAGTTCGGATCGTGGGCGATGACCGGAAGGTGCTCGTCGCGGGCAATCTTGCCGACGCCGATGATCGCGATCGAGTATGGCGCCACCTCGGACCCTCCGAAGACCCCAAGGCGAATTAGCGCCGACGGACCCGTTGGAGCAAGCGCCGCGTGCGCCGGCGCCCGCGCGTTCCGTTCAATCGCCGGCCTCGGCGGGGGTCTCCTTCGACCGCAGCCGCGTTTTGGCGAGCCGCGCCGCCGCCACAGTCATATCGGCGTCGACGATCGCCGCGTATTCGCCGGCGAGGCAGGCGAGCGCGAGGCGATGGACGATCTCCGCCGGCCAGAAGCCGCCGGCGCCGTCGGCAAGCGCGACCGCCCAGCAGGCGTCGGCGACGACAAAGACGCGATAGCCGAGATCGGCGGCGTGGCGCGCCGTCGCTTCGACCGAATTGTGCGTCAGCACGCCGCAGATCGCCAGCGTCGTGGCGCCAAGGCCGTCGAGGGTTTCCTCGAGCGTCGTGCCGACGAAGGCGCTGTGGGCGCTCTTGCCCACGACCGCCTCGCCGGGGCGGGGCGCCGCCTCCGGCTTGAAGGCGTGGCTCGGCCGATCCGGGCGATAGGGCGAGTCCGGCTCGACCGAATCGTGCCGAACATGGACGATCGGCAGGCCCTCCTCGCGCCAGGCGGCGAGCAGCGCGGCGATCGCCCGCTCGGCCCCCAGGTTGTTGCGCGGGCCCCAGCGCGCGTCGTCGATCGCCAGTTGCAGGTCGACGAGGATCAGCGCGGCGTCGCTCGGCAGGCGCATTGCGGTCCCTCTAGCGCGGCAGCAGCGCCCAATAGTCGAGGTCGAGGACGACGCTCGGCTCGTAGCCGTCGCCCTGGCGAGCGGGAAAATCGCCGCACGGGCGGTTCTTGGCCGCGATCGTGCGCAGCCGCAACGCGCCGACGTCGGCGCGGCCGGGCAGGGCCGCCGTTTCCAGAACCTCGCTCCAGGCGAAAACCGTGTCGCCGGCGAACAGCGGCGCGACGTGCCGGCCGCCGTTGATCGCCGCGACGTGGAAGGCGTTGGCGAGGCCGTTGAAGGACAGCGCGCGCGCGAGCGAGATGACATGGCCGCCATAGATCAGCCGCCGGCCGAACCGGCCCTGGCTCTCGCTAAGCAGGTTGAAATGGACCTTGGCGGTATTCTGATAGAGGCGGGTCGCGATCTGGTGCTCGGCTTCCTCGACGGTGACGCCGTCGACGTGGTCGATGCGCTCGCCCGTAGCGTAGTCGCCCCAGCGATGGGGCGAACCGGCGAGGGCAAAATCGTACGCGGCCGCGTCGATCTGCGGGCAGGCGGCGCCGAGCTCGGCTGGCGCAACCGACGCGGGCAGATCGGGGACGTGGGTCTTCGGCGCCGGCGCGGCGGCGTCGCGCTTGCGCACCATCACCCAGCGCACGTACTCGAGCGCCAGCCGCCCGTGCTGATTGAAGCCCTGCGAACGGACGGTGACGACGCCGCTCTCACGGTTGGAGTTCTCCTTGAGGCCGATCACCTCGGAGGTCGCCGACAGCGTGTCGCCGGGATAGACCGGCTTGAGAAATCGGCAGTCGGCGTAGCCGAGATTGGCGACCGCGTTGAGCGAGACGTCGGCGACCGTCTTGCCGAACACGACGTGGAAGGCGAGCAGGTCGTCGACCGGCGACTGCGGATAGCCGATCGCGCGGGCGAAGGTCTCGGCGCTCTGCACGGCGAAGCGCGTCCCACAGAGCGCCGAATAGAGCGAGACGTCGCCGACCGTGAGTGTGCGCGGCGTCGCGTGGCGGAGCGTCTCGCCGAGGCGGAAGTCCTCGAAGAACCGGCCGGCGGCGGTCTTGGACGGGGCGCTCACAGGCGGCGTTCAGAACACGTAGGGGTAGATGTAGAGCGTGATGATTTCCTCGACCAGCAGGATGAGCAGGAAGAGGATGATCGGCGAAATGTCGAGGCCGCCGGTGTTGGGCAGGTAGCGGCGGATCGGCCGCAAAGCCGGCTCCGTCATTGCCACCAGCGCGCTCCAGACCGAACGGACAACCTCGTTGCGGGCGTTGACGACGTTGAAGGCGATCAGCCACGACATGACCGCCGCGACGATGATGATCAGCTTGTAGAGATTGAGCGCAATAATCAGGACGTCGAGTATGGCCCGCATGGAGGCTCCTTGTCAGCCTATTCCCGCTTTCTTTCGTTGACACCTGCGGGGCGCGCACGTAAACAGCCGCGCGGACGGGGCTGTAGCTCAGATGGGAGAGCGCTGCAATCGCACTGCAGAGGTCAGGGGTTCGAATCCCCTCAGCTCCACCAGTCCGTCCGCGCGCGCGGCGGCGGTTTCCCTCAAAGACAAAACCGACGACAAGTCCGTGAGTTAGCGAGGGCCGTCATGGTCTGCGCTCCGGTCAGGCGGTCCTATCCGGCCGCCAGAGCGCGACACCGGCGGAGAGTCTGAGGCGGCGCAATTCCGTTTCCCGCTCCGGCATCGCGTGGCGCGCTCAAGCCGCGAGTTCGGGTCTCAAACGACAGGGACGGACGGGCGGCGCGCGGCTGTCGCGTCTCTTAGAATCAAGCTTCCGGACGATCAGGGGCGGGCAGGGGCCTTGAGGCCGAGCTTCGACCATTGTTCGGGCCAAGCGACCGGAAGGTCGAGCAGCCGCTTCAGCCCGAAGCCCCGAGGCAGGTGGCCTTGGAGCGCCGCCTCGACCAGCGCTGGATCGAGGAAGGCGAGCGAAAGGGTCTGGCGGATCGATCGCTCCGTGCGCTTCTCGCGCGCCGCGATCGATGCGATCGAGGCGGCTGGGTCGGCGACAAGTTGATCGAGCCAATGCCGAGCGTTGCGGAGCCCGATGGCGAATCGGCTTCGCGCCTCGCTCCGCATCGGCCGAAGCGCGGTCAGGCGAGAGCCGTCTCCCTGCACGATCTCGCGACGACGTTGGGGGGAGCGCGGCGTCCAGGGAAGATGGATGGTATTGCCGCCGTCCACCGCGGCCAAACGGTCATTCAACTCGATGGCCAAACCAGCGCGGCCGATCGCCACGCGCTCAAGGCCGTCGCGGATGTTGTGGGATGAGAGACTGTCTGCGTTTGGGCCAACAGCGCCGCGAACGGCCCGAAGGACTTTGTTCTCGATCTCCGCCGCAGCGAGTCGGGGGAAGGATCCGGCTTCCGGCTTGCGCCCCTGCAGGATGGCTTGCGAGACGTAGTAGCGCCAGCGCCGCGATCCCCGAGAGACTTCGCTTGGGCTCATCCGATGGCCACGATCATCATAGAGTTTGCCGGCGAGCAGAGCCCCGTTGATCGAACATTCCTGTTGCGACGGTGGGTGTGGTCGCCGAGCAGGGCCTGAACCCGGTTCCACGTCTCGGCGTCGATGATCGCCTCGTGCTGTCCGTCGTACACGCGACCCTTGTGAGGGAGCATCCCGACGTAGATCGGGCTCGACAGGATATTATGCAAATGTCCGCGGCTGATGAGGCCGCCGCCCGTGTGTTTTCCGGTCCCATCGATCCGCTCCGGGAGGCGCACGTTCTCGCTGTCGAGCGCAACCTTGAGCGGGACGACTGCGCCGAGCTCGAGGTAGCGGCGGAAGATCTGCCGCACCAGAGCGGCGTGCTCCTCGACGACGTGCAGCGCCCGGTTCTCGACCCGATAGCCAAGCGGAACAACGCCGCCCATCCACAACCCCTTCTTCTTTGACGCCGCGATCTTGTCGCGGATTCTCTCGCCCGTGACCTCCCGCTCGAACTGGGCAAAGGACAGCAGCACGTTGAGCGTCAACCGCCCCATGCTCGTGGTCGTGTTGAAGGCCTGCGTGACGGAAACGAAAGACACGCCATGAGCGTCGAAGAGCTCAACCAGCTTGGCGAAGTCGGCGAGCGAACGGGTGAGGCGATCCACCTTGTAGACGACGATGACGTCGATCCGACCTTTCTTCACGTCCTCGAGTAGATTCTGTAGCGCCGGGCGATCGATCGAGCCGCCAGAGAAGCCGCCGTCGTCGTAATGGTCACGGATCAGCTTCCAGCCTTCATGGGCCTGGCTCTTAATGTAGGCTTCCGAGGCTTCACGCTGGTTGTCGAGCGAGTTGAACTCCTGTTCGAGGCCGCTGTCGGAGGAGACGCGGGTGTAAATCGCGCACTTGAGGGTCGACTTGTGGCCCTCCGGCGTCACGGGGCCGCCTCAGACTGCGAGGGTGCTGATGGCGTCGCCCTCGCTTGCCTCGCCTTCGCTGGCATTGCCCTGGCAGGCGTCTGGCGGCCGGATCGCAAGCCGAAGAAGCGATGGCCGTTCCAACTTGTGCCGGTGATCGCTTTGGCGACCATCGACAGGCTGGCGTAGGTATCGCCGTTCCAGGCGAAGCCTTCGCTGAGCACGGAGACGCGCTCGAGCCGGCCCCGCCATTCGCGCGCCAGCAGGGCGCCGGGGCGGAGGTCGACGCCGTCACGTGTGGCCGGCGAGCGGTTGGCGAACGGGACGGGGGTAGAATGATCCCCCGCGTCCTTGAGGCTGCGCAGCCGTCGCTGCGTCGTCGCGCTAACATCTCCAAATGCGGCGGCTTGGATTCGATAGGCGAGCAGGCGCGCCAGCAGCCATGTCGGCAAGTGGGCGGGAGCGGTCCCGCCTAGATGGTTGCGCCACTGAAGGAGCAGCTGACGCCTGTCGAGGTCGGGCAGGCTCGAAACGAGTTGGCTCAGCCGCTCTCGATCGTCCGCTAGAGGCGCCGGTTGAGCCGGCGCCTTGGCCAGGGATCTGGTTTTCCTCAGCCGCGCCATCAGGCGGCCTTGCGAATTCGCGCCTTGGCGGAGCTACGTGTCGCCCCGGTCCGATGCTTGTGGCGAACGGGCTGATCGTCAGCGCCGCTTTCGGACGGGCCAGTGTCTCTGGCGACGGCGCCGCCAGCGGCGGCTGCTTCAGTCGCCTCGTCCGACGAACGCGCGGACACGATCCGATAGATTGAGCCACGTGTTCGGTCCGATCGGTCCGAGGTCAGAGTGTAGCCGCGCTTGCGCAACCCCGTCAGCGCGGCGCGGGTCGTATGGGGCAGCCAACCAGTTGCCGCAACGAGCTGGGCGACCGTCGCGCCGTGCTCGCCTTCGAGCATCGCAATAATCTTGGTGATCTTTGTCCCGACGCGGGGTGACACCGGCACAGTTGCGGCGCAACTAGCCCTTCCTATTCATGACGACGTTCAGTTTGGCGCTTGGGCGGCTTTGGGGGACTTCGGGCGCACGGGTTCGTTCGGGTATTTCACCGTGTGACGGCCGATACTTTTGCGAACGCGT